>CACPGB010000008.1 GCA_902633515.1 uncultured Pelagibacteraceae bacterium | reverse complement strand
AAAGAAAAAGAAAATGAAAATGCAGAGTCATCAAAATCTGAAATAGGTTGGGGGCACCAAATAAGATCCTATGTGCTGCAACCATATAGATTAGTTAAAGATAATAGATCGAACTTTGAAAGCTCTAATCCAGATAAGATTTTAGACGGAGAAATTGATGAATTTTTAGAAAAATCGCTTTATCAAATATAATGAAAATATTTTTAAAACTTTTTTTGGCTTTAATATTATTAATATTTATTGCTACATCATATCTAAGTATTTTTGGAATTGAGACTGATAAATTTAATGGCCAAATAACAGAAAAGATTAAAAATTTTGATAAAAATTTAGATGTTGAATTAAAAGAGATTAAATTAATTTTAGATCCATTTAAATTTAAAATTCAAGCCAAAACGATTGGAACAAATTTAAAAAAACAAAATAAAAAAATTGAAATTGAAAATATAAAAACACAACTTTCATTAAGGTCTTTAATAGAAGATAAGTTTTCAATTGAAAATTTAGAAATCTCATCTAAATCTCTTGACTTAAAAAACTTGATTTCATTTTTGAGATCATTTCAAAATACTCCTGAACTATTCATCTTGGAAAAAGCTGTCAAAAAAGGATATTTGATCTCTAATATTAAGTTAGAATTTGATTCAAATGGAAAAATTAAGAATAACTATGAAATCAATGGTCTTATAAAAGATGCTGAATTAAATATATTGAAAAAATATAACTTACAAAAAATAGACTTTATTTTTAATCATAAAAAGAATGATTTTTTATTTAAAAATCTTAATTTTGAATTTAACAACATAGAATTTATCTCAGATAAAGTATTAATAAAAGAAAAGAATGATAATTTTTTTGTAGCTGGTACCCTTGCGCTAAAAAAGTCTGATTTAGATAAAAGAAATATAAATTTATTAATAAAACCATTTTTACCAAATTTTGAAATAGAAAAGCTATTATTAAGTTCTGATAATAATTTTACTTTTGAAGTACAAAAAGGATTCAAATTTAAAAATTTTAAAATAAATTCAGACATGTTAATTCATAAATTATCATTGCCTAATAATTTTGAATTAAAAAGATTTTTTCCCAAACAAAAAAAAATGATTTCTTTTTCAAATCAAAAGTTAAAATTACAATTCGAAAACAATAATTTTACTATCCGGGGGAATGGAAATTTACTCTATCAAAATGAAAATGATGATATAGAGTATTTCTTTTCAAATAAGAATAAAACTGAAAATTTTGAAATAACTCTTAAAATAAAAAATAACCCTTTTAAAGTTGATTATTTAAATTATAAAAAAAATAAAGAAAATGAGGTTATTTTAAATTTTAAAGGGTTTAAAAATAAAAAAAATAAACTTATAATTGAAACTTTTAATCTTAATGAAGATAAAAACTATATTAAGATTAAAAATTTAGTCTTCAATGAACAATTTCAAATTTCTAAATTGGATGAAGTAAATTTAGATTATTTTGATCAAGATAAACAAAAAAACTCAATAAGATTAAAAAAAGATAAAAAAAAATATTATCTAACTGGATCTAGTTTTAATGCTGATAATTTAATTGAGGATTTGTTATCAGACAAAGATAAGGATTATAAAATAATAGATATAAATGGTAATTTGGCAATTGATATAAAAAAAATTTTTTTAGATAGCGAGTATTATCTATCAAATTTTAAAGGAGATATTTCAATCAAAAATAATGAAATACATAAAGCTGACTTAATTGGAAGCTTTTCAAATAATAAAAAACTCAAACTCACAATAAATAGTGATAATAATAATAAAATTACAACCTTGTTTGTTGATGAGGCAAAACCCTTTATAAAAAGATATAAATTTATAAAAGGTTTCGATGAAGGATCACTCGATTTCTACAGTTCAAAAAAATTAAAAAAATCTATTTCACAAATAAAAATTTATGATTTTAGATTAAAAGAGCTACCTATATTGACAAAGATTCTCACTTTAGCATCATTACAAGGTGTTGCGGATATTTTATCTGGAGAAGGAATACGTTTTACTGAATTTGAAATGAATTTTAAAAATGAGGGTGATTTAATGACCATAGAAGAAATTTATGCGATTGGTCCTGCAATATCTATTTTAATGGAAGGTTATATCGAAAAAAATAAGTTAATAAGTTTAAAGGGTACATTGGTGCCAGCCACAACAATAAATAATTTTATTGGTTCATTGCCTGTGCTAGGTGAAATATTAGTTGGAAATAAGACTGGAGAGGGAGTATTTGGCGTAAGCTTTAAGATCAAAGGTCCCCCAAAAAAATTGAAAACCTCAGTAAATCCTGTCAAAACTTTAACACCCAGATTTATTACAAGAACATTGGAAAAAATTAAAAAAAATTAACTCAACTCAATTTTTAAATGTCTTTTTTTTCCAACAGATAGTTTCAAATAATTTTTTCTGAATAATTCATAAGAAATAATCAGATTCTCTTGAGATATAATTTCATCATTTAGTTTTATTGCATTTCCTTTAATAAGACGTCTGATTTCACTCTTTGAATTTTCAAATTTAGATAAGATCACAAGATCTATAATACTAATTTTGTTCTCAATATCAGTTTTCTTAATTTTAATTGAAGGTAAATTCGAACTAAGTGAAGTTCCTGAGAAAGCTTCTTTTGCAGCTTGTTCTGAGCTTTTAGCGGCTTTTAAACCATGAAGCATAGTAGTTGTTTCATTAGCTAGCTTAATTTTAAGTTTGTTAATGTTTTCATCTTTCATTTTATCAATGTCATTTGTTTCTAAATCTGTGAACATTTTTAAAAATTTTATTACATCTTTATCATCAATATTTCTCCAAAATTGCCAATAGTCATATGATGATAATAAGTTTTCATCTAACCAAATAGCACCTGACTCAGTTTTTCCCATTTTTGCTCCTGATGATAGCGTAATGAGAGGGGTAGTTAAACCATATGCCTGTTTACTAGAATATCTTTTTATAAGTTCTGTACCATTAACTATATTTCCCCATTGGTCAGAACCCCCTATTTGTAAAGAACAATTTTTTTTTTTATTTAGCTCTAAAAAATCATAAGCTTGTAAAATCATATAATTAAATTCCATATAACTTAAAGATTGTTCTCTTTCTAATCTAGTTTTAACACTTTCGAAAGTAAGCATTTTATTAATTGTAAAATGTTTTCCTATTTCTCTTAAAAATGAAATATAATTTAAATTCTTAAGCCAGGAATAATTATTTACAAAAATAGGTTTTGTTTTTGGATCGTTATTTAAAAATTTTTTTAATATTTTTTCAATATTTTTTGTATTTTTATCTATCTCTTTTTCAGTTAAAATTTTCCTTGTTTTGTCTTTACCTGAAGGATCTCCAATTCTGGTAGTCCCTCCACCTAATAAGACAATCGGTCTGTGCCCATATTTTTGAAGAAGTCTTAGACACATAATTTGAAGTAAGCTTCCAACATGAAGACTCTCAGCAGTACAATCAAAACCTATGTAACCTTTAATTTTTTCTTTGTTTATTAATTTGGATAATTCATTTTCATTAGTACATTGATAGAAGTAACCTCTATCTTTAAATTCTTTTAAAAATTTATCCATAAGTCTATAGTTCCACAATATACATTATTTAAAAAAAAAAAATAAGAATGGATAAGATTTATACAGCAATGGGTTTAATGAGTGGTACTTCGTTGGATGGAGTAGATGTATCAATAATTAGGTCAGATGGTAATAAAGAATTTTCATTAGTTATTGATAAATATTTTAAATATGATGATGAATTAACTCAAAAAATACTTAAAATTAGAGATAAAATCTTAAGTTCAGATGATTTGATTAAATATCAAGTTGAAATCAAAGATTTAGAAAGAGAAATAACTTTATTTCATTTTAAGGCAGTAAATAAAAGCCTTGAGTTGTCAAAATCTGATGTTGATTTAATTGGTTTTCACGGACAAACAATATTTCATTCTCCAGAAAAAAAAATTACAAAACAATTGGGTGACGGAATGCTACTATCTCAATTAACAAAAAAAAAACTTATTTACAATTTTAGACAAAATGATTTGGATAATGGAGGACAGGGTGCTCCGTTAGCGCCGATCTTTCATAATACTTTAGCAAATAAATTAAATAAAAGATTTAATTTTGGTTTTCCTATAAATATTCTAAATATTGGGGGTATTTCTAATGCTACCTCTACAATAGAATATAATAGTTTAGATTATGAAAAAAAAATTTTTGCCTTTGATATTGGACCTGGTAACTGTTTAATAGATGAATGGATGAGAAAAAATACAAAAAAAGAGTATGATGAAGGGGGTTTAGTAGCAAGATCTGGAAAAACAGACAAACTAATTTTAAACCAGGCTTTGGAAAATTTTACTGATCGATCTAATTTTGAAAGATCTTTAGATATTAAAGATTTTGATATTTTTTTTGCAAAAGGCCTCTCATTAGAAGATGGTGCTGCAACCATTACTGATTTTACAGCTAAATTAATTTCTGATGGAATGAATTTTATTCATAGTAAGAACAATTCTCAAAAAAGTAAATGGTTAATATGTGGAGGAGGAAGAAAAAATAAATATCTTTTAGAAAGTATAAAAAGTAATTTTGATAAGATAAATCTAGATTTAATTGATCAATTTGAAATAGATGGGGACTTTATTGAGTCACAAGCTTTTGCTTTTTTAGCTATAAGATCATTAAAACGTATGCCTGTTTCATTTCCAAAAACAACTAGATGTAAAAAATCATCAACTGGTGGAGTTATAGTTGAAAATTTTTAATACAAAGCCGTTTCTTTTTTAATGTATTTATCCAGGGATTTTGAAAGTGCTTCTTCATTTTTTGAAAAAAAATGATTTGCGTCTGAGATTGACTGAAATTCTACTTTTATACCTTTTTGAGCACTTAATCTTTTATTAAGTTCATTAATGTGTTCAACAGGAACTAGTTCATCTTTTTTTCCATAAATCATTATCCCAGAGGCTGGACATGGAGATAAAAATGAAAAATCATAAACATTCGGTTGAGGAGAAATTGCAACAAATCTATTTATCTCTGGTCTCCTCATTAATAATTGCATAGCAATCAATGACCCAAAAGAAAAACCTGAAACCCAACATTGAGAATTATCAAAATTTTCTCTCTCTAACCAATCAAGTGCAGCCGCAGCATCAGCCAACTCACCTTGGCCATTATCAAATTCTCCATCACTTTTTCCTACACCTCTAAAATTTACCCTACAAACTGAAAAATCATTCTCCATAAAAGTATGAAAAGTTTCTACAACAACTTTGTTATTCATTGTTCCACCATATTGAGGGTGTGGTTGTAAAACTAAAGCTACTGGTGAAGTATTTTTTTTACTCTTAAAATATTTGGCTTCAAGTCTGCCAGCAGGTCCTGGAATAAATATTTCTAATATTTTATTTTCCATAATTGGTATTGATTATTATTCTCAAAAAAAATTAGGTTTACCATAACTCAGTGACAAAATGTTAGTTTTTTTTTAATTAAGATACTTGACTATTTTGGTCAGGTTTATATATACCCCATGAAATAAAGAATTATGAAACTCACTTCTAAAGGCAGATATGCGGTAATGGCTTTAGTAGATCTGGCAAGATTTGATGGGATTAACCCAGTTTCTCTGAGAGATATATCTTTAAGACAAGGCATTTCTTTAGATTATTTAGAACAAATTTTTTCAAAGCTGAGAAAAAAAGAAATTGTTCAAAGTGTTAGAGGAACTCAGGGTGGATATATTTTAAATAGAAAGGCCAAAGAAATAAAATTAACAAATATTTTTGATGCGGTAGATGAAAAAGTAAAAACTGTGCAATGTAAAAAAGAGTCAAAAAAAGGATGTAATGGTAAGTCTACAAAATGCTTAACCCACAACCTTTGGGATGAACTTGAGACTCATATCAATAATTTTTTTGATAAAAAAAGTTTAGATGATTTAGTGAGAGAAAATTTTGAGAGAAGATTATAAAATGGACACTAGGGAAAAAGATATAGAAAATTTGAAAGATTATAAATACGGTTTTACAACTGATATCGAAAATATCAAAGCACCCAAAGGTCTTAACGATGATGTAATTAAATTTATTTCTAATATTAAAAAAGAGCCTAAATGGATGTTAGATTTTAGATTAAAAGCATTCGAGAGATTTAAACTTCTTAAAGAACCAAATTGGCAAAAACCAAAATACCCAAAAATTGATTACCAAGATTTATATTACTACTCAGCACCAAAAAGTATGAATGATAAGCCTAAGAGCCTAGATGAATTAGATCCAAAACTTCTAGAAACTTACAACAAGCTAGGAATTCCTCTTCAAGAGCAAGCAAGATTAAATGGAATAGCAGTGGATGCAGTATTTGATTCTGTCTCGGTTGCCACGACATTCAAAGGTGAATTAACAAAACATGGAATTATTTTTTGTTCAATGTCTGAGGCAATACAAAAACATCCAGAATTAGTAAAAAAATATCTTGGAACTGTAATTCCAATAACAGATCATTTTTTTGCAACATTAAATTCTGCAGTCTTTACCGATGGATCATTTGTTTATATTCCCGAAGGTGTAAAGTGTCCTATGGAGTTATCAACTTATTTTAGAATCAATGCATCAGAGACTGGTCAATTCGAGAGAACTTTAATAATCGCCGATAAAGGAAGTTATGTAAGTTATTTAGAAGGATGTACTGCACCAATGAGAGACGAAAATCAATTGCATGCCGCAAATGTTGAATTAATTGCTCTTGATGATGCAGAGATAAAATATTCAACTGTTCAAAATTGGTACCCAGGTGATGAAAGTGGCAAAGGAGGAATCTATAATTTTGTAACTAAAAGAGGACTATGCAAGGGAAAAAATTCAAAAATTTCTTGGACACAAGTAGAAACAGGTTCTGCTATAACTTGGAAGTATCCTAGCTGTATTTTAAAAGGTGATAATTCAATTGGTGAATTTTATTCTATAGCAATCACAAATAATCATCAAAAAGCAGATACAGGCACAAAGATGATACATCTTGGTAAAAATACAAAAAGTAAAATAATTTCGAAAGGGATTAGCGCTGGATTTTCTGATATGACCTACAGAGGACTTGTAGATATAAATTCGAAAGCAAAAAACTCTAGTAACTATACACAATGCGATTCATTATTAATGGGAAATAAATGTGGCGCTCATACAGTTCCATATATTAAAAATAAAAATTTTGATTCCAATATTGCTCACGAAGCTACGACATCAAAAATAAGTGAAGAACAATTACATTATTGCCAACAAAGAGGACTTAATCCTGAGGAAGCTGTCGGATTAATCGTTAATGGTTTTTGTAAAGAAGTATTACAACAATTGCCAATGGAATTTGCAGTTGAAGCTCAGAAACTTGTAGGTATTAGCTTAGAGGGGAGTGTTGGTTAATGCTTAAAATAAGTAATTTAAATGCGAAGGTTGAGAATAAGTCGATTTTAAAGGGTTTTTCATTGAATATAAATCCTGGTGAAGTTCACGCAATTATGGGTCCAAACGGATCTGGAAAAAGCACATTATCTAATATCCTGTCAGGGAAAAAAGGGTACGAGGTATCAGGTGAAGTTTTATTTGAAAACAAAAATTTATTTGATCTTGAGACTGAAGAAAGAGCACACGAAGGAATATTTTTAGCTTTTCAATATCCATTAGAAATTCCAGGAGTAAATACCAAAATTTTTTTAAAGACATCTTTAAATGCAATTAGAAAAGCAAGAGGAGAAAAGGAATTAGACGCAATTGAATTCTTAAAACTTGTTAAAGAAAAAGCTAAAGAATTAAAATTTGATGAAGAAAAACTGAATAGACAATTAAATGTTGGGTTTTCAGGTGGAGAAAAAAAGAAAAATGAAATTCTACAAATGTCTATGCTAACCCCAAAATTATCCATTTTAGATGAGACAGACTCTGGCCTAGATATTGATGCGCTTAAAATAGTTGCAGATGGAGTTAATACCTTAAGAAACAAAGATAATTCTTTTTTAATAATAACACATTATCAAAGATTATTAGATTACATTAAACCTGACTTTGTTCATGTTCTTATGAATGGAAAGATAATAAGATCTGGTGGTCCAGAATTAGCAATCGAATTAGAAAAAAAAGGATACGAAAGTTTTAATTAAATGAGCGAGCAATTACAATTAGACTTTGATAAAATAGTAAAAACTTCAAATTTTACTAATGAAGAAATTCAGTTTAAAAAAAATTATTTAAATAATTTTATAAAAAAGGGTTTTCCAAATAGAAAGCAAGAAGATTGGAAGTTTTTAGACATTAGTCAGATTATTAAAAAAAATATTAGCGGTTTAAGTTTTTTCAATGATTATTCACAATCTAATAAAATCGATCCAACCATTTTTGTAGATGGTTTAGAGCATAATAAGATTATTTTTATAAATGGAAGAATTGAAAAAATTGATTTTAACTTCGAAGACCAAAATAAAATTGAAATAATCGATGAAATTAAAAAAGACATATCTTTTGATTATGAAAACTCATTAATTGATTTAAATAGTGCATTTACCGATAAAGTTTTTAAAATTTTAATCAAAAAAAATTATTCTCTAAAGAAACCGTTGATAATTTATCATTCGACAAATGATAAAATGAAGTCAACCAATATCAATTTGAGGTTAGATTTTGAATTAGGTGAAAATAGTTGTTTAAAACTTATTGATTATTTTGCTAACAACACAGCGACAAACTTTATAAATATTTTTTACAATTTCAATTTAGAAAAAGATTCGATCCTAAAAAACTATAAAATTGATAAATTTAGAAATAATAATTTAAGATACTCTTTTAACAATATTGAACAGGACAATAATAGTGTTTCGGAAACATTTATATTATCTGCTGGTTCAAATTATTTTAAAAATGAAATTAATTGTAATTTAAATGGTGAGTATTCCTCAGCATTCATTAATGGTATTTTTTCCTTAAAGGAAAATCAGCAACATGAAATTAGAACTACAATCAACCATTTAATAGAGAACACAAAAAGTTATCAGCTTATTAAAAGTGTTCTTGGAAAAAATTCAAAATCTGCATACCAAGGAAGAATATTTGTAAACTCAAAAGCTCAAAAAACCGATGGGTATCAATTAAGTAAAGCAATACTATTAGACGAAACATCAGAGTTTAATGCAAAACCAGAATTAGAAATTTATGCTGACGATGTAAAATGCTCTCATGGATCAGCATCCGGCAGCTTAAATGAAGATAAAATTTTTTATTTAATGTCTCGTGGTTTAAACTACCAACAATCAAAAGAGCTTTTGATAAATGGTTTTCTACTAGATGTTGTTGAAAAGATCACTGACTCAGAAATAAGAAATCTAATTAAAAATATTATTGGAGTAAAAGAATGAATATAAATAACATTAGAAAAGAATTTCCGATTTTTGATGAAAAAATTCAAAATAATGATTTAGTTTACTTAGATAGCGCTAACTCATCTCAGAAACCCAAAGTAGTTCTGGATAGGATAAATGATTTTTATTCTAAACAATTTTCAAATGTAGGCAGAAGCATTCATTATTTGGCTGTTGCAGCTACTAATTTGTATGAAAATACGAGGACTTCTGTACAAAAATATATAAATGCGAAAGATAAAAATGAAATTGTATTTACCAAAGGTGCTACAGAAGCTCTAAATTTAGTTGCTAATACTCTAGGTCAAGCAATTTTGGAGCCAAATGATGAAATTTTAATTACAGAGCTTGAACATCATTCAAATTATGTTCCATGGCATTTTTTAAGAAAATCCAAAAATATAAAAATAAAGTTTGCAGAGATAAATGAAGATGGAGATATTCCGATTGAAAATATAGAGAAAGAAATTTCAGACAAAACTAAAGTAATAGCTGTAACACATTTATCTAATGTTACTGGAGCAGTTTTACCAATCAAAGAGATAACTCAATTAGCACATTCAAAAGGTATTGTTGTAGTAGTAGATGGTTGTCAAGGAGGCCCACATTTAAAGTTAGATATGCAAGATCTAGATTGTGATTTTTATGCAATATCATGTCACAAAATGTATGGACCAACAGGACTTGGAGTTCTTTATGGAAAAAAGAAATGGTTAGAGCAACTTCCACCATACCAAGGAGGTGGAGGAATGATAAACGAAGTAAAAAAAGATAGAATTTCCTATGGCGAACTCCCTAACAAGTATGAAGCTGGAACGATGGCTACGGCACAAGTAATTGCGTTTGATCAATCAATAAAATTTTTAGAAAGTATTGGAATTGAAAATATAATTAAGCATGAAAAAGAATTAATTGAATATGGCCAAGAAATTTTAAAAAAAAATAATTCTGTTAAACTAATTGGAAATCCTAAAGAGCGAGGTGGAGTTTTATCCTTTACTGTAGAAGGAGTTCATCCACATGATATCGCAACTATTCTAGATGAAACTGGAGTTGCTATAAGAGCAGGCCATCATTGTTGTCAAATACTTCATGACAAATTAGGCATACCCGCAAGTGCACGAGCATCATTAGGAGTTTATAACACTAAAGATGATATAGATAAATTAAATGAAGGTATTAATAATTGTAAAAAAATTTTCGATTTAAGATGAACTTAAAAGAGTTATATCAAGAAATAATTTTAGAGCATGGAAAAAATCCTAGAAATTTAGGAAAAACAGAAAATTTTAATAAAGATGCCAAAGGCAATAATCCATTATGTGGAGATAATGTACATATATATCTCAAATTAAATGATCAAAGAAAAGTAGAGGATATTTCTTTCGAAGGAAGTGGATGTGCAATATCAATGGCATCAGCTTCGATAATGACAGATTTAATTAAAGGAAAAAGTGATAATGAGGCTAAAGAGATAATTGAGGACTTTTTAGGAATGATTAAACAAAATCCTGAACTCAAAAATAATATTTTAAAAGAAGATGATAAAACAAAATTAATGTGTTTATCAGGTGTGAAACAATATCCAATGAGAGTTAAATGTGCTACCTTATCATGGCATACTTTGGTATCTGCGATGGAAAATGATGGGAAAGAAATATCCACAGAAAATTAATTATGGAAGTTAAAAATAAAATAATTGAAGAAATTAAAAAAATTTACGATCCAGAATTACCAGTAAATATATATGAACTTGGATTAATCTATGATATTCAAGTGGAAGGTCGAAAAGCTGAAATTAAGATGACACTAACTACACCTAATTGTCCAGTAGCTGAAAGTTTGCCTAAAGAGGTTAAAGAGGGTGCCATGCAAGTAGAGGGGATAGACGATGTAGATCTTCAATTAGTTTGGGATCCGCCATGGACAAAAGATATGATGTCAGATGCTGCTAAATTAGAGTTGAATTTATAATGGGTCAAATAATTAAATTAAGTGATAATGCTGCTTCAAGAATAAAAGAAATCATGTCTGATTCTGAAAAAAATGCGGTTGGTGTAAGAGTTTCTGTAAAATCAGGTGGATGTGCAGGAATGTCATATGTGATGGAATACTTAAAAGAAGTCAATCCTACTGATGAGTTAATTGAAGACAAAGGAGTAAAGGTTTACATTGATGCAGCTGCAGTTATGTATCTTCTAGGAACAGAGATGGATTATAAAAAAGAGGATTTTTCCTCTACCTTTGTATTTAATAATCCCAATGAGACTGAAAGATGTGGCTGTGGAGAGTCTTTTAAAGTTTAACAGCTATAATACATTTCAAATTCAATAGGATGTGGAGTGTGTTCAAAATTATGAATTTCCTCATATTTTAAAGCTATGTAAGCATCAATTTGGTCATCTGTAAAAACATTACCTTGAGTTAAAAACGCTCTATCTTTGTCTAGACTTTCCATTGCTTCTCTTAAAGAGCCACACACAGTTGGTATTTTTTTAATTTCTTTTTCTGACAACGCGTATAAATCTTTATCAAATGATTTACCTGGATCAATTTTATTCTTTATCCCATCTAATCCAGCCATTAACATAGCTGCAAAAGTTAAATATGGATTTCCTGCTGCATCACCGAACCTAATTTCACACCTCGCAGCTTTTTTACTTAAAGTTATAGGAATTCTGCATGAAGCTGATCTGTTTCGTGCTGAATAAGCCAGTAATACGGGTGCTTCAAATCCTGGAATTAATCTTTTATAACTATTAGTTGTAGCATTTGAAAAAGCATTTATTGCTTTTGCATGTTTTAAAATTCCACCAATATAATTTAGTGCTAAATCTGATAAGCCAGCATATTTATTACCTGAAAACAATGCTGTATTTCCTTTCCAAATTGATTGATGAACGTGCATACCAGATCCATTATCACCTTTAACTGGCTTTGGCATGAAGGTAGCGGTTTTTCCAAATGAGTGAGATACCATGTGAACCGCGTACTTATAAAGTTGAAGATTATCTGCTTGATCAACTAAAGTTCCAAAATACATACCAAGTTCGTGCTGACTAGGTGCTACCTCATGGTGATGTTTTTCAACCTTGATACCCATGTCTTTCATAGCTTTTAAATATTCGCTTCTCATGTCCTGTGCACTATCAACTGGTGGAACTGGGAAATAACCACCCTTTACACCAGGTCTATGCCCCATGTTACCATTATCATATTTTTTTCCAGTATTGTATGGACCTTCAGTACTATCGATTTTAAAGCCAGTTTCATTCATGTCATTTTTATATCTCACATCGTCAAATACAAAAAACTCTGCTTCTGGTCCAAAAAATGCTTTATCACCAATCCCAGATTTTTTTAAATAAGCCTCTGCTTTTTTTGCAGTGCCTCTAGGATCTCTTTCATAAGGATCTTTTTTTACCGCATCTAAGATATCACAAAAAATGTTTAAAGTGTTATGAGATGTAAAAGGATCAACCACTGTTCTACTTAAATCAGGCTTTAATATCATGTCAGATTCATTAATTGCTTTCCATCCTGCAATTGAGGAGCCATCAAAGAAAATTCCATCATTTAGCATGTCTTCATCAACCACTTTAGTATCCATCGTAACGTGTTGAAGTTTCCCTCTAGGATCTGTAAATCTTAAATCTACGTAGTCAATTTCTTTTTCTTTTATAATTTTCAAAACATTATTTGCACTCATTATATCTCCTCTGTAATAACGTGGGTTGTGATACCAAATAAAGACTGATAAATAATCCTCTTTTAGTTAATAACACATATGCATTTTTAACATAAGTGTATAATTAAAAGACTAAAATTACTAACAATTCTGAGTTGAAAAATGACAATAATTCAAAAAGAACCAGTTCAAAGAGTTGATAAAATAATTAGAGATTTTAACCAAAATTTAAGTGTGAGTGTTTTAAAAACTTCAGCTAAAACTGCTTTAGAAGCCTCATCATCTTTAGGATGTGAAGTTGGAGCTATTGTTAAAAGCTTGCTTTTCAAAACAGATAATAAATTTACTTTATTTTTGGTGGCTGGAGATAAGAAAGCTTCTTTAAAAAAGATAAAAAAAAATTTTGGTTTTTTAGATGTATCTATGGCATCACCTGAAGATGTAAAAAACATTACTGGATACACAATTGGTGGTGTTTCTCCCGTAGGTCATTTGAATAATATTAATATTTATATTGATAACTCTTTAGAGAGATTTAATTTTTTATTTGCTGCAGCAGGCCATCCAAATTGCATATTTAAAATTAATTTTCCTGATTTAAAAAAAATTACAAAAGGGATTGTGAAGGATATTACTGAATGAGGCAGCCAAAATTATTAGATTATGCTTTATTAATTTTATTAGCTTTGATTTGGGCCTCAGCATTTTTTAATATTAAAATAGCGACTTATTCATTTGGTCCAATTACCATTGCATTTTTGAGAGTTTTGTTTGGAGCAATACCAGTCTTATTACTTTGTTATTATAAAAAAATAAAGATTGAAGCATTTTCAAAAGATTGGCATTGGTTTGCAATGATAGGTTTTATAAATTTGGTTGCTCCCTTTTTTTTAATTGCATATGGAGTTCAATCAGTTCAAAGTAATCTAGCGGCTATATTAATGTCAACTACTCCATTGAGTTCGACTGTATTAGGTCATTTCTATACAAAAAATGAAAAATTTAATTTTATTAAAACTATTGGAATTTTAATAGGTTTTTCTGGAATACTTTATTTGTTTTTTGATAATATTTTGATTAATGAAAATAATTTTTTTTCAGCACTACTTATACTTTTAGGTTCGACTTGCTATGTAATAGGTGGCGTTCTAACTCTTAAGATAAGTAAGAAAAAAAATGAAAATGTAACTGGTTCAATACTTATTTGGGCAGTTATAATTTTAATACCTATTGTAAGTATCATTGAACAACCATGGAATGTAACTCCAAGATTAGACTCTATAATATCAGTTATATATCTTGGTTTAGTTTCTACTGGAATTGCATGGTTACTAAGATTTAGAATTTTAGTGAATAATGGATTGATATTCCAATCACAAGTTTCTTATTTAATTCCAATTTTTGGAACAATCTTGAGCTATATTTTCTTAAAAGAACTAATTACTTTTAATGTTCTAATATCACTAATTGCTGTTTCTGTCGGAATTTACTTTGTTAGAAAAGCAGACAACAAAGAAAGTAATATAAAGTTTGATTAAATCAATCAGCAGTTGAAAATTTTATTGACCCATTTACATCACACCTAAAAAGGTTTTTAATAATGTGTATAAAAAAACAAGAGGAGAAAAAATGAGTGCAGAAGCATTAAAAGTGTCGTCGGCTTTAGACACGTCTCATTTAAAGGTTAAATTTCCGTTTAAAGCAAAATATGGAAATTATATTAATGGGAAATTTGTTGAGCCGAAATCAGGCAAGTATTTTGACAATCCTAGCCCGATATCAAATGAAGTAATCTGTTCAGTTGCCAGATCAAATGAGAAAGATGTTGAAGCAGCCTTAGATGCTGCACATGCAGCCTTTCCAGAGTGGGGAAAAACAGATATAACAACAAGATCTATTATTCTTAACAAGATAGCAGATGTTCTTGAGCAAAATAAAGACATGCTTGCAGTTGCTGAATGTTTAGATAATGGTAAACCAATTAGAGAGTGTATGGCCGCAGACATAGCTTTGGTGATTGATCACTGGAGATATTTTGCTGGAGTTATTAGAGCAGAAGAGGGTACAGTAGCTGAAATAAGTAACTCACAATACTCTTATAATATACCTGAACCATTAGGAGTTGTAGCTCAAATAGTTCCGTGGAACTTCCCATTATTAATGGCAACATGGAAATTAGCTCCAGCTTTAGCAGCAGGAAATTGCTCAGTTTTAAAACCAGCAGAACAAACACCAGCTTCTATAATGGTAATGATGGAACTGATAGGTGATTTATTACCTCCAGGAGTTGTAAACATTGTCAGTGGTTTTGGTTTAGAGGCAGGAAAGCCTTTGGCTTCGTCTAAGAGAGTAGCTAAAGTTGCATTTACTGGTGAAACCACAACTGGAAGATTGATTATGCAGTATGCTGCACAAAACATTATTCCAATCACACTTGAGTTAGGCGGCAAATCTCCTAACATTTTCTTCGAGGACATCATGGATAAAGATGATGATTTTCTGGATAAGTGTGTTGAAGGTTTTGTAATGTTCAATCTAAATCAGGGTGAGGTTTGCACTTGTCCGAGTAGAGCATTAGTCCAAGAATCTATTTATGATAAATTTATGGAAAAATGTATTGCTAGAACAAAAGCTGTTATTCAAGATAATCCATTGAAAATGGAAACGATGATTGGAGCACAAGCTTCAGTTGAGCAAATGGAAAAGATTAAATCTTATCTGGATCTTGGTAAAAAAGAGGGTGCTAAAGTTCTTGCCGGAGGTGAAGTTGGAAAACTTAATAGTGGATTAGAAAAAGGAAATTACATCCAACCTACTATTTTTGAAACCAATAACAAATCTCGGATTTCACAAGAGGAAATTTTTGGACCTGTGGTATCTGTAATTAAATTTAAAGATGAGGCAGAAGCATTAGAAATTGCTAATGATACTCTTTATGGTTTAGGTGCAGGGGTTTGGACTAGAAATGGAAATATTGCTTACAGAATGGGTAGAGCAATACAAGCAGGAATAGTGTGGACAAATTGTTATCATGCTTATCCAGCTCACTCTCCATTTGGTGGTTACAAACAATCAGGTGTAGGTAGAGAAACTCACAAAATGATGCTTGATCACTACAGACAAAATAAGAACTTACATGTCTCTTATGCTGAGAAAAAATTAGGCTTCTTTTAATCAAATAATATATACTGGTCCATGATTCGATATCATGGGCCAGAGAAAAAATATGAAAGTATCTGCAACACATTCGGCACTAAGTTTGTTATCAGAACTTCAAGAGAGATATGGAGAGAAATTAATGTTTCATCAATCAGGTGGGTGTTGTGATGGTAGTGCACCCATGTGTTTTCAGGAAGGTGAGTTCCCTTTAGGTGACAATGACATAAAATTAGGTGAGATTGGTGGTGTTCCTTTTTATATGAATGCTGACCAATACGAGAAGTGGAAACATACAGATCTTACAATAGATGCAGTAAAAGGCATTGGTGGCATGTTTTCTTTAGATAACGGAACAGGAAGAAGATTTTTAACAAAATCTGAAATATGTCTCGTAGTAGACAACGATAATCCAAATCATTAAATAAAATCCAAAAAATTAAAAGTTATGTCAGTTTTTTTAAGCTCTCAAAAAATAATTAAGGATTGGATTGATTACAATAATCATATGAATGTTTCTTATTATCTTTTGATATTTGATAAATTTGGGGCAGATGTTTTAAATGATACTTTTAAAATGGGTGAATACTCAGCAAAAACTACTGGAAAAAGTACAATGATTGTTGAATCTAATATTACTTATAATCAAGAATTAAAAACTGATGATGTGGTCGATGTAAATTTAGTTTACTTCGATCATGATAAAAAAAGACTTCAGTACAAAATGGAAATGATACATAAAGAAAAGAAATTTTTGGCTTCAACCATTGAGGTGCTTGCATTATATGTTGATTTAAATACTCGAAAAGTCTCAGAATTTGAAAGAGATAAATTAGAAATTATGAATAATTATATCATCAGTAATAAAGAAAAGTTTGATAATTCAAACCTTAAGTTTTCTTCTAAATTGAAAAAGTAAATAAATTTACTTCCAGCCCGCGCGCTGGAAGTAATAATCTATTTATTGTCCTGGCGCTTTGTATGCACCTGATGCAACTTCACTTGCTTTAACAGTAGCTTTATTAAAATCAATAGCTTCTAACATTGTTAAATTTTTAACTGCACCTGATGCTTCTACTACAAGTTTTACTGCTGCAAAGTCTTCAAACGTTGTAAGTTCATTTACAACAATAAAGTCATAAGGACCTCTAACTATATCCATACTATGCATTGTTCCACCCATAGCTTTTGTTAATTGTTCAACTACTGCTTTCCTATCACTTTTAGGATCTTTTAAAAAACCTTGAAAAGCTTTTTCAGTGTAGTTTCCCATTATATATGCTTTCATATGTTACCCCTTTCTTTATTTTAAAAAAATATTATAACAAAATTTTTGTTTGTAGAAGTGGTATATTTGTCTAATTATTTTCTATTCGGTCCATTTCTTTAAGTTCAACTTCTAGCTTATCTAATTCCTCACCACCTGCCATCATGCTTAAAAGTTTTTCTCTAGATATATCTTTTTTTTGAAATGTTCCCATGCTTTTACCTCGATTTAAAACTGTAAAACTATTTCCTACAGGATAAGCATGATGAACGTTGTGTGTTATTAAAATTACAGCTAAACCTTGTGATGCTGCTTTAACAATATATTTCAAAACCATAGAAGCTTGATGTACGCCTAGTGCTGACGTTGGTTCATCTAATACCAAAACTTTTGCTCCAAAATAAATTGCTCTAGAAATTGCGAGACATTGTCTTTCACCCCCAGACATCGTACCTACAGCTTGTGATGGGTCTCTCACATCGATACCTATTTGACCCATTCTTTCTGCAGCTATAGTGTTTGCTCTATCAATGTCAAAAGTTTTAAAAAAAGGTAAACCTTTTTGTGGTTCTCTGCCCATAAAAAAATTTCTAGTAACACTCATAAGTGAAACCAACGCTAAATCTTGATAAACAGTACCTATCCCAATATCCAAAGCATCTCGTGGTGAGTCAAAAACTATTTTTTGATCTTCAAAAATAATTTCACCTTCATCAGGCTTATGAACGCCTGCTAAAGTTTTTATCAAAGTAGATTTACCAGCTCCATTGTCACCAAGTAGGCACATTATTTCACCTTTTTTTAGTTTCATAGTGACATCTTTCAAAGCAATCACTTTACCAAAAAATTTACTTATATTATTGAATTGAACTAAATATTCAGACATTACTTAGTCTCCGTAACTTTTTTTCTAATATAATTATTGAATACAACTGCAATTAACATCATTCCACCTAAAAAAACCTTAAACCAATCGGTATCAACATCTGTATAAAAAATTCCCATTGATACAGTACCAAAAATAATAGCACCCAATGCTGCTCCGATGGCAGAGCCATAACCTCCAGTTAAAAGACATCCGCCAACTACGGCAGCTGCTATTGCTTCTAATTCTTTTAAAGTTCCCCTCATAGTATCTGCAGAGCCTGCATCTAAAACTTGAATACAAGCAAATATTGTCGATGCTACAGCAGTTCCAATAAATAGACTTATTTTTACTCTTCCAACAGGTACACCAACATTTGTAGCACCAACTTTATCTCCACCTGATGCAAATATCCAATTTCCATATCTAGTTTTCATAAGTATCCAAGTTGCAAACAATGTAAGAGCAATAAACCATATTACTGATGGTGGAATACCTGTAGCTAATGGTGTACCGTCAGTTCTCAATGCAATTAACTTCATCGATCCTAGCCATGTGAATAACCATTGAAAAGTATCTGTTGCAAACAACCAAGCGATTGGATCATCCTCAATTAAAACTCTTAATCCTGGTACTTGAGTTCTTCCTGTAATTAATCTCGTAATAGCCAAAGTTGCTCCCCTTAAAATGAACAACATTGCTAGAGTTACTATGAAGGATGGAAGCCCAGTTTTTACTACCATTATACCATTGAAATAACCAATAAGTACTGCCATGGCAAAAGCAAAAATAATACTCGTCCATAAAGGCCAGCCCCAATAAATTGCAGGTATAGCGATACAGATTCCTGCAAAACCAATCATTGAACCAATTGATAAATCAAACTCTCCACCGATCATTAACATTGCAGCAGCAATAGCAATAATTCCTAAATTAGCTGAAACATCTAAAAAATTTAATGTCCCATAAGCGCTAAACATTCCAGTGTCACCAGCAACTATTCCAAAAAAAATAAAAACTAAAATTGAGCCACCCAAAGCACCAAGCTCGGGTCTGTTTAATAAAACTCTAAAAGGTGAAATTTTTTTAAGTCTTTCATCTTGTACACTACCTTTTTTAGATTGAATACTCTCTGATTTTACAGACATATAAAAATTATAATTTAAAGATGATTAAAAAAAAGGCCTGACTAAAATTAGTCAGGCCTTTAATTCATATTTTTATCTATAACCTTGAGCTGCCCATTTAATTACTTTAGACGCATTGTCAGGAGTCACAAATCCAGGTCCAGTCATTACTACACCTGCTGGCATTGTTCCCCATCTCATGTATTGTCCAAAGATAGCTATTGGTAAATATCCTTGTAGATATTGCTGTTGGTCAATTAAAAACTCTACTTTTCCTGCAGCAGCAGCTTTTAACATATTTGGAGACATATCGAATGTTCCTAATCTTACAGAACCAACTTTTCCAGCTGACTCAAGTGCTTTCAAAGCTGCTTCACCAGATAATCCAGCACCTAAAGTTAGAATAGTATCATAGCCACCACCTAATTTTGCAGCAACAGCTTTTTGAATTTCTGTTGGGTCATTTGATGTACCTAAAATATCAACAGATCCACCAAAACCTTTTTTGAAACCAGCACATCTTCTATCAAGTGCTACGTTACCTACCTCATGGTTAACACATAATGCTTTCTTTCCACCAGCGGCTTTCATTTTTTGTCCACCACCTACACCTGCTTCAAACTCAGTTTGTCCAACGTGTGCACTAATTCCTAAAGATGCGTAATCATCAGATCCAGAGTTCATTGATATTACAGGAATACCAGCAGCAATCGCAGCTTTAACTGATTTTCCTAAAGCAGCAGCATCTGGTAATGTGATCACAATACCTTTCGGTTTTTGTGATACAGCATTATCAATTAATTTTGCCATTTCTACCATGTCAAAAGTAGCTGGTGCTGTGTATTTGCAAGACACTCCCATGTCTTTACATCCAGCATCAACCCCATTTTTAGCAACTGACCAGAAAGGATCGTTTGCTTGACCATGAGAAACTACAATTATATCTACAGCTAAAGCAGATACAGACATCATTGCCCATGCAGCTAAAGCTAATATAAAGTTTTTTATTGTTTTCATTATTCCCCTTTAATTAAAGTTAACTTTTAAAAATAAAATCTAATCAAATATCATTTAGTTGTAAAGCAGACAGGTTGTATTCTACTAAGGGTTGATTCAATTAAAGATTAAGTTTTTCAAACTTTTTTGATCCTAAAGATTTTTGAGCTGCATTTGCAATTATCAGAGCTTTTCTTCCCTCCTCAAATCCTGCAAGAGGTTGAATTTTCTTTTTTATAAATTTTGCAAAATCCTTTAGTTGATTTTTATATGCATCTTTATACCTCTCAATAAAAAAATTAAGCAAAGGAGATTTGTTTGAAGTTGATTGTGCAGAATAGAAAGATGTTTCGTTTTGTCTTTTATTTTCTGAAATCAACATACCTTTTGATCCAAATAATTCTATTCTTTGATCATAACCGAAACTACAATGTCTAGAATTAGTTATTATACACTGAACACCAGCTTTAGATCTAATTATGGTAGAGGCTAATTCAAAATCTTTTATTTTATCAAATCTTTTATCTGATATGTTGCTACCAGAAGCTATTATCTTTGCAGGCTCATCATTACCAAGGTAGAATCTAACAAGATCAAAATCATGGATCATCATATCTCTAAAAATACCACCAGATTCTTTTAGATATTTCATCGTTGGTGGGGCAGGATCACGACTGGTGATAATGATTTTTTCTAATTTACCTATTTTTCCACTAAGTAATTGTTTTCTTAAATTATTGTGGGTTGGATCATATCGTCTATTAAAACCTAATTGTATTTTTGGATTTAATTTAAAAATTTCTTTTTTACAAGACTCAATTTTTTCAATACTTAAATCTAGTGGTTTTTCACAAAAAATAATTTTTTCATTTTTTACGCCATCTAGAATAAATTTAATATGCGTCGATGTTGTTGTGGCAATAAAAATAGCTTTTATATTTTTATCTTTATAAGCCACAGATGGATTGTTTATAGCTTTTGTTTTTAATGTTTTTGAATATTTTTTAGATAATTTCTCTTCAATGTCATAAATATATTTAAGATTAAAATCTTTATTACGCATTAAATTTTTTCCATGCATAATACCAATTCTACCAAGTCCAAATAAAGCTATATCAATCATTTAAAATTTGTATTAAAATAACAACTTAACTAAAAAAATTTCTTATGTCAGTAAAATTAGGAGTTGCACCCATTGCATGGAGTAATGATGACATGCCTGAGTTAGGTGGTGAAACTACATTAGAACAATGTTTAAAAGAAGCCAATGAAGCAGGCTATATAGGCATAGAGTCTGGAGGAAAATTTCCAAAGAAATCTTCTGAATTAATTCCAAAATTAGATCAATTTAATCTTAAACTTTGCTCAGGATGGTATGGCGGTAATCTTAGAAAAAATTCTGTTGATGAAGAAAAAAAATCTATTCAAGAACAACTAGATTTATTTAAAGATTGTGATGCACCTTGTATAGTTTTTGCGGAAGTTTCTGGCTCTGTACAAGGAGATCCTAATAGAAAATTATCAACTCGGCCTCAAATGGAAAAGGATGAATGGCAGAAGTTTTGTGAAAAAATTTCTGAACTAGGAAAATATTTAGAGGATGAAGGGATGCCTTTGGCATATCATCATCATATGGGAACAATAATTGAAACTCAAAAAGATACTGAAAGACTTATAGAAAATACTCATGAAAGTGTAAAATTAACATTAGATACAGGACACATGTTATTTGCAAAAGGAGACTCAAAATACATATTACAAAATTATCATGAAAGAATTTTGCACGTCCATTGTAAAGATATAAGAAAACAAGTTCTTGAAAAATCTTTAAAAGAGGATTTAAGTTTTAGAGGTGCTTTTTTAGAGGGTGCGTTTACAGTACCAGGAGATGGTTGTATTGATTATCAACCTTTATTTAATGAATTAAAAAATAATAATTATTCAGGATGGTTGGTAGTTGAGGCAGAACAGGATCCGGCAAAAGCAAATCCGTTAGAGTATGCAAAAATTGGTTATAAATATCTTACAGATACATTAAAAAAATCTGAAATTGAAATTTATAAAAATTGATTATCTATAGAGCGAAGTTAGTTCATTATTTCCAGCAGCAACACATGGAGATTTAAAACAAGTACCCACAACCCATTCAGAACCAGGATCAGGTAAAAAATTTGATGACATCACAAATATAACACCCATCTCAACTGATTGCCCGGCTTTACCTTCAGCTTTAATTCTAGGATCAGGATCAGTTTTTACTTTAGTATCCTCTGAAAAAGGATTCTCTATATTAAGATTTGTGTTTATATAATTCACAACTTTAGATGAAGACCATTCGCCGTTGCAGGGATCACCCCAAATAGTCAATTTATCTTCATCATTATTCCCGCAATTATTTATTTCTCCATTAATAAAATCGACTACTTTCTTATGATTTTCTTTAACTAAGTTAGCTTTTGCCTCAACGGCGGGCCTTGTACTCGCAGTCCAAATCAACATCCCAATCACATATACCAATGATAACAACACTAATGCTTCTAATAATCCAAAATTTTTGAAATTTATTCGCATAATTAAAATCTAATAATTTTTGATTTGTCTAATTTTTTTTCAAAAAAATCAATTATATTTTGTATTGTTTCTTTTCCCATTCTTATCATGCATTCCTCAGTAAATGCAGCGGTATGAGGACTTAAAAAAACTTTATTGTTTTTTAGTAAAGGATTATCCTCTTTAGGTGGTTCTGTTTCAAAAACATCTAAACCTGCACCAAATATAAGACTTTCATTTAAAGCTTTATCTAAGTCATTCTCATTAATCATTCCACCTCTTGCAGCATTAATAATTATACAATTTTTCCTCATTGTTTTAAGTAAGTCATAATTAATAATATTTTTCGTTTTTTCATTAAGAGGCATATGTAAAGAAACGACATCCATAGACTTTACTGCTTCTGTAAGATCTTCAATTTTTTTTCCACCGTATTCCTCAATAATATCTTTTGAAACAAATGGATCATAAACAAAAACATTCATTTCAAATCCTTTGCATCTTCTAATTAAAGATTGACCTATTCTTCCAAATCCAGCAATTAAAACATTTTTTTTCCAAAGCTCAATTGTTTTTGGAAGTTTGTTTCTATTAGAAAAATTCCCTGTTTTAACAGCTTCATCATACATGTTTTTCCTCTTGGATATATTGAGCAACATAAACATAACATGTTCTGCCACAGCAACAGCATTTGCTGTAGCCGTAATTGCCAAGGTGATATTTTTTTCCTTAGAAGATTTTAAGTCAATATTATCGTACCCAACACCATGTCTAGATATAATCTTAAGTTTTTTTGATATATTAATTAATTCGCTAGATAAATTTGCTGTTCTAATTGATAGACCATCACAGTCCAAAATTTTTGGTTTAATATCTTTGTCATCTATATTTTCAATTATCTCATAATCATAATTTGGGTTATTCTTTATAAGATCTATCCCCGCTTTATGAATAGGTTGAATTATCAAAATTTTTTTTTTATCTGACACTTAAATTTAGTAAGCTTTAGAGCCTTCTATTGATTTAATTGATTTTAGTTTAGATACAGCATCTTTTGCACCTGCACTCATATACCTTTGATCGGATCCGATGGTTACTAAATTAAATCCTAAATTAAGCATTTTTTTAGCATACTCTGGAGTAGCATTATGAATACCTGCAAAAATTTCATTTTTTTTTGCATGTTCCAAGATATTCAAAATCTTTTCATAAGTTGGACTTCCTTCAGGATTATCAAAAGCTGGTTTTTGACCTATGGCCAGACTTAAATCAGCCGGTCCAATATAAATTCCATCAATTCCAGGCGTACTCATAATTTCATCTAATTTATCCAAGGCCTCTTTTGTCTCTATCATTG
Source organism: uncultured Pelagibacteraceae bacterium (assembly GCA_902633515.1). GTDB lineage: Bacteria > Pseudomonadota > Alphaproteobacteria > Pelagibacterales > Pelagibacteraceae > Pelagibacter. The sequence goes on along the minus strand of CACPGB010000008.1, from coordinate 1,165 downwards.
CTATTTTTAAAATCTCATCATTTGCAAAATCTCCATAATCTGAACCTCCATAAATTAATCCTCTAATTGGTCCAAAACTTCTATACCCTTTAGGGGGGTACATACATGCTTGAACAAATTTTTCTGCCTCAGATTTGTTACTCACCATTGGACAAATAACACCATAACACCCTGCATCTAAAATTTTCATTATTTGTCCTGGCTCATTCCAATTTACTCTTGCTAAAGGAGTAACATCTGTCGATGAAATTGATTGCAGCATTTGTAATGCATTTGAATAATCTATAACACCATGTTGCATATCAATTGTAAGCGAGTCCCAACCTTGATGAGACATTACTTCCGCTGAAAAAGAGCTAGGAATTTGTAACCAACCATTAATTATTTGCTCACCATCTCTCATCATCTTCTTTATTTTATTTGGCCTCATTTTAAGATTTCAAACCAAGGTGAGTGTACTTTATATTAAGATAATCTTTAATTGCCATTGAACCACCTTCACGTCCATATCCAGTTTGTTTAATTCCGCCAAAAGGTGCCTCAGCTATCGCAACCGCAGGAGTATTTACCGCCACAGTACCAGTTTCCATTAATTCTGAAGCTCTGTGAGCTTTATCCATAGAATTTGTATAAATATAACTACATAATCCTAAGTCATTATCATTAGCTCTCTCAACTACTTCATCAAAAGTTTTAAATGACAACATTGGAACTAATGGACCAAATGGTTCTTGTTTCATTATTGTAAAATTGTCTTTTACATTGTCAAAAACTGTTGGCTCATAAAAATATCCTTTGTTAAAACCTTGAGGTCTTTTTCCACCCAATAAAACTTTTGCTCCTTCCTTTTTAGTTATTTCAACTAATTCTTCGATTTCTCCTAATCTTTTTGCAGTTGTTAAAGGACCTAATTGAACTCCTTCATCTAAACCATTTCCGATTTTTAATTTTTTTGTTCTTTCAATAAATGCATTAATGAATTCGTCTTTTTTATTTTCTTGTATATAAAATCTGTTAGGTGAAATACAAACTTGACCATTATTTCTAAATTTTGCAGTAATTGCCATATCTGCTACCTTATTTATATCAACATCATCAAAAACTATAAAAGGTGAGTGTCCACTAAGCTCCATTGTTACTCTTTGAACTTTGTCTGCGGCCTTTT
>CACPGB010000007.1 GCA_902633515.1 uncultured Pelagibacteraceae bacterium | reverse complement strand
ACAATACTTTAGGGATGGTGCCCGGAAACATTAAACTGACAGATGGTATTAACACAACAGATATAACAAGTCCTGGTTTTCAAGCTATGATACAAAATGTTGTATCTTTAGCATCACCAGCTAACCCAGATGTAATTAGTGAAATGTCGAGTTCAATTAGTCACTCAATTTTAAATTCAAATAATATTATAGATAGTTCTAGGGATGTTACTTCAACTTTAATAAGTGCTGCAGATTTAAAAGAAGATATAATTGTAACAGCTGAAAAATTTGACTTAAAAGCGAATGAAGGCGCATCTGAAATATTATCAGGTTTATCTACTGGATCTGGCTCTAGTGAAATTTTAGTTGCTATGAATCAATTAGGTGAAAATATTTTGATAGAAGGTGAACAGGATAATTATGTCAGGACTTTAGACCAGAATACAATTTTGTATGACTCTGGTTGGTTTGATCTTACAAAAGTTACAACTGGTTCAAATGGTTTATCGTACAGTTCTGATAAAAATGTTTTTGAGGATGGTGCAACTCAACAAGGTCGTGCGAAAGTTTTTGTAAATTTTAATAAAAAAGAAATAAGTGCAGATGTATTTTCCAGAGTAACTTTAAAAAATGCATCTACTGTAAGCCATAGTTATACCACTCCCACTGTAACTTTAACCACAATACCAGTTGTTGCTTCTGTTGTTATGGCACTTGGTTCTGATGGCGGAAATTACCTTGATCGTTTACAAGATGATGGAAATGGAGCATGTCCAAATGATAGTTGTCCTTCTCTTATTAAATCAGCAAATACTTTACAAAATAACGTTTCATCTACCCAAGATATCATGGATAAATATAATCATGACACAAGTAATTCTGACGCTTCTAAAGAGGTCTTTCAATACGGAAAGTTTACCACTGTGGGATCAGACGGTGGTGCAGGTTTAGGCACTATGATTTTTGAAGGAGCACACGATGCAACTGCAGCACCATCAGGTGAAGCAGTTTATACCCAATCTATCGAAAGATTAGAGGGATCTACAACAGTAGTCGGGAAAGCGTTGGAATAATTTATGGAACTAGCCAAGTATTGTCATTGGTTTCAAAATCAAATTTAGCTCTTCGATGTCCTTTAGCCGCAAGATATAACCACTCAATAGATTTGATTTTACATTTGATAACAGTAAAGTTTTTAAAACCTTCCTCACTTTGTTCCATTGTATAATCAAAATCTTCTAGTTTAGATATCATTCCGGAAGTTGGGTTTTTTGATTTAGTTCCAGGAGGGCTATCAGTTAAATAACAGCGTCTGCTGATATGTTGAGTTTTTTTCCAAGATTCTTCTGTAATAGAATTTTGATTATTCACTTCACATTCTACTTTTACCCTTAATTGAATCTTTTCTTCTTTGTCGTAAAAAACTAGAGAAGCATTCTTATTTTTTTTAAGAATATCTACCTTAGAAGATCTTAAATCAGTGTGAAATTGCAACAGATTATTTTCTCTATCAGATTTACGTAAAACAACAATCCTACCATCAACTTCATCTTGATGAGCACAAATGAAAACAGGAATTCTAAACTGTGAACCTCTATTAGTTATTGCATCATCTAGCATAGACCAATACTTGTTCTGAATTTCTTCGAAATTTTCATAGTATGCTGGCTGCATACATTACTTTCTGAACCTTTTAATTAAGCTTGAGGTGTCCCAACGATTACCACCTAGGCCTTGAACTTCTCCATAAAACTTATCTACAAGTTCTGTTACAGGTAATAATGAACCATTATTTTTAGCCTCATCCATTGCAATCTTTAAATCTTTTCTCATCCAATCAACTGCAAAACCAAAATCAAACTTATCATCTATCATTGTTTTGTATCTATTTTCCATTTGCCAAGACTGAGCTGCACCTTTTGAAATAACTTCAATAACATCTTCCATATTCAATCCAGCTTTCATTCCAAAGTTTATTCCTTCAGATAAACCCTGAACAAGTCCCGCTATACAAATTTGATTAACCATCTTAGCTAATTGTCCACAACCAGCTTTACCAAGTAATTTCATTTTTTTGCTATAGCAATCAATTTTATCTTTGGCTTTATCAAAATCTGTCTGATCTCCACCGATCATAACTGTTAATGCACCATTTTCTGCTCCAGCTTGCCCACCTGATACTGGAGCATCTAACGCTCCAAAACCATTTTTTTTTGCATAATCATAAATTTCTTTAGCAATTGTTGCAGATGCCGTAGTGTTATCAATATAGACCGAACCTTTTTTAATTGATTTGAAAGCTCCTTTATCTCCAAAGGTTACTTCTCTCAAATCATTGTCATTTCCAACACAGGTAAAAATATATTCTGCATCTTTAGCTGCCTCAGCTGGAGTTTCAGCTATTTTACCTTTGTGCTCCCCAATCCATTTTTCTGCTTTTGATTTTGTACGATTAAAAACAGTTACATTGTGACCACCTTTTGATATATATCCTGCCATTGGATAGCCCATGACACCAAGACCTATGAAAGCAACATTACAGCTCATAATTTCTTATGTTTAAAAATTTAAGTTTAAAAGTAATTATATTTGGGTTTATTTTTACATTTTTTTCTAGTTTTGGACAGAGTTTTTTTTTAGGTTTATTCAATTCAAGCATTAGAGAAACACTTTCAATAACTCACGGACAATTTGGCTCAATTTATGCTTCTGCAACATTGTTAAGTAGTTTCCTTTTAATTTGGGTTGGTAAAAAAATTGATGACGTAAATATTTTTAGATTTGCATTATATGTAACTCTTTTGTTAGCTTTTTCATGTTTTTTCTTTTCAGAAATTTCATCAATATTTTTTTTATTCATCGCTGTATTTTTAATGAGGTTTTCCGGTCAAGGATTAATGTCTCATACTGCAACTACAACGATCTCAAGATTTTTTACCAAATCTAGGGGCAAAGCCTTAAGTCTTTGTTGGTTTGGATTATCAACTGCAGAATTTATTTTACCAATTTTAATTGTCTATTTACTGACTTTAACTGCATGGCAAAACATTTGGCTATCTATTTCTGTATTAATATTATTTTTTTTACCATTTATTTCTTTTGCATTAATAAAAAATTTGAACTTTCACTCCAGAGAGGATGTGAATGATAAAAATTTTGTTGAAAAAGAAATCAAAAATTGGACACGATTTGAAGTTATGAAAGATTATAGATTTTATATAGTTTGTTTGAATATGTTAGCAATGCCATGGATTGCTACTGGTGTATTCGTTTATCAATCATATATAACTGAGTCAAAAGAGTGGGGTGAATTTGTAATAGCACAATCATTTATGGCTTATTCTGTTTTATCAGTGATTACTTTATTAGGCTCTGGATTTTTAATTGATAAATTCACTAGTAGAAAATTATTAATCTTTATGAATATACCTTTGCTAATTTCTATGTTGGTTTTGTTTTATTTAGATATTTCTATTTCTGCTTTTATATTCCTTGGTTTAATTGGAATTTCAAATGGGCTTGCCAATGTCCTGGGGTCTTCGACTTGGGCTGAGATTTATGGGGTAAAGTACATTGGATCAATTAAAGCATTAACAACAGCATTAATGGTATTTTCCACTGCCTTTGGCACAGCTTTATTTGGCTTGTTAATTGACAAGGGCTTTTCTATTGAACAAATAGCATTGATTTCATTTGTATATATTTTTTTATCTTTAATCGCTCTTTTTGTAGTTAGAAATAGGTTAAATCCTGAGTATATTTAAATAATCCTTGCTTTTTTAGATCACAGCTAATAGATAATCGGCATGGCAAGAGTAACTGTTGAAGATTGTATCGATAAAGTTGATAGTCCATATGAGTTAGTTTTGGTTGCAAAAGAGAGAGCAACTCAACTTAATACTGGAATAGAACCAACTTTAGATCGTGATAACGACAAAAATACAGTTATCGCATTAAGAGAAATAGCTGAAGAAAATATTAAAGTTGATGATTTAACTGAAAGCGCTGTTTACAAATTGAGAAAACATGTAGAACAAGTTGATGACAATGCTGAAGCTGATGAGGATGTTGGTGATGATTTTGAAAGTTTATATAAAGGTGAGATCTCAAAAAGTGGAACACCTATTTTACCATCTAAAAGAGCTAGAAAGGCTCCTGAAAAAATTCAAGTGTCTAAAGATGATCTAGCAGAATTATCTGAGACAGCTAAGCCAGAAGTAACAGATGCTCCTGTTTCCGAAGATGCTGATGCAGAACAGGGAGATATTTCTTTGGATCAAGTCTCTGAAAGTGAAGATCAAGCATCAGATGATACTGAAAATTCAGATTCTTAAAATTTAATCATAAAATTCCTTTATTATTTTTTGTCGGTGTTCATCTAAATCAGGTATGTCACCTCTTGTTTTTTCATCTTTATAAGCAGACATTTTAATTGGGTTACCAGCGAGTTTAAAATCTCCTACAACTTTATGAAATGCTTTAACAATCATATTTCTAGACTCTATTTGTGGGTTTTCAACTGCCTCCTTAATATTAAAAATTGGTCCACATGGAATTTTAACTTTTTCCATTTCACTAACCCAATCACTTGTTTTTTTACTTGATAATTTTTCCTCTAAAACTTTTTTAAGCTCGTCCATATTCTTAGCTCTAGATGAGTTATCTGAAAATTTTGGGTCTTTACTTAACTCTGGAATATTTAGAAGATTACAAAGTTTTTCAAAAAGTTTATCATTTCCAGCAGCAATTATTATGTAACTGTCTTGTGTCTTAAAGGCTTCAAAGGGAGCAATTGATGGATGTCTTGATCCCATTGGTTTTGGAATTTCATTGTTAGATAGATAACGTGCTATAGCGTTTTCTAGAATAGCTATTTGGCAATCAAGCATAGAAACGTCTATAAACATTCCTTTTCCAGTTTTTTGTCTATCATACAAAGCTGCATTAATACCTATAGCAGTAAAAAGCCCAGCAGTGATATCTCCAATAGATGTTCCAACTCTAGTAGGTTCAGAGTTTGGTTGACCGGTAACACTCATTAAACCACCCATGCCTTGTACTACCATATCGTAAGCAGGTAATTCCTTGAGTGGACCCGTTTGACCAAAGCCTGAGGCAGAAGCATAAATTAGTTTTGGATATTTTTTATTAACATCTTTCCATCCGAACCCCCATTTTTCTAAAGTTCCAGGTTTAAAGTTTTCAACTAAAATATCTGCTTGAGATAAAATTTTATCAAAAATTTTTTTGTCTTCTTCATTTTTTAAATTTAGAGCAATACTTTCCTTTCCTCTGTTTAATGACATAAAATAAGCTGAATAATCTTTTATAAATGGTCCAAATTTCCTTGAATCATCACCAATTTCTGGAGCCTCAACTTTAATTACTCTAGCTCCTAAATCTGATAATATCATAGTACAGTAAGGACCAACTAATACTCTTGTTAAATCAACTACTAATAGGTTTTTTAAAGGTCCTTCCATATTACTTCGTCTTAATTGAGTTTTTGTCGACTTGACTCTTATTAATAAGTTCACTTTAATTGAATTATTAAAAATAACAATAGAGGGAAAAATAATGTTTAAAAGAATATCTTTATATTTAACTTCATTAGTTTTTGTTTTTACTACTATTGGTTCGGCTTTTGCAGTTACTCTAAAAGCAAGTCACCAATGGCCTGGTACTCCAAGAGCTGATGGATCTTTCGATCCACGTCACGAAATGGTTCAAATAATCGCTGACGAGGTTAAAAAAGCAAATGTTGGAATAGATATCAGAATCTACCCAGCTAAATCATTATATAAACCAAAAGAACAGTGGAAACCAATGACAACTGGTCAATTAGATATTTCTGCTTTTCCATTAGCATATGCTTCTAAATTCCATCCAGAATTTGATGCAACTTTAATGCCGGGAACTGTAAAAAATCATGATCATGCATTAAGATTTAATAAAGGTCCAATGATGACCGAAATCAAAAAAATTATTAATGATGCTGGAGTTGTAGTTTTGTCTGATGCTTGGTTAGGTGGTGGTTTTGCTTCAAAAACAAAATGCATTAAAAATCCTAGTGATGCAAAAGGACAAGTCATGAGAGCTGCGGGTAAAGCATTTAACCAAATGTTAGAAGCCGCAGGAGCAGGTATACAAAGTATGCCATCATCTGAAATTTACACAGGTTTACAAACAGGTGTATTAACAGGAGCTAATACAAGTTCTGGAAGTTTTGTAAGTTATAAAATTTATGAGCAAGTTTCATGTGCAACTCCTCCAGGTAAGTTTGGTTTATGGTTTATGTATGAACCAATTCTTATGTCTAAAAAGTCTTTTGATGCTTTAAATTCAAACCAACAAAAAGCTTTGATGACAGCTGGAAAAGTAGCTGAAAAATACATGACTGCACAAGTAGAAAACTTAGATAAAAAGTTTGAAGATGCTTATAAAGCTGCTGGTGTTAAGTTAGTATATATGAATGAAAAAGATCATGCAGCATGGGTTGAGATTGCTAAAAAATCTTCCCACAAGGCATTTGCTGATAAAGTTCCAGGTGGCGATAAGCTAATGGAAATGGCTTTAGCAGTTAAATAAAATAATATATAAAGAACCCCTATTTATTTTTATAAATAGGGGTTTTTTTTATGAAAAATAAATATCTTAAATTTTGTGACTATGTTGCAAAAGCATGCGGTGCTTTTGCCGTTTTAGCTTTGTTATTATCAATATTGGTTATTGTTGAGCTTGTATTTGAAAGATATTTTTTTCAAAGAGCAATCACTTGGCAGACGGAACTCGTGACCATGCTTTTAGTTGCTTCTACTTTTATAGGAAGTGCATATGTTCTTAGTGAAAAAGCTCATGTAAGTATGGAATGGATATATGATTTTTTATCTAAAAAAAATGTAGTCAGATTAAAAATTTTTACATCTCTGTTAAGTTTATTATTTTTTTTAATTTTATTTTACTTTGGATTTTTGATGGTTGAGGAGGCGTTTACCAAAAATTATTCAACCGGTACTGTTTGGGACCCACCATTATGGATACCGTACTCATCAATGATGTTAGGAGCTATATTGATGATATTACAATATATCGCTGAAATAATTAAACTTGTCGATGAAAAGGAAAATAATTAATGGATCCATTAGTAATAGCTATTATCGTTGCACTTTTTACACTAATCGTTCTTTTTTCGGGAATTCCCATCGCTTTTGGTTTGAGTTTTGTCTCTATAGTTTTGCTAGTTTCATTTGAAGGGGTTCAAATGTTAGATGTTTTTGCTGAAACATTTTATGCAGGACTTAATTCATTTGTTTTACTTTCAATACCAATGTTTATTTTAATGGGTATGGCAGTAGCTAATTCTCCCGCTGGAAAAGATTTATACACTGGATTAGATAGATGGCTTTGGAGAGTCCCCGGAGGTTTAGTGATATCTAATATTGGTGCTTGTTCTATTTTTGCTGCTTTAAGTGGGTCTAGCCCTGCAACTTGTGCTGCAATTGGTACTATGGGTATACCTGAAATGAGAAAAAGAGGTTACTCTGATCAAATTGCTACAGGGACTATCGCAGCAGGTGGGACATTAGGAGTATTAATTCCACCAAGTATAGTTTTAATTGTTTATGGAATTGCGACAGGTACATCTATTGGAAGATTGTTTCTTTGTGGTTTAGTTCCTGGATTTATGTTAGCTGGAATGTTTGCAATATGGGCTCTTATCCACAGTTATTTTATAGATAAAGACTCTGCGAAAGCTCTGAAGAATAGAAAGCCCCCAACATTAAAAGAAAAACTTGAGGTGTTACCAAGAATTTTTCCTTTTCTTGCAATAATAATCGGAGTTTTATACGTTCTGTATGGAGGTGTTGCTACACCTTCCGAAGCATCTGGTGTAGGAGCTTTCTTAGTTTTCGTCCTGATTGCCGTTGTTTATAAAATTTATCAGCCAAGTAAAATTTGGAATATTGTAAAAGTTTCTATGAAAGAAAGTGTAATGATAATGTTTATCATTGCAGCCTCATATTTATTTGCATTTACTCTATCACAACTATATGTCACCCAGTCTCTTGCTCAGAGTATGGTAGAATTAAGTTCAAACAAATGGGTTGTATTTATTTTGATAAATATATTTCTTTTGATAGCTGGTTTCTTTTTGCCTCCAGTCGCAGTTATTGTAATGACCTCAGCCATACTATTGCCAGTTATTACAACTTTGGGCTTTGATCCTTATTGGTTTGCAATTGTATTCACTATTAATATGGAAATAGGTCTAATAACACCTCCGGTTGGATTAAACCTTTATATCATCAAGGGTATTACTCCAGATGTAAGTTTGTCAGAAATTTTAAAAGGATCTATACCTTTCATGATAATAATGGCTCTGGCTATTTTAATTCTTTGTATATTTCCTGAAATAGTCACATGGTTACCTGATAAAGTAATGGGTAAGGCACTTGGATATTAAAAAAAAGATTGATAGAAAAGTTTCAGTTGCACCAATGATGGACTGCACTGATAGACACGATCGTTTCTTCCTCAGATTAATGAGTAAAAATGTAATGCTTTACACTGAAATGGTTGCTACTAAATCTGCAATACACGGCGATAGAAACAAGATTTTATCTTATAGCCCTGAGGAAAAACCCTTAGCATTACAAGTTGGAGGTTCAAATAGAGATGAATTAGCAGAAGTTGCAAAGATTGCAGAAGACTTAGGATATGATGAAATAAATATTAATTTAGGTTGTCCAAGTAAAAAAGTTCAAAAAAATAAGTTTGGTGCATGTTTAATGAAAGAACCAGAGTTAGTATCTGAGTGCATAAATTCTATGGTGAATGCTTGCAAGATTCCTGTAACAGCAAAAACTCGTATAGGTTTTGATGATGTTGAAAGTTTTGATTATTTGAATAATTTTATTCATAAAATAAGGGATGCGGGCACAAAAACCTTTATCTTACATGCAAGAAAAGCAATGCTTTCAGGTTTATCACCAAAGCAAAATTTAGTTATTCCTAAATTAAATTATAAAATGGTTTATGAAATAAAAAAAGAAAATCCTGATTTAGAAATAATTATCAATGGTGGTATAACTAAAGTCAGTGAAATAAATAATCATATGAAATTTTGTGACGGAGTTATGATTGGTAGATCGATTTACCAAAACCCATATTCTTTAGTGGAAATTGAAAAAGAAATATTTAATACAATTAATAACCCTTCCAGGGAAAAAGTTGTTCAAAAACTTTTGGAATATTTAGATAAAGAAGTAAAAAAAGGAACTAAAGTAAATCAAATAATGAGACATACAGTTGGACTATATCATGGACAGGCAGGGTCAAAAGAATGGAAAAGATACTTAAGTGATAATATGATGGCAAGAGATTCTGATTTTCAAAAAGCAAAACATATAATGACTATTGTTCAAAATAATGAAAAAGCTAATCAAGTAAGTCCATAATGGAGATAATTGGTACAGCTGAATTAATCAATCTATTATTTGTTTTGGGTTTAGCAGCTGCAGGAGCGGGTTTTATGGCTGGATTATTAGGAGTAGGAGGGGGAATTGTGATGGTTCCAGCTCTATATTATGCTTTTACAGTTTTAGAGTTTGATATTGTAACGAGAATGCACTTGTCTGTTGGAACTTCCTTAGCAATAATAATTCCCACTTCCATTATTTCAACAATGACTCATAGGGAATATGATGCGGTTGATTTCAAAATGGTGAGATCATTTGGAGTTTTCATATTAGCTGGAGTAATTTGTGGAACTTTTTTAGCAGTTAATTTAAAAACTCCTTCCTTAGTTTTATTCTTTTCAATATTTGCACTAATGGTAGGACTTTTTTTTATTTTTTTAAGAGAGAAGCTTGTGGATAATCCTAAACAAATATCTGCTATCGTAAAAAATATTTCTGGAGTAGTTATAGGATTTATTTCTGTACCTTTGGGAATTGGTGGTGGGTCCTTGATGGTTCCATTTATGAGGACTTTTGGATACGATATTAGAAAATCGATTGGAACTGCTGCTGCAGTGGGATTTTTGATAGCATTGACAGGAACAATCACAATGATTGTGGGAGGTAAAATAATTGATAACGTAAATACTCCTTTTAGCGTTGGATATATAAATTTATTAGGATTTGCAGTTTTTGTACCTGTCACAATGATTATGGCTCGAATTGGAGCAAAAGTTGTACATAAAATTGATAAAAAATTGCTTAGTAAAATTTTTGGAATATTTTTAATTTTAGTATCAATAAGATCTTTTATCGAGTATTTAAGTATAAATTAGAAAATTATATCATTGACCGACTCTCTAACAAATCTAAATTATTTTTATTTGATCATATTAATGATTATGGCTGCAATTCCTGTTGGTTTTTTTGCAGGACTATTTGGAATAGGTGGTGGCTTAATATCAGTTCCGTTTCTTTTTTTTATATTTGATTTTTTAAATTTGAGTGATGATTATACAATGCATTTAGCTGTAGGCACTGCTTTTTTTATTACCATTTTTACTTCTACAGCATCAGTTCTAACTCACAGAAAACATAATGCGGTTGATTTTAATGTATTAAAAATTTTTGGACTCTTTGTTATTTTAGGAGTGTTTTTTGGATCTTTTTTAGCCGCTATATTAATTACTAAATATTTAGTTTTATTTTTTTCAATTATTGTTTTTATATTTGGTGCCTATTTGTTGTTACAACAAGAGAGTTTAAATAAGATTAAACCTAAATTTAGTTTTTTTTTAAGAGCCGTTTTAGGTTTTATATCAGGATCTATTTCAGCTCCTATGGGAATAACAGGTGCAATGATGAATGTCCCGATACTAAGATTTTTTGGCTACCCAATAACGAAAGCTATTGGAAGTGCGGCTGCAATTGGTTGGCTTATCTCTATCTCAGGTACAATAGGATTTTTTTCTACTAGTCTTTATTTAAACGTGAGTTTGCCTTTGAGTATTGGGTTTATAAATATTCCAGCTTTTTTAATATTTGTTCCAATCACCACAATTATGGCAAGAATAGGAGTTAATACAATTCATAAAATGAGCAAAATTAAAGCTCAACGAATGTTTGGGGTTTTTCTCTATGTCATTGGGACAATTTTTATATTTAGATATTTTAATTTATAATTAACTTAGTCGAAAAATGAGAGAAATATTTAAAGAAGTTAAGAAAAAACTCATATCCAAGTATTTGGAAGGTAGCTCTATTAGAAAATATTCCAAAAAAGCTAAAATATTAAAACCTAGAATTAAAGCTAGAATTAGAAAAAATAAACAAATTATAAATAAAAATATTGGTAATTTCTTTGATTGGATTAAAGGAACTGAATTAGTTGAATTAAAAAAATGCAATACAAGCGAAGATCCAGTTAGACCAGAACTAGATAACAATTTTAGAACAAGCTATGGAAGAAAAATTTATGGGGTAAAGTATAAAGGTGAGATCCATGCAGTTATGTGCTTTGCATACACAAATGAAATACCAAGGTCAGTTGAAGATATGGATATAATGAGTCAGGATGCATATCTGCAGAGCACTTTAAGGGGTCCAAATGTAGGAAAAATTGCTATTGCTTACACAGTTTGGTCAAAAAAAAAAGGAGGGGGTAAACTTATAGTAAAAGAAGTTTTCAAGAAGATAAAAAAATCAAATCATTTAAATAGATTGGTAACTTTGTCTCCACTAACCGAAATGGCTCACAAATTTCATATTAAAAATGGAGCAAAATTAATTAGTGTAAATGAGAAAACTCAAAATTTTGAGTACGTAGTCGTAAAAAAGTGATTTGTATAAAAGAGGTGACTTCAGTCTCCCTCCATCACCTCAAAAAAAAATATAAATGATTCTCCGAATTTTTGTGAACACTTAATAGTTGAAAATTTAATTTTTTTAATCGTTAAATTTTTTGATCGTACTCTCCAATTTTTCCAGTTTTCTGAAGCAAATCATCTATAAATTTGAATATTTTTAATTTTCTTTCATCTGACGTAGGACTTTCTGTTACTATTACTAATGATGGTTTATTTGAGGAAGCTCTTATTAAACCCCATGAACCATCTTCAAAAGAAAATCTCACCCCGTTGATAGTCAATATTTCTTTGATTTCTTGATCATCAATCTTAATTTTTTCCTTCTTGATTTTTTCTATGTCTCTGACGATGTTTTCTACTAAATTATATTTTTCCTCATCTTTACAAAAAGGAGCCATCGTTGGTGTTTGGAAAGTTTTTGGGATATCGTTAATAATTTGATTCATTTTTTTATTTTGATTATTTAGTAAATGACAAACTTGTATTGCTGAGTTTATACCATCATCATATCCATATCCTATTGGCTGATTAAAAAAGAAATGGCCACTTTTCTCAAACCCAGCAAGTGCTTTTTCGCTATTTACTTTTCTTTTGATATGTGAATGGCCAGTTTTCCAGTAAATTGTTTTACATTTATTAGAGTTTAATACATTGTCGTTTGAATATAATCCTGTTGATTTTACATCTACCACAAATAATGAATTTTTATATTTGTTAGATAAATTCCGAGCAATTAATAAGCCAATCTTATCAGAAAATATTTCATTTCCTTCATTGTCAATAACACCAACTCTATCTCCATCACCATCAAAACCAAAACCTATATCTGCATTATTTTGTTTTACAGAGTCTGAAATTGCATGTAGCATTTTTAAATCCTCAGGATTTGGATTATATTTTGGAAAAGTCCAATCTAAATTACAATCAAGCTCTATCACTTCGCAACCAATTCCACGTAGAATGTCAGGTGCAAAAATTCCAGCAGTTCCGTTTCCACATGCAACTACTGCTTTAATCTTATTTTTTATCTTATTATTAGAAATTAAATTCTGTTTGTATATTTCTTTGAAATTTTCTATCTTTTTTTCCTGCCCTTGACCTTTTAAGAATTCTTCACTTAAAGTGATTTCTTTTAATTCACTCATTTCTTCAGGAGCGTGTGTTAATCCTTTTTTAATCCCCATTTTGACACCAGTCCAACCATTATCGTTATGACTAGCGGTTACCATTGCCACTGCATCAGAATTAAAATGAAATTGAGCAAAATAAACCATTGGTGATAAAGACAGACCTATATCCTCAACATAACAACCAGTTGAAATTAGACCTTTTTTAAGTGCACTTTTTATATCTTCACTATACGATCGATAATCATGACCAACAATTATTTTGGGATTAGTTTTATTTGTTTGTTTAATAACCTGTGTGCCTAATCCTTTACCAAGATTCGTTATTCCTAAGAGATTTATGTCTTTCTCATACAACCATCGAGCGTCATATTCTCTGAAACCATAAGGGTTAATTTTTAAATTTACTGACATTTATGTTAATTACTTACATTTTTTTTTGTTTTTCTATTGATTTTTTTTTCTTATGTTCTATAAATGTTCTGTTGATTTGTTGTTTATATAGTATATTAAAACTAGACGTACACAACATATAGTTGTTTTCGTAATAATAACAAAAAAAATACAAAATTATGAACAAAATTTTATCGCAGGCACTAAAGAAAGCTGTCTCTGAATATAGCCCTCAAGTCAGAGATGCAGAAAAGATCAATAGACCAGACCTTTTTTCTCTTAATAATGAAAACGAACTTTTTCAAAATGATAAAGGTATAATAATCAAAATAGATCGTTCACGAGATGTGAATTTAACTGATTTTGGTAAAGCGACTTTAAAAGACAGATATTTGGGCCACAATGAGTCTTATCAAGATTTATTTGCAAGAGTAGCAAGTACATACGCTGATGATAATTTACACGCCCAAAGAATTTATAACTATATTAGCAATCTTTGGTTCATGCCAGCAACTCCAGTTTTATCTAATGGCGGAACTAAAAGAGGATTACCTATTTCATGTTTTTTAAATGAAGCTTCTGATAGCTTGGGTGGTATCTTAGATCTTTGGAGTGAAAATGTCTGGTTAGCTGCCAAAGGAGGAGGTATTGGAAGTTATTGGGGTAATTTAAGATCGATTGGGGAAAAAATTGGCAAAGTTGGAAAAACATCTGGAATAATACCATTTATAAAAGTTATGGACTCTTTAACAATGGCAATCAGCCAAGGATCTTTAAGAAGAGGCTCAGCTGCTTGTTATCTTCCAATTGATCATCCTGAAATCGAAGAATTTATTGAAATGAGAAGGCCAACTGGAGGCGATCCTAATAGAAAATCTCTAAACTTACATCATGGAGTTTTAGTTTCAGATGCCTTTATGCGTGCTGTTGAAACGGATGATCAATGGGCATTGAAAAGCCCAGCAGATGGATCAATCCAACAAACTATATCTGCAAGAAATTTATGGATTAGATTATTAACCGCAAGAATTGAAACTGGTGAACCATATATCATTTATATTGACACTGTTAATAGGCAAATCCCACAACATCATAAACTTGCTAACTTGACAGTAAAAACTTCAAACCTTTGTAGTGAAATAACATTACCCACAGGAATTGACAAAGATGGAAAAGACAGAACAGCTGTATGTTGTCTATCATCTTTAAATCTAGAAAAATACGATGAATGGAAAGATGACCCTAACATGATCAGCGATGTAATGAGATTTTTAGATAATGTATTGTCAGATTTTATTGATAAAGCTCCTGACCAATTTAAGGATGCAAAATATTCCGCTGAGAGAGAAAGGAGCGTTGGTTTAGGGGTTATGGGTTTCCATTCTTTTTTACAAAAGCATAGAATTCCTCTTGAGTCAGTTATGGCGAAGTCTTGGAATAAAAAAATATTTAAACAAATTGATAATCAGGTCAACATGGCATCAAAAAAACTAGCTGAAGAACGAGGCGCATGTCCAGATGCAGCAGAATATGGATTTAATGAGAGATTTTCAAATAAAACAGCGATAGCTCCCACAGCTTCGATTTCTATCATATGTGGAGGAGCTTCACCTGGTGTTGAGCCAATCGCAGCCAATAGTTATACACATAAAACTTTGTCAGGATCTTTTAATGTTCGAAACAGATATTTGGAGGAAATATTAGAAAGTCACGATAAAAATAATGATGAAATTTGGTCTACGATTACAACAAATCAAGGGTCAGTGTCTCACTTAGATTTTTTATCAGATCTAGAGAAAGATGTATTTAAAACTGCTTTTGAGTTAAATCAAAAATGGATTATAGAGCTCAGTGGAGATCGAACTCCATATATTTCACAAGCACAATCGGTAAATTTGTTTTTACCTGCCGATGTTCATAAAAAAGAATTACATAGAATTCATTTTGATGCATGGAAAAAAGGTTTAAAAAGCCTTTATTATTGCAGATCAAAATCAATTCAAAGAGCTGAAAATATCAATGACGCAAAATCAACAGATGTGACAGCCAATGTATATAAATCTAAAAATAAACAATCAACCGAAGAACAAGAATATGAGGAGTGTCTATCATGTCAGTAACAGAAAAAATTAAAACACAAGGTAAAGAAATAATTCAACCTAAGAAAATGGGTTTATTAGTAGAAAATCCAGTCTACAAACCTTTTAGATATCCATGGTGTTATGATGCGTGGTTAACCCAACAAAGAATTCACTGGTTGCCAGAGGAAGTGCCACTTGGAGATGATGTTAGAGATTGGCAAAAAAATTTAACCCAATCAGAAAAAAATTTGTTAACTCAAATATTTAGATTTTTTACTCAAGCAGATGTTGAAGTAAGTAATTGTTATTTAAGACATTACACAACTGTTTTTAAACCAACGGAAGTTTTAATGATGATGACAGCTTTTGCCTCGATGGAAACTGTCCATATTGCAGCTTACTCCCATCTACTTGATACAATTGGAATGCCTGAGTCTGAATATTCAGCATTTATGAAATATAAAGAAATGAAAGATAAATACGATTACATGCAAAACTTTGACATGAGCTCAAAAGAGGATATTGCTAAAACAGTTGCTGTTTTCAGTGCTTTTACTGAGGGGCTTCAACTTTTTGCAAGTTTTGCAATTCTTTTAAACTTCCCGAGACATAACAAAATGAAAGGTATGGGCCAAATAGTTACTTGGTCTGTTAGAGATGAGACACTTCATTGTAATTCAATGATAAGAATTTTCAAAGAATTCATAAAAGAAAATCCAGAAATATGGAACGCAAAACTTAAAAAAGAACTTTATGAAGCCTGCAGAACCATTATTGAACATGAGGATGCATTTATTGATCTTGCATTTGAGATGGGTCCAATGGAAGGTTTAACAGCTCAAGAAGTTAAAGATTATATTAGATTTATTGGAAATAGAAGATTAACTCAATTAGGTTTAAAGCCTATTTATGATGTTCAAAAAAACCCTCTTGGATGGTTAGATACTATGTTAAATGCAGTTGAACACATGAATTTCTTTGAAGGTCGTGCAACAGAATATTCTAAAGCCTCAACCCAAGGATCCTGGGTAGAAGCATTTAGTTAAAACACTTAATGTTTAAAAAATATATATTTATATTTTTTTTCTTATCAACTACGGCATGTAATACAGTTACTGGGACTATTGAAGGAACAGCCTTGGGTGTTGTTAAAGATGTAAAAAGCACTTATCATTATTCAACATGCGTTTTTACTAAAGTCACCTGTGGTGATCTTGATTTAGATTGATATTATTTTGAAATATAAAAAATATTTTAGAAAAACCAGTCTTAAGCAAAAAGGTGTTGGTGAATTTTTTCTTGAAGAAGTAAAAAAAAAGAGTCCAAAAACCTTTTTGGAGGTTGGTGTTTTTCATGGGGTAACAGCAAGGAATATCTGTGAATTATTATATCAAATTCACAAAGATGATTTTAAGTATATCGGTTTAGATTTGTTTGAAGAGAATGATGAAAACAAATCAGAGGTAATACCTAATACAATTTTTTCTAATCCATTTAAAAGGTTATTTTTTAAATACATAAAAAAACAAAATCCTTATAGTAAAGAAGCTGTAGAGGATCTTTTAAAAAAATTTAAAAATAATGTAAGTTTGATTAAGGGTAATTCTAATTTGGTTTTAAAAGAAATTGATATGTCAAAAATTGATTATGTATTTTTAGATGGAGGTCATGCTTATGAGACTGTTAAAAATGATCTTGAATGTTGTTTAGAAGTTATAAATTCAAATGGAATAGTCATGTGTGATGATTATAACTTTGGTCATTTACCAGATGTAAAAAATGCAATTGATGATTTTGTAAAAGTAAATAATTTTGAATGTCAGATTCTATGTGATGGACGTTTTGCAAAAATTGAGAAATAATTATCTTTGATTTAACTGAATTACTTTTCTGTGCTGATTTCCTTTATAACTTGCCAAAGGTCTTATTAATTTATTAGCAGCATGTTGTTCCATAACATGCGCTGACCAACCTGTAATTCTCGAAATAACAAATATTGGTGTGAAAAAGTCTGTGTCAAAACCCATCAAATGATACGTAGGTCCTGTAGGGTAATCAACATTAGGATGAATATTTTTCCTTTCAATCATTACTTTTTCAACAATATCGTAAATTTTTTCAAATTTTTTATCTTTTTTAATTTTTGCTACCTTCGCAAAATACTTTCTCATAGTTGGAACTCTAGAGTCTCCAGACTTATAAACTCTGTGACCAAAACCCATCACAACATCCTTATTATCTAAAGCTTTATTTATCCATTTAAGTGCATTTTCGGGTTTCCTAATTTTATTCATCATATGCATTACCTCTTCATTAGCACCACCATGAAGAGGACCCTTTAAGCTTGCTATTGCACCAGTAATCGCTCCATGAATGTCAGACAAACTACTTGTAATAGTTCTTGCTGTAAAAGTTGACACATTAAAACTATGTTCTGCATAAAGAATTAAAGAAACATCAAAAGCTTTCACTATTTCCTTTTGTGGAATTTTTCCAAAACACATATAGAAAAAATTTTCAGCCATATTCAAATTTTTCTTTGGCTTAATAATGTTTTTACCCTTTCTTACTCTATAAAAAGCAGCTAGTGCTGTCGGCGTTTTAGCCAAAATTCTTATAGCTTTTCTCATATTTGCTTCTTGAGAAGAGTCAGTAGTTTCTTTATCCTCAAGTCCCATTATGCTCACAGCTGTTCTGGCAACATCCATCGGGTGAGACTTATTGGGCATTTTTTTGATAATTGAGTATAGATCTTTAGATAAATCTCTATTGTTTTTTTCTTCTTTTTCAAATTTTCTTAATTGGATTGTATTTGGTAAATCTTTATTTAAAATTAAATATGCCACTTCTTCAAATCTGCAATATTCACATAAATCTTGCGCAGCATATCCTCTATAAGTTAAAGAATTAATCTCAGGCATTACCTTAGAAACTTCTGTCTCATCAACTATTATTCCTAGCAAACCTTTTTTAATTTCATCACTCATCATTCATGCCCTTTAGTACTAAAATTATAAATTTTTTCATCTAAACTATTGTATTTTTCATAATCAACAAGTTCATAAAGTCTCTTTCTAGTTTGCATTTTATCGATAATGTTATTTTGATGTCCATTTGCATAAATGTCTCGTAATCCATCCTCAACATTTTTCATTGCCAAACGTTGAGTTGTAACTGGGTAAATTACAATATTATAACCAAGTGTTTCTAATTTTTTATAGTTGAATAATTTGGTTTTTCCAAACTCAGTCATATTCGCGAGTAGGTAGCATGATAATTCTTTTCTTACTTTTTCAAAATCTTTTTCATCATGTAATGCTTCGGGAAAAACTATTTCAGCTCCAGCATCTACATAGGATTTGCATCTTTCAATCATTTTATCGATACCTTCAACACTCTTTGCATCTGATCTAGCAATAATCTTAAAATTTTCATCTTTTCTTGCATTTACACATTCTTTTATTTTTTTGACCATAGCTTCAGTCGTTATTAATTCTTTATTATCTAAGTGCCCGCATCTTTTTCTTTCAATTTGATCTTCTAAATGTACAGCAGTAATTCCAAACTCTTCAAATGTTTCAATTGTTTCTCTACAGGACTTAAACCCTGTATCTATATCAACGATTGTTGGAAGATTTGTAACTCTTGATATCAAATAAGATCTTGTACTAACATCTTGTAAGGTTGTTAGCCCAATATCTGGAAATCCAAGATCATTAGCCATTACACCTCCCGAAACATAAACAGCGTCATAACCTATTTCCTCAATTAACTTAGCAGTTAAAGGATTATAAGCTCCAGGAACTCTCAAAATTTTATTTGATTTTAATTTTTCCGTAAAATCAGTTCTTTTTTGAATTGGTTCTTTCTCTACAAAGTGCATTAGAAAATACCTTTCCTTAAATTTCTTTTAAGTCTATTTTTTTTAATTTCAATATTTAATTTATCCAATTGTCCAGGTTTTAATTTTCTTAAATTTTGTACAGTCTTTAAAAATTTATCACTTTCTTTTTTATCTAAAATATTTTCAGTTAAAGTTAAAAATTTATTTATGTAATTTTGTCTTTTAAAGGGTCGGGAACCATAAGGATGGGCATCTGCTACATCTTGCTCTTCAGTAATTTTTTTCCCATTTTTTAGAGTTATAACTACTTTTGCACCAAATGCTTTTTTTCTTGGATTTGGATTATGATATTTTTTTGTCCATTTTTTATCCTCATGTGTTTCAATTGATTTCCATAACTTAATTGTAGTTTTTCGTTTTGCTCTAGCTTTTGTATAAGATTTCACGTGGTGCCAAGTGCCATCCTCTAAAGCTACCGCAAATATGTACATAATAGAGTGATCTAAAGTTTCTCTACTAGCATTAGGATCCATCTTTTGTGGATCATTTGCACCAGTACCAATTACATTATGGGTATGGTGACTAGTAAAAATATCTATTTTTTTGATCTGAGTAAGATTTTGAACTTTCTTTTTAAGTTTTTTTGCAAGGTCAATCAAAGCTTGAGATTGATATTCTGCGGAATACTCTTTTGTATAAGTTTCAAGAATTGCTTTTTTTACCTCACCTTTAATTGGGAGAGTAACTTTATATAATGCTTTTTTTCCATCAAGAATTCTTGCTATTACACTATCTTCACCTTCATAAATTGGGCTTGGTGCCCCTTCACCGCGCATAACTCTATCAACAGCCTCAATTGCAAGCTTTCCTGCATGCGCTGGAGCATATGCTTTCCAGCTTGAAATTTCACCTTTTCTTGATTGTCTAGTTGAAATTGTTGTATGTAATGCTTGCTGTACAGCTTGATAAATTGTTTCAGCATTTAATTTTAACAATGAGCCAATCCCAGCAGCAACACTTGGACCGAGATGAGCTATGTGGTCAACTTTATGTTTATGTAAACATATACCTCTAACTAAATTTACTTGCACTTCATAAGCAGTTATTATTCCCCTTAAAAGATCTAAACCACTTTTTTTATTTTGTTGAGCAACACTTAAAAGAGGAGGAATATTATCTCCAGGATGACTATAGTCAGCAGCTAAAAAAGTATCATGGAAATCTAATTCTCTTACAGCAGTTCCATTAGACCAAGCTGCCCATTCACAATCAAATTTTAATTTACTATTAACACCAAATAATGTTGCACCATTTTTTCTTGAATGTTTTAAAGCCATTTCTCTCGACGAAATAACTGGTCTTCGATTTAGAGATGCTATTGCTACAGACGCATTGTCAATTATTCTATTAATTGACATTTCAATTGCATCCTTATCCAATCTTACATTATCACTTGCAATTTCTGCAATTTTCCATGCAAGTTGATTTTTTTTTGGTAAGTGAACTTTAGATGGATAAACTTTAATTTTATGAACTATCAAAAAAACTCCTAATCGTCGAAGTTGTTTTTAATAGTTAAAAAAAAATAATCAATATTAAAGATAATTAGATACTATTTTTTCAATACCAATAAAGTCTTTTACTAAGTGATTATGGTAAATTTCGGTTGTTTTTTTTTCTGTATATCCATCTTCAATTAAAATTACTGGTATACCGGCGTCTTTTGCTGCATTTGCGTCAGTTTCACTATCTCCAATCATTAATGATTTATTTATATCACCTTGCAATATTTCAATTATTGATGTGAGATGTCTTGGATCAGGCTTACAATAATCGAACGTGTTATGTCCAGCAACGTATTCAAAAAAATCATAAATCCCAATTTTTTTTAAAAGATCGACGGCTAGGTAATCAGTTTTATTCGTACAAACAGCCATAGAAATATTATTTTTTTTTGACCATATTAAAAAATCTTTTACACCATTTATCAGAGTACTTTCGTTTACAATATTTTTTCCATAGAAATCAGTAAAATCTTTTATCATCTCTTTTTTGATGTCTTCATCTTGCACTTTTCCAAACTCTTTTTTCGCCTGACCCCAAATAGATCTTCCTAACATTGCACCAGCTCCTTGGCCAACAAGATTTCTTATTTCCTCGGTAGACTTTGTGGGATAGCCAAATTTTTTCATTACATGATTATGAGCGCGCATCAAATCTGGCGCTGTATCAACTAAAGTTCCATCTAAATCAAAAAGAATTGTAAAATTTTGCTTCATAGCTAAAAGTTTTATTAAGAAATAATATGTGAATTAAGAAACATATACACTTAATATAAAGAATTTCATAGATGAAACAATTAAATTTACAAAATCTTCAAAATGATCTCCGAAAAAAATTTTTAAAAGTTGGTGTAAAAATGATTGGTCCTGAAACAATTTTTTTTTCGAAAGACACCAAGATAGGTAAGAATGTTACTATAGAGCCTTATGTTGTTATTGGTGCAAAAGTCAAAATAGGAAGTAATGTGACAATAAAATCTTTTTCACATCTGGAAAATTGTATAATAGAAAATAAAGTTGATATCGGCCCATATGCTAGAATAAGACCAGGCGTAGTTTTAAAAAGTGGTTCAAAAATAGGAAATTTTGTTGAAATTAAAAAAAGTACTTTAGGTATAAACTCAAAAGTAAACCATTTAACATATATTGGTGATAGTGAAATAGGCAAATCAGTTAATATTGGTGCTGGAACAATTACTTGTAATTATGACGGAGTAAAAAAAAGTAAAACTAGGATTAGAGATAATGTATTTATTGGTTCAAATTCATCATTGGTTGCACCATTAATAATTGAAGAGGGAAGTGTAGTTGGAGCTGGATCCGTAATTACAAAAAATGTTAAGAGAAAATCATTAGCACTAACAAGAAGTTTACAGACTGAAATTAAAAACTATAAAAGAAAAGCAAAATAATTATGTGTGGAATAATCGGCATCAATAGCAATAAACCTGTAGCGACAACGATAATTAATTCATTAAAAAAGTTAGAGTATCGAGGTTACGATTCAGCTGGAATAGCAACACTTTACAACGGATTGATTAATGAAGTTAAATCTGAGGGAAGGGTTGAGAATTTAGAAAAAAATTCTATAGCTCAAAATATGGAGGGAACTATTGGTATTGGACATGTTAGATGGGCAACACATGGTTTACCCAATAGTATTAATGCTCACCCTCATTCCTCCCAAAATGTTTCAGTTGTTCATAATGGAATTATTGAAAATTCTACAATTTTAAAAAAATTTTTAATTGGTAAGGGCCATGTATTTAAATCTCAAACTGATACAGAGGTAATTGCTCATTTAATTACTGAAAATCTTAAGACGGAAAATATTATAAATTCAATTAAAAAAACTTTAAAGTCATTACATGGAAGTTTTGCACTAGGTATTGTTTTTAAAGATCATCCAGATTTTATTGTTGGTGCGAGAAGAGGTTCACCATTAGCTGTTGGTTATGGGCCTAACGAAAATTATCTAGGTTCAGACTCTTACGCTCTTAAATCGATGACAAATAAAATTACATATTTAAATGATGGCGAATTCTGTGTTATTAAAAGAAATAATGTTGATTTTTTTAGCGAGGAAGGAACCAGAATAAATAAAAAAGTTTTAGTGCTTTCCTCAACTGAAGAAAAATATGATAAAGGTGATTATAAGCACTTTATGGCTAAGGAAATTGAGGAACAGCCAATTACAATTAGTAATGGAATTAATGAATATATAGATATGTCTAATAGAGATATAAATATTTATAATTTTCCTTGGAAAAAAAAAGAAATATCGTCAATTACTTTGATTGGTTGTGGTACAGCTTACCATTCATGTTTAATGGCAAAATATTGGTTTGAAAAATTAACTAATTTAGATGTAAATATTGATATAGCATCTGAATTTAGATACAGAAAGAATAGATTTAAACAGGATAACTTATATATATTTGTTTCACAATCTGGAGAAACAGCTGATACTTATGCTGCTTTGGATCTATGTAAAAATAACAATGTAAAAACGTGTGCAGTTGTTAATGTGGTAGAAAGTTCAATCGCAAGAGACTCAAATTTTGTTTTACCTATACATTGTGGAGTTGAGATAGGCGTTGCCTCAACGAAAGCTTTTCTTGGCCAAATTTTGATATTATATATTCTTGCTTTAAAATTTGCTTTATGGAGAAAAGAAATTGAAAAAAAAGATTTTGATAAAAAACTTAGTGAACTTAAAACTTTACCGAAACTTTTAGAAAAAACACTTTTAGTTGATAATAAAATACAAACAATAGCTGATACTTTTAACGAAGCAAAAGGTTCTATGTTCTTAGGTAGAGGATTCTCATATCCGATTGCACTTGAAGGCGCATTGAAATTAAAAGAATTATCTTATATTCATGCTGAAGGCTATCCTGCTGGAGAAATGAAACATGGACCTCTCGCACTCATCGAAGAGGGAATGCCAGTGGTAGTTTTAGCTCCAAGAGATAGTTATTATAAAAAAACAATTTCAAACATGCAGGAAGTAATAGCAAGAGGAGCAAAAGTTTTGTTAATTACAAATAAAAGTAAGGATGAAGTTATTTCAGAAAATATTTGGAAAAAAATTGAAGTTGAAAGCACAAATGAGGATCTTTTACCATTTCTTTTAACAATTCCTCTTCAAAAATTAGCATATTATTCAGCATTAAAAAAAGGTTATGATATAGATAAGCCTAGAAATTTAGCAAAGTCAGTGACAGTTGAATAAAAAATCATTTAATTTCAATTTTAAAAATAAACAAGTCACTTTTCATAAATTAGTTTTATTTGCTAAAAGAACAAATTTGGATCCTTTAGAATGCTTAATTCAAGCCTTTAATCAAAATGCATTAATAGATGATAATATAGATCTTTTAAAAAAATTTATTGAGTATTCAAAAAAAATAAAAAATTTTCAATCCCAAATTTTTCAAGATATCTTCGCATCTTTTATAATTGGAGATAAGTTTGACAAAACTTTTCTTGAATTTGGAGCTACTAATGGTTTTGATCTTTCTAATTCTTATTTGCTTGAAAATTCTTTTGGCTGGAATGGAGTTTTATCAGAGCCCAGTTTAAAATGGCATGAAGCTTTAAAAAAAAATAGAAAAAATTCTAAAATAATAACAAAATGTATTTGGAGAGAGTCAGGTAAAAAATTAGATTTTTTCATGTCTGATTTTGGGGGACTTTCTACACTAAAAGATTTTGTTGAAAGTGATAAGATATCAATACCAAGCAATACTGAAATAAGACTTAGAAGTGGACAAACAATTTCTGTTGAAACAATTTCTCTAAATGATGTTATTAAAAAATATTTTAATAGTATCTGTCCATCTTACATATCAATCGATACTGAAGGATCTGAGTATGAAATCTTAAAATCATTTGATTTAGATAATTTCAGACCTAAGGTATTTACAATTGAACACAATCATACCGAAAATGAGTTAAAAATTGATGAGCACCTAATTAGAAATGGTTATGTGCGGATATTTAGAGTATTAACTACTTTTGACGCCTGGTATGTTGAAAAAGAAAATCTTTAATTGGATAAGTTGAATAATAAAAAAATTCTGGTACAACAATCTTGAGTTGAATATGAAAAATTGGAAAGTTAATAGCTGGAGAAAATACCCTGTCAAACACATACCAAAGTATGATGATGAGAAGGAACTAAATAATGTTTTGAATAAACTTAAAACATTTCCACCACTTGTATTCGCTGGTGAAACTAGACATTTAAAAGAGCAATTGGCTAAGGTTGTTGATGGCAAGGCCTTTTTATTACAAGGAGGAGATTGCGCAGAAAGTTTTGCAGAATTTCATCCTGATAACATAAGAGACACCTTTAAAGTTATTTTGCAAATGGCTTTGGTTATGACCTATTCTGCTTCGGTGCCCATTGTCAAATTAGGGAGAATAGCCGGTCAATTTTCAAAACCTAGAAGTGCACCGACAGAAAAAATTGGGGAAAAAGAATTACCAAGTTATCTAGGTGATAATATTAACTCAATAGATTTCACTGAAAAAGCAAGAAGGTATGATCCTAAGCGGATGTTTAAGGCTTATTCGCAGTCTGCTTCAACACTTAATCTTTTAAGAGCTTTTTCGAAAGGTGGTTTCGCAGATTTAAACAAAGTTCATTTATGGAATTTAGATTATATTAAAAAAAGTCCTCAAGCTAAAAAATTTAAAGATTTAGAAGACAAGATTGCAGATGCATTAGCATTTATGGATGCTTGTGGAATAACATCGGATTTTAATAATAGGTTATATACTGTAAATTTCTGGACTTCCCACGAAGCTTTACACTTACCATTTGAAGAATGTATGACTCGAGTTGACTCAACAACTGGTGAATATCACGATACGTCTGCACATTTTGTTTGGATTGGTGATAGAACTAGACAGCTTGATGGTGGTCATGTCGAATTTTGTAAAGGAATTGAAAATCCAATTGGAATTAAATGTGGACCAACTTCAAAACCTGATGAGATTGCTAAAATTTGTGAAGTCTTAAACCCAAAAAATGAAAAAGGCAAAATAACTCTAATATCGAGATTTGGTCATCAGAATGTTGAAAAATTTTTACCTAAATTAATTAGAGGCATCAAAAAAGAAGGGCAAAACGTTGTATGGTCTTGTGATCCGATGCATGGCAATACCATTAAATCAACTACTGGTTTTAAAACCAGACCTTTTAACGATGTAGTCAAAGAGGTTAAAAATGTCTTTAATGTTCACCAGTCAGAAGGCTCATATGCAGGTGGATTACATGTTGAAATGACCGGACAAGATGTAACAGAATGTACTGGTGGAGCTAGAAAAATTTCAGATGCTGATTTGTCTAGCAGATATCATACGCAT
Source organism: uncultured Pelagibacteraceae bacterium (assembly GCA_902633515.1). GTDB lineage: Bacteria > Pseudomonadota > Alphaproteobacteria > Pelagibacterales > Pelagibacteraceae > Pelagibacter. The sequence continues at coordinate 200 of CACPGB010000007.1, read as the reverse complement.
TGCGATCCTAGACTGAACTCAGATCAAGCTTTAGAATTAGCTTTTTTAATCTCAGATGAGATTAAAAAGAATAGCAGTTATTCAAAAAATGCCATTCAAGCGGCATCTTAAACCATTGTTTTAGGAAAAATAACTTTTAAATTATAATTATGACACCTTTAGATAAAGTAAAACATATTTCAAATTGGATCAAAAATTAT
>CACPGB010000006.1 GCA_902633515.1 uncultured Pelagibacteraceae bacterium | reverse complement strand
CAGACTCTAGAGATGGTGCATGTAGTAGTTCAACTTTAAAAGAAGCAAGTTCCTGGGGTAAAGTCGATGTTACAAAAGAACAAATGGTTTTTGCTGAGGCAACAAGTGTATTACCTTTGATTGCAAGTGATGCGTATCACAGAGGAGCATGGAAAGATAGAGTTAGAAAAAACTTTTCAATAATTTTTAAATAAAAATGAAAAAGAAAACCACTATTGGTTTGATTCAGCTCAAAGTTTCAAACAACCCAATAACAAACATTGAAAATTCCATTAAAAAAATCAAAGAAGCAGCAAAGAAAAATGCAAGGATTATCTGTTTACCAGAATTATATCTTTCTCCATATTTTTGCCAAACCGAAAACCATACAAAATTTAAACTTGCAGAAAAAATACCTGGTCCAACAACTAATACATATTGTAAGCTTGCAAAAGAGCTATCTATTATATTAATGATTTCTCTTTTTGAAAAAAAGACTACAGGCTTTTATCACAATACTAGTATTATTATAAACGAGAAGGGTAAAATAATTACTAAGTATAGAAAAATGCATATTCCAGATGATCCTGGTTATTACGAAAAATTTTATTTTTCTCCTGGTGATTTAGGTTTTAAATCAACAAAAACAATATATGGAAAAATTGGTTCGTTAATTTGTTGGGACCAATGGTTTCCCGAAGCGGCTAGACTAACCGCTCTTAAGGGAGCAGAAATTTTATTTTATCCTACAGCTATAGGGTGGCATCCTAAAGAAAAGAAAAAATTTGGAAAAGCACAACTAAATGCATGGATTACAATGCAAAGATCCCATGCTATCGCTAATGGAGTTTATGTAGCTGCAATTAATAGAATAGGCTTTGAAAAAATAAAAAATAGAAAAATTCAATTTTGGGGTAATTCTATAATTATTGATCCATATGGAAATATTTTAAGACAATCACATTTTAACAAAGAAGAAACTATAATTTGTGATATAGATTTTCAGAAAATTGAAGATGCTAGACAGCATTGGCCTTTTTTAAGAGATAGAAGAATTGATTACTATAAAGGTTTGCTCAAAAATCCTGAAGATGAGTAGAAAACTTACTCTAAAGGGTTATCGGATGCCAGGGGAGTGGGAAACACAAAAATCAGTTTGGTTGATTTGGCCCTATAATGAAAAAGACTGGCCGAAATTATTTAAAAAAATTCCAGATATTGTTGGTAAAATTTCTGCGTGTTTGTCGATAAATCAAAATGTAAACCTAATTATTAGAAATTTAAAAGATATATCAAGAATAAAAAAAATAATAAAAAAGTTTAAAAGTAAAATATCAAACATAAAATTTCACTCAATAAAATCAGATAGGATTTGGATTAGAGACTCTGGTCCAATATTTTTAATAAACAAAAAAACTAAAAATAAAAATTATTCTAAATTTTAAATTTAATGGATGGTCTAAATATAAAGACTTTCAAAAAGATGATAAATTAAACCTAAAAATCTCCAAAATAACAAAAATAAAAAGGGTTGAACCTGTAATTAAACTAAAAAATGATTTTAAAAAAATTGTTCTAGAAGGAGGTTCCATAGACGTTAATGGTAAAGGAACTATAATTCTAACCAAAGAGTGTTTATTAAGTAAAGTACAGGAAAGAAACCCAGGAGTAACAAAATTAAAACTAGAGACTGCTTTGAAAGATTATTTGAATGTATCAAATTTCATTTGGTTAAATAGAGGTATTGATGGTGATGATACACACGGCCATGTAGATGATATTACAAGATTTGTATCTCAGAACACTATTATGACAGCTATTGAAAATAATAAAAAAGATAAAAATTATAAAAGATTAAATGAAAATTTGAAAATATTGAAAAAATCAAAAATAGAAAATGGAAAAAAGTTAAAAATTATTAAAATTCCAATGCCAAAACCTATTTATATTGACAATATAAAAGTTCCTGCCAGTTATCTCAATTTCTACATTGCTAATAAAATTGTGCTCTTACCTGTATTTAATGATAAAAATGATAAAAAAGTATTTCTAGTATTTAAAAAATTTTTCAAATCAAGAAAGATAATACCAATTGATTGTAGTGAGCTTATTTGGGGATTTGGAGCAATACATTGTATGACGCAACAGGAGCCATACATAAAACCTTAAGCAGCTTTCAAAGTGCCCAGAAGTAATCTAAAAGGAATTAACATCACCAATGCAACAAAGATTTTAACTGCAAGATCACCTAAAGATAATGTAACCCAAGGTATACCTGTCGCATAAAATGATATTGAGAAGAATAAGAACGTATCAATTGTCGAGCCTATCAAAGATGAAGTTAAAGGTGCAATAAACCATTCTTTTTTTCTTAATTGATCAAATATTTGAACATCTAAGAGCTGAGCAACTAAAAAAGCAGTACCCGATCCAATTGCAATTCTTATAGATATCAAATCTGCAAAGTTTGTTGAGAATAAAAGTGTAAAGCTAATACCTATAGCAAAACCAATATAGACAATTTTTCTGGCAACTATCTTGCCAAAAGATCTGTTAGCTAAATCTGTAATCAAGAAAGCAATCGGATAGCTAAATGCTCCGTAAGTCAATATTTCTTCTAAACCATAATATTTAATTGGGAACTGAACTAAATAATTTGATGCTAAAACAACTATCCCCATTAAAAATGACAGAATAATAAATATTTTATTCATTAAACTGTCTTAGATTGAACTTGTTTTTTTTGAAATGGAGACTTAATTAATAAACTTTTCTTCATCTTCTTTAATCTTGGAGATAAATTTTTATTTTTTACAGTCTTTAAAAACTCGTCAAAACTTCCTTTTTTATCTACAGATCTAACACCAGCATTACTTACAGTGAGTTTCATGCTTCTTTTTAAAAGTTCGCTTGTAAATTTTACTTTTTTTAAATTAGGTAAAAATCTTCTCTTTGTCTTATTATTAGCATGACTAACATTATGACCTTTAAGGGGAATTTTACCGGTAAGTTCACATTTTTTAGACATAATATTTTCGACTATATAAAGAGAGTTGATGATTGCGTCAAGTTTATAAAATTTAAGAAGTTGTTTTTTTTCCTATGATTTCACTATAATGTTTAACACCATCTCTTATCAATAATTCCTTAAGCTCTTTTTTGATAAGGTTTACAATATTTGGTCCTCTGTATACCATACCTGTATAAAGTTGGACATAACTCGCTCCAGCTAAAAACTTATTGTATGCACTTATTCCAGAGTCAACTCCTCCAACTCCAATAATTTTAATTCTATTACCAAGAATTTTATAAAATTTATTAATTAGTTTTGTAGATTTTTCTTCTATTGGTTTGCCTGACAAACCTCCTTTTTGATGCTTTTGAATGTCATTTAATTTGTCTCGAGTAGAGTCAGAGGTATTCGATAAAATGACTGCTTTTATATTATTGCTTAAAAGAACATCAGAAATTTTGGGAATTTCCTGATCTTTAATATCTGGTGAGACTTTTACTACAATTGGAATTTTTGAATTTAGTTTTGTTTTTTCGCTATTAACTATATTTAATAAACTATTCAATTTTTCCTGATCATGAAAATTTCTGAGTTTTTCAGTGTTGGGAGATGAAATATTAATCGTAATATAGTCAGCAAATTCATGGAAGGTTTTTAAACACTCAACATAATCCTTCAATCTATCATTTGTATCTTTGTTAGGACCTATGTTAATTCCAAGTAAACCAATTTGTTTATTACCTGAGATCCTATCAACAATACTTTTTGCACCTAAGTTATTAAAACCCAATCTATTAATTAGTGCTTCATCTTCAACTAATCTAAAAACTCTTGGTTTGGGGTTACCATATTGTTTAAGAGGTGTAACTGTGCCCACTTCCACAAAACCAAATCCCAATTTAAATAAAGAATTATAAACTTCAGCATTTTTGTCAAATCCTGCTGCCATTCCAATTGGATTTTCTATTTCTTTTTCAAATAATTCAGTCTTAAATAAATGGCTATTTTTATTTTTATCCAAAACATTTGGTACAAAATTAAATTTTAATGATTTTATTGCCAAACCATGGGCGGTCTCTGGATCAAGTTTAAAAATTAGAGATCTTAAATTTGAAAACATTATTTAATTTTATTTATTATAAGATCTTTAGTTTCTTTAACACCAAAAAAACTTATAAAAAAACCCATTCGAGGGCCATTTTCCACTCCAAATACAACTTCGTAAATTAATTTAAACCAGTCTCTCAAATTTTCTGAATACCCATTTTCTTTTCCTGTTGAATAAATAAAAGTTTGAATTTCCTCAGGAGACATCTTGTCATTACATTTATCTAAAGTTGATATCAAAGCTTCTAGTGCTTTTTTTTCTTTTTGATCAGGTATTTTATATTTTTTTTTGGCTTTTATTACATCATTAAAATATTTAATAGCATAACCAACTAACTTATCAAAAATGGGATAATCTTTTTCAGAAATATTTTCTTTATATTTTTTTACGAACTTCCATAATAATCCTTTGTTTTCGGCATTACTTGTTTCCACAAGATTTAATAACATAGAAAATGACATGATCATTTTTTCTTTTGGAACACTACCATTATGAACATGCCATACTGGATTCATCAGTAACTGAAGCTCATCTTGGGTTTTAGCCTTTTCAATAAATTCCAAATATTCATCGACCGCTTTTGGAACTATCTCATTATAAAGTTTTTTAGCTCTTTTTGGATTTTGATACATGTATAATGATAAACTTTGTGGTGAGGCATACTCCAACCACTGCTCAATTGTTATTCCATTCCCTTTTGATTTCGAAATCTTTTCCCCTTTTTCATCCAAAAAAAGTTCATAAGCAAAACCAGATGGGTTTTTTTTTCCAATTAGTTTAATAATTTTAGTGGATAATATTGCACTTTCTATCAGATCTTTTCCGTACATTTCAAAGTCAACATCCAGTGCATACCATCTCATAGCCCAATCTACTTTCCACTGAAGTTTACAATGACCATCTAATATGCTTAATTCTAAATCTTTACCTTTATTATCAAATACAATTTTAGACTTAGAATTATCAATTTCTTTAACTGGAATTTCTAAAACATGTCCTGTTTCTGGACAAATAGGAAGAAACGGACAATAAGTTTTTTGACGTTCTTTTCCTAGAGTAGGCATAATGATATTCATTATTCCATCATAATTATCTAAAATAATTTGAAGTGTTGGGTTAAAAAAACCTGATTTATACAATTGAGTAGAGCTTTTGAAATTATATTTAAAATTAAAATTATTTAAAAATTTTTTTAATTTCTCATTATTATGTTCACCAAAACTATTATATTTTTCAAAAGGATCTGGTACGTCTGTCAAAGGTTTATGCAGATTTTTTTCTAACAATTCTTTATTGGGTACATTGTCTGGTACTTTTCTGAGACCATCCATGTCATCAGAAAAAGTGATAATTTCTGTTGGAAAATCTGTTAATTGTTTTAACGCATTAACCATCATAGAAGTTCTGGCAACTTCTCCAAATGTTCCTATGTGAGGAAGTCCACTTGGGCCATATCCAGTCTGTAGTGTAATTTTACCTTTTTTTTCTAAAAAAGATTTTCTTTCTCTAAGCATTTTTTTTGCCTCAACGATTGGCCAAGAGCTTGTTTTTTCTAAGTTTTCTTTTTTTATCATAAATAATTCAACAAAATCTTTAATTAGCGAACTACTTAATTCTTATAGAGTTGAAATTTATTTACCATAAAATAATGTTCTTTCAAAATGTCTAATTATAAAACAGTTTTTTTCACTCTTGGAATTCTTCAAATAATTCTTGGTATTTTTATGCTTGTTCCAATAGTTGTACAATTTATTTATGGTCAAATAGATTCTTCTTTTTTTGGTGCAGCAATTGTCACAATCATTTTTGGAACCTTATTTTTTCTCTCCAATCTAGATCATGAAAAAAAACTTAATTTACAACAAGCATTCCTTCTAACCGCATTAGCATGGTTAAGTATTGCTATATTTGGTTCATTACCCTTTATATTCTCTAATTTAGAATTTTCAGTAACTAATGCCTTTTTTGAAAGTATGTCAGGTATTACAACGACTGGTTCAACAATCATATCAAACTTAGAAAATATGCCTAAAGGTATATTATTTTGGAGAGCAATACTTCAATGGTTGGGAGGTATTGGTGTCATAGTGATGGCAATCACATTAATGCCCATCATGAATGTTGGGGGAATGCAATTATTTAAAATTTCAAACAATGATTCATCTGAAAAAATTCTTCCGAAGTCTAAAGAGGTTGCTCTAAGATTGATTTATATTTACTCTGGATTAACAGCGCTATGTGCAATCACTTACAATATTTTTGGGATGAATATTTTTGATAGTATTACACATTCGATGACAACTATAGCAACTGGTGGATTCTCAAATTATAATCAATCCATTGGTTTTTTTAATAGCTTAGCGATAGAAACTACGGCTATGGTATTTATTATTTTAGGAAGTGTACCATTTATCGTGTACATTAAATTTTTAAATGGCAACAGGTCTATTTTTACATCAGACTCTCAAATCAAAACTTTTATAAAGATAATATTTATATCAATTTTCATTTTATCGATTTATCTTACTTTAAACAATTCAAGTTCATTTGATTTAAGATCAATTTTCTTTAACGTTATTTCTATTCTAACTGGAACCGGTTATGTCAATGCTCAATTTGACAATTGGGGCAGCTTTCCTTTAGTATTATTTTTGGCTTTGATGTTCATAGGTGGCTGTGCTGGTTCAACAACATGTGGCATAAAAATATTTCGTTTTCAAATTCTTTATTCATTTGTAATTAACCAACTAAAAAAAATTATTTACCCTAAAGGTGTTTTTGTGTTGAAATACGATAAAAATCCAATTGATGATAAATTCATAGCATCAATCATTTCTTTTATTTACATGTACTTAATAATATTTTTTTTATTATCTGCGTTATTATCTTTAAATGGACTTGATTTTATAACCGCAATTTCAGGTGCTGCGACCTCTATTTCAAATGTTGGTCCAGGTTTAGGATCAATAATTGGACCTAACGGTAATTTCTCCTCATTACCAGATTTTTCCAAATGGATTTTAACAATCGGTATGATCTTGGGAAGACTGGAGTTATTTGCTATATTAGTGTTATTTTTACCTTCATTCTGGAGGAATTAACAAATGATAGAAATTAAAAAACAATCCCTTTCAGAAACATTTTCAGTTTATTTCGATAAAAGAATGTTAAGAATATTATTGCTTGGTGCTATCTCTGGTTTTCCTTGGGTATTGATAGGTAGTAGTTTAAGTTTATGGTTAAAGGAAGATGGATTAAGCAGATCTACAGTCGGTTGGGCTGGTCTTATATTTGCAGTTTATGCATTTAATTATTTATGGGCTCCTTTAATCGATCGTATTCAAATACCATACCTGACAAAAAAAATTGGACATCGTAGAGGATGGATTGTCCTAATGCAGATATTAATCTTAATCTCATTATTTTTGTGGAGTGTAATTGATCCTTCAGAAAATTTAGCCCTTGTAATATCAGTAGGTTTACTCATTGCAATTGCCTCAGCAACACAAGATATTACTGTGGATGCTTTAAGGATTGAGCAAATTAGCGAAAACGAGAGTAAATCAATGGCTGCGGGCGCAGCAATGGCTGTCGTTGGGTGGTGGAGCGGATATAAATTAGGTGGAGTTTTGTCATTGTTTTCCGCAGATTTTTTAGAAAATTTAGGTTTTCAAAATTATTGGCAACTAACTTTTTTAATCTTAGGAATTTTAATAATTCTGATGAATATTGGATTAATGTTTGTCAATGAAACTGACTCGACTGAAAGACAAATTAATCAGAAAGAAAATGATCGATTAATTGCTGGTAAATTCCAAAATTCAAATTTTCTTACTCAAACTATAACTTGGATAAGTGGAACAATCAGTGGACCTATAATAAGTTTTTTTAAAAAGAATGGATTTCAAATTGCTTTGGGGATACTAGGGTTTGTTTTTTTATTCAAAGTTGGAGAGGCTTTTTTAGGGCGCATGTCTATCATCTTCTATAAAGAAATTGGTTTTAGTAAATCAGATATTGCTATTTACTCAAAAACTTTAGGATGGATAACAACTGTCATCTTCACTCTGTTAGGGGGGCTATTTGTAATAAGATCTGGTGTTTTAAAAGCAATGTTTTTAGCAGGAATTTTAATGGCAAGCACAAATTTGTTGTTCAGTCTTTTAGCTTGGAGTGGTAAGTCTGAAATATTATTTGCAATTGCTGTAATCTTTGATGACATAGCGGCAGCTTTTGCTACTGTTGCGTTTGTTGCATTCATATCATTGTTAGTTGATAGAACTTACACAGCAACTCAATATGCACTATTAGCTTCAATAGGCACTGCAGGAAGAACTACATTGGCCTCATCATCAGGTGCTCTAGTTGATTGGCTTAATGGAGATTGGGGAGTATTTTTTATCTTAACTGCTATAATGGTAATACCATCTTTAATTATATTATGGATTATAAGAAATAAATTAAAGATTAATGAAAAATAATTTTTTTTATAATTTTTCACTTGAAAATATAAATTCAAAACCTTCTAATAATTCTGAAACTCTATCACAAATCTTGTATGGTGAAAAATTTAAGGTATTAAAAAATCAAAAAAACTGGGTTAAAATTAAAACTAATTTTGACAATTATATTGGTTTTATTAAAAAAAATAATTTCAACAAAAATTTTAAACCAACTTTTAAGATAAAAAAAAAAAAATCTAGAATATTCATTAAAAAAGAAGATAAATTTTTACCAACAAATAATTATCTTTATTTTGCATCTGGCATATCAGTTTTAAAAAAAAATAAAGAGCTAATTGAATTTAAAAAAGATAGATGGATAAAAAAAAGAGATGTTGTTAAAATTGATCATTTTGAAAAAGATTATTCTAAAATAATGAAATTATTTAAAAGTAGTAAATATCTATGGGGTGGAAAAACCTCTGATGGTATTGATTGCTCTGCTTTGATTCAAATCTATTTTTATTATAACAGAATATTTTTTCCAAGAGATACAAAAGATCAAATAAAGTTTTGTAAAAAAAAAAAAAGTAAAAATTACGATAAAGGAGATATAATATTTTGGAAAGGACATGTCGGTATATGTCTAAATAAGTCTAAATTTATTCATGCTTATGGACCGAAAAAGAAGGTAGTGGTAATGCCAACTAAAAAAACAATTCAATTAATTTATAAAACTGCAAACCTAAAAGTTAAAAAAGTAAGCAAAATTAATAATTATTAATCTCTACCAAAGTCAGGTTTATTTACATCCTGTTTTAATTTAATAATTTTGGATCTAACTTTTTTTGTTTGAACTAATTTTTTAAGAATTGATTTATTATTTTTTGAATTAATATCTGTTTTAAAAGATTTTAAATTTTTGATAAATATATCAATTGCTCTTGAAACGTTTTTTCTATTATTAAAAAAAATGTCTCTCCACATAATTTCATTTGATGCAGCGATTCTTGAAAAATCTCTTAATCCACCCGCACTATATTTAATTAAGTCATATTTTTGCTTTTTCTCAAAATCTTGAGCTGATTTAACCAAATTGTAAGCTATTAAATGTGGTAAATGACTTGTAATTGAAAATATTTTATCGTGTCTTTCCGCATTCATAATTACAGTTTTTGTACCCATTTTTTTCCAAAAATAATTTAAAAATTTTAAATGTTTCATATTTATTTTCTTATTTTTAATCAATACACACCACTTATTTTCAAACAGATTTTCCTTTCCATGCTCAGGCCCACTTACTTCTGATCCAGCTATAGGATGACTTTGAATCCAGGATATTTTTTTTTTTAAATTTCTTTTAATTATTTCTGAAGACTCTATTTTTGAAGAGCCAACATCAGTAATAATTTGTTTTGAATTAAAATTATTGTTTAATCTTAAAATCATATTTTTGTATTCACTCATTGGCGTACAAAAAATAATTAGATTTGATTTTGTGACAACCTCTTGTAGTTTATTTACAAGAATTCCTGGCAACTTTAGTCTTTTGATCTTTGATATATTTTTTTTAGATTTTTCAAATATAAAAATTTTTTTTGCTAATTTTTTTTTTGCAATTCTTTTTACTAACGAAGAACCTAACAAGCCACAGCCGATGATGAGCACATTTTTCATTAATTAAATATTCCTTTTACTGCTCGCATAAATTTTAAGTTATCTTTTTTTGATCCAATGGTTAATCGTAACATATTTTTTATATTGTAGCCATTTTCTGTTGATCTTAAGATAATTCCTTTCATCTTTAATTTTTCATAAAAGTATTTTGCTTTAAATTTACATTTTCCAAAATTTAATAATAAAAAATTGGCCGAGATATTATTTGAATTAATTCCATATTGGTTAAGAAAATTTTTCAATTTTTTTGCATAAATAATATTGTGTTTGACTGAAAGATTTATAAACTTAGTATCCTTAAGAGATTCAATGGCAGCTTTTTGTGCTACCTCATTTACATTAAAAGGTGGCTTAATAACATTAAGTGCTTTAACAATTTTTTTGGAACCATATCCCCACCCTACTCTTAGAGAGGATAAACCGTATATTTTAGAAAATGTTCTCAAAATAAAGACATTTTGTTTATTTTTGAATAATTTTAATCCACTTTTATAATCGTTATTTTTCATATATTCTGCGTATGCATCATCCACTACTAGTAGAATATTTTTTCTCAATTTTTTTCTAAGTTCTAAAAGCTCAGAGCTTGTTAGATATGTTCCAGTTGGATTATTAGGATTTGCTAAAAAAACAATTTTTGTTTTTTTTGAGACATTTTTAATAATTTCAGGAATTGATACTTTAAAATTATTTTCTTTTGCAAAAATAACTTTTGCACCAACTATTTTAGCATATATCCTGTACATTAAAAAACTATACTGAGGAAGAATAACTTCATCCTTAGGATTCAAAAATAATTGACATAGCATTTGAATAACCTCATCAGATCCAGCACCGCAAATAATTCTATCTTCATCACATTGAAACTTTTTAGATATTTGTCTTCTCAAAGCGCTAGCCTTGCCATCTGGGTACCTAAAAAAACTTAAATTTTTATTAGACAAAATCTTTTTAGCCTTTGAGCTGACACCTAAGGCTGACTCATTCGCAGATAGTTTTACAACTTGATGAAATCTCTTAAGACTGGATTTACCAGGCTCATACGTTTCAATATTCAATCTTTTAAATCTCATGATAGCCAACTTTTATAAATTTTATGCTCTTTATAAATAAAAAAACATTTTTTTATATAGTTTAAGTGTAATTATTTTTAAAAATTGACATACTAAATAACTTCTAGTACAAAATTTATGCGCTGATTTACCTGAATTGCGAGCGCTTTAAAAAAACCGCTAAAAAAGTTTTTTTTCTCACAATTCAACTCTCAGCTTTTATTATGAATTTAAAACAAAATATAAAAACGTTGATTGTTAAAAAACCACTCAAATTAGATTGTGGTCAGACTATTAGTAATTTTCCTTTAGCATATGAAACTTATGGTTCACTCAATAATGAAAAAGATAACGCAATTTTAGTATTTCATGCTTTAACAGGTGATCAATTTGTGACAGGTATAAATCCAGTGACCAAAAAGGATGGTTGGTGGTCTTACGCGGTAGGTTCTGGTAAGTCGATTGATACAGATAAATATTTTGTAATCTGTGCAAATGTAATAGGTGGATGTATGGGGTCTTTTGGGCCTAGCCATGAAAATCCCATGACAAAAAAAATTTATGGAACAGATTTCCCGGTCATCACAATTAATGACATGGTAAATGCACAAATAAATTTGTTGGATTTTTTTGGAATAAAAAAACTTTTTTCAGTTGCAGGTGGTTCAATGGGTGGAATGCAAGTTCTACAATTTATTAGTAATTATCCTGATAAAGCTAAAACAGCAATTCCAATTGCTTGTACTTCAAGCCATTCTGCTCAAAATATTGCTTTTAATGAACTTGGCAGACAAGCCATTGCAGCAGATCATAATTGGTCTGATGGAAATTATAATTCAAAAAATATTGTACCCGATAAAGGATTAGCTGTAGCTAGAATGGCTGCACATATTACTTATCTCTCAAAAAAAGGGCTTCAAGAAAAATTTGGTAGAAAACTTCAAGAGAGAGATGATTTAAAATTTGGTTTTGATGCTGACTTTCAAATTGAAAGTTATCTTAGATACCAAGGTTCAGTATTTGTAGATCGGTTCGATGCTAATAGCTATTTATATATTACTAGAGCAATGGATTATTTTGATTTAGTAAAACAATTTAATGGTAATCTATCTGATGCTTTTAAAGATACTAAAGCAAAATTTTTTATAATATCTTTTACCTCAGATTGGCTTTATCCAACACAAGAAAATAAAGACATTGTAATTGCCTTAAACGCAGTTGGTGCAAATGTAGGTTTTGTTGAAATTGAGTCTGATAAAGGCCACGATTCTTTTTTGCTTAATGTTCCCAATTTCTTAAAAGCTCTAAAAAATTTTTTAGATAAATCTTATGCAGAAAAACATTCATGAAACCAGAATATAAAATTATTTCAGATTTAATTGAAAAAGATGCAAAAGTTCTTGATGTGGGATGTGATGATGGAACTTTGATGGAATTTTTAAAGACAAATAAGAATGTTAATATCAGAGGAATTGAAATTTCAAAAGAAAAAGTGCAAACTTGCATTGCTAAAGGGCTAACTGTTATTGAAGGGAATGCAGAATTTGATTTAAAGCAATTTCCAAATGACTCTTTTGAGTATGTTGTTCTTGGACAAACTTTACAAGCTTTTATAAATCCTGAAACAGTAATAAAAGAGCTTTTACGAATTGGCAACAAAGCAATAGTAACTATTCCAAATTTTGGACATTGGAAAGTAAGATTAGATTTATTATTAAAAGGAACAATGCCAATTACAAACTCTTTACCTCATGATTGGTATAACACACCAAACATTCATATGTGCACCATAAAAGATTTTGTCGGATTTTCTAAGATTATAAACTTTAAAATTTTTAAATCTTTAGCGTTAATTAATGAAAATGTTTCTGATATTAATCACTCAAATCTTATTTTTAAAAATTTATTTGGAGAACTTGGTATATTTTTAATAGAAAAATAAATGAAAATTGAAATTATTAAATGTCTACAGGATAATTATAGCTACTTGATTATTGATGAAGAAAATCAAACCGCTTGTGTTATTGACCCTAGCGAGTCTGCACCAATAATCAATTATCTTAATAAGTCAAAAATAGATTTAAAATTTATACTTAATACACATCATCATTACGATCATGTGGGTGGAAATCTTGAATTAAAAAAAAAGTATAATTCTAAGGTGGTTGGATTTATCGGAGATAAAAATCGTATACCTGAGATTGATATATCTCTAGAGGATAACCAAATATGGAAGCAAGATAATTTTGAGGCAAAAATTTATCATGTTCCAGGTCATACATCTGGTCATATCGCTTTTCATTTTTTTAAAGAAAAAAAAATTTTCACAGGTGATACTCTATTCTCTTTGGGGTGTGGCAGAATTTTTGAGGGTACTTATGAACAAATGTATAATTCACTTAAGAAAATCAAATCATTACCAAAAGATACGGAAATATATTGTGGCCATGAATATACTTTACAAAACTCAAATTTTTGTATTGCCTATGACTCTGATAATTTAGAATTAAAAAATAAAATCCTAGAGATTAATAAAAAACTTCAGAATGCATTACCAACAATACCAAGCACTTTAGCTGATGAATTAGAATGTAATATATTTCTTAAAGCAAAAGATTTAAAAAGTTTTTCAAAATTAAGAGATTTAAAGGATAATTTTTAGTTAATAAACTTGACTAAAGAAATGCCCTGACTATATTGCCAATAAAAAAATCTATTTTATGTCATACGCAGTTATACAATCAGGTGGAAAACAATACAAAGTGAAGTCTGGTGAAATTTTAAAAATTGAAAAATTACCAAATTCAAAATCAGATACTAAAATTGAGTTTAATGATATATTGGCATATGGCGATAATAAAGTAATAGAAATTGGTTTGCCAACAATTCAAGGTGCTAAAGTTGAAGCAAACCTAATAAAAAATAGTAGAAATAGAACCGTACTTATTTTTAAAAAAAGAAGAAGACAAAACTCAAGAAGAAAAAATGGTCATAGACAAGAATATTCTATGATTAGAATAAATAAAATTTTTTCAAAAGATGGTAAGATTTTATCTGAGGCTGAAAAGATTTCTAAACCAACAAAAAAAGATTCTGAAAAAAAGAAATTGAGTAAATAAAGGAATAAAATATGGCTACGAAAAAAGCTGGTGGATCATCAAGGAATGGTAGAGATAGTGCTGGCAGAAGACTTGGTGTAAAAAAATATGGTGGTCAAAATGTTATTCCTGGCAACATAATTGTTAGACAAAGAGGTACTAAGATATTTCCAGGAGAAAATGTAGGTATGGGTAAAGATCACTCAATTTTTTCAGTAATAAAAGGTAAAGTTGTTTTTAAAAAAACAAAATCCGATAGAACTTTTGTTTCAGTAAAACCAAATTAATATTACAACTCAAAATAGCGTTGTATTATGAAATTCTTAGATCAAGTAAAAATTTATATTAAAGCTGGCAATGGTGGTGATGGCTCTCCAAGTTTTAGAAGAGAAAAATTTATCGAGTATGGCGGGCCAGATGGTGGTGATGGTGGTAAAGGTGGTTCAGTAATTTTAAAAGCTGAGAGAAATTTAAATACTTTAATCGATTTTAGATATCAACAACATCATAAAGCAAAAAGAGGTAACAATGGTGCTGGACAAAATCGGACTGGAAAAAGTGGAGATGATCTCATTCTCAAAGTTCCATTAGGTACTCAGGTTTTTGAAGAAGATAATAAAACCTTAATTTTTGACTTTATAAAAATTGGAGAGGAGTTTGTGGCTGCTGCAGGTGGTAAAGGAGGTTTAGGTAATACTAGATTCAAAAGTTCAACAAATAGAGCTCCAAGAAAATTTACTAAGGGTACTCGAGGTGAAGAATTTACTATATGGCTTCAATTAAAAACAATTGCAGATGTTGGAATAATAGGATTACCTAATGCTGGTAAATCAAGCTTACTAGCAGCTATTACGAATGCTAATCCTAAAATTGCAAATTATGAATTTACAACATTAAATCCTAATCTTGGTGTGGCAAGCTATGATGATAAAGAAGTTACAATTGCAGACATTCCTGGATTAGTAGAGGGAGCGCATAAGGGAACTGGTTTAGGAATACAATTTTTAAAACACATAGAGAGGTGTAAATCTCTTTTACACATGATCGATATAACAAACGATGATATAAAAAAAAGTTACAACCAGGTAAAAAATGAATTAAAGAGCTATAGTTCTAAACTTGCAAAAAAAAGGGAGCTAATTGTTTTAAATAAAACTGATTTAATTGATGATAAAAAAATGAAAAAAATTGAGAAAAATTTAAAAAAAATCACTAAATCAGAAATTATTACAATTTCTACAATAAAGAAAAAATACATTTCCAAAATTAAATCAAAATTAGTTGGTTATGCATCTTAAAAACTCGAAAATTATAGTAATAAAAATTGGGTCATCACTGATTGTTGATAGTAAAAAAAAGATAAGAAAAAAATGGCTATCTTCTTTCGCTAAAGATATCCAAAAACTAAAATCTAAAAATAAAAAGATTATTATTGTAAGTTCTGGAGCAATTGCACTTGGATGTAAAAAAATGAATTACAATAAATCAAATTTAAAGCTCGATAAAAGTCAAGCAATAGCCTCTATAGGTCAAATCGAGCTTATGAATTTATTTTCTCAAACTTTTTCAAAATTAAGGATTAATATTTCACAAATTTTACTAACTTTGGATGATACCGAGGAGAGAAGAAGATCAATAAATGCTAAAAGGACATTTGAGAACTTATTTAAATTAGATTACATACCCATCGTTAATGAAAATGACACAATTGCAACATCAGAGATAAAATATGGTGATAATGATAGACTTGCCTCTCGTGTTGCACAGATAACTAATGCCGATACTTTAATATTATTATCTGATGTAGATGGTCTTTTTACAAAGAATCCAAAATTATATAAAGATGCAAAAATAATAAAAAAAGTGAATAATCTAGACAAAGATATGAAAAAAATTTACATAAGAGGGGTAACAGAGTTTGGTAAGGGAGGAATGAATACCAAAATTGAAGCTGCTAAGATTTGTAATTTGGCAGGATGTAATATGATTATTGCAAACGGATTATATTTAAATCCAATACAACAAATTGAAAAAAAGAACATTTGTACTTTATTTGAGTCAAAAATATCTAAATTACATGCGCGAAAAAAATGGATAATAAGTTCTGTTTCACCAAAAGGAAGTCTTGTAATAGATGATGGTGCCAAGAAAGCACTAGTAAATGGTAAAAGTTTATTAGCAGCAGGGATTATTAATTCATCAGGGAAATTTAACAAAGGTGATCATATAAAAATTCTAGATACTAAAAATAAAGAATTTGCAAGAGGTTTAAGCTCTTTTTCTTCTGAAGAAATAAATAAAATTATGGGTTGTCACTCAAATGAGATTGAAAAAAAACTTGGATACATAACAAAATCTGAAGTTGTTCATAAAGATGATATGGTCGAGGTTTAATGCAAAAGCTACTAACTGATATTGGAAAAAAATCGAAAAAAGCCATTAATAAAAGGTTAAGTACAAAAAAAAAAGACGAAGTTCTTAAAGATTATCATCTCCTAATCTTTAAAAACAAAAGATTGATAATTAATGAAAATAAAAAGGATGTTAAGAATGCCTATAAAAAAGGTATTAAAAATAATTTAATCCAAAGATTGGTATTAAATGAAAAAAAAATAATCGCGATAACCAATTCTATAAAAAAAATTATTAGTTTAAGGGATCCTACAAATGTCATTTTAGAAAAATGGAAAAGGCCAAATGGTTTGGTAATATCAAAAGTATCTATACCTATTGGTGTAATTGGCGTTATATACGAAAGTAGACCCAATGTTACAGCAGATGTTGCATCGTTATGTTTTAAGTCTGGAAATGCCGTCATTTTAAAAGGTGGATCTGAAGCATACCATTCTAATCTTATTCTCACAAAATTCTTTAGAAAATCACTGAAGAAAAATAATGTTGATGAAAACTTTGTTCAGTTTTTAAAACTTAAAAAAAGAAGTGTTGTTGATTTTCTTTTACAAAGAATGAGTAAATTTATCGATGTAATAATTCCAAGAGGTGGGAAAGGGTTAGTTAAAAAAGTACAAGATTTGTCATCTGTTCCAACAATTGGTCATTTGGAAGGTGTTTGTCATTCTTACGTAGATAAAAATGCAAATCCTAAGATTGCAAATAAAATAGTTCACAATGCTAAAATGAGGAATACCGCAATATGTGGAGCAACCGAAACAATTCTTTTACACGAAAAAATAATCAAGAAATTTGGAAATAAAATTTTAAAAAATTTAGAGGAAAATGGATGTAAAATTATTGGTGATAATAAGATAAGAAAACTTTATGATAAAAAAATTCAGAAAGCTTCAATAAAAGATTGGTCAAAAGAATATTTGTCACCTGTTGTATCCGTGAAATCAGTAAAAAATATAGATGAAGCTATAGCACATATTAACAAATACGGAACCATGCATACGGATTGTATTATTACTCAAAATAAAAAAGCAGCAAAAAAATTTTTGAATGAGGTAAAAAGTTCAATAGCTATGCACAATACTTCAACACAATTTGCAGATGGAGGTGAATTTGGGTTTGGTGGTGAGGTGGGAATCTCAACCAACACACTTCCACCTAGGGGTCCAGTTGGACTTAATCAACTTATTTCCTACAAATATCAAGTCACTAGCAAAGGTCAAATAAGGAAGTAATTTGAATTTGAAAAAAAAAAGAATTGGAATTTTAGGTGGTTCATTTGATCCTGCCCACAATGGTCATCTAGCTATATCTAAAGAAGCGTTAAAAAGATTTAAACTTGAAAAGATTATATGGGCAATTACAAAAAAAAATCCTTCGAAAATAAAAAGTTTTTTAAGCCTGCAATCTAGAATTAAAGGATGTAAAAAGATTATTAAAAAAAATACATTTATTGAGGTCAAATTTTATGAAAATAAAATTAAATCAAATAAAACAGTAGATCTAATTAATTACTTCAACAAAAATAAAAAAAATGAAATTTTTTTCTTAATGGGTGCAGATAATTTAGTTAATTTCCATAAATGGCATAAATGGAGACAGATTTTAGAAAAATGTAATATCTTAGTTTTTGATAGATATGGATATAAGAAAAAATCATTAAATTCAAAGACATATAAAACCCTTAATAGTAAGAAATTTAAATTTGTTAATTTTAATAAGGTCAATATTTCGTCTTCTAAATTAAGGAAAATTTGATAGTCTAAAAATTAATTAATGGATAAAATTTCAGATCTTAAAAATTCTATCATCAAAACATTGGATATTAACAAAGCACAAGACATAATAAGCATAGATTTAAAAGATAAAAGTTCCATGGCTGATTTTATGATTATTGCAAGCGGAACCTCATCTAGACATATTCAGTCTCTATCAGAGCAAGTTTTAGAAAAATTTAGGGATAATGGTATCAAAAACTCAAAAATCGAAGGTGCAGATAGTAGTGAATGGAAATTAATTGATGGGATAGATTTGATTGTTCATATTTTTCATCCAGAAAAAAGAAAATTTTATGAACTTGAAAAAATGTGGTCTGAATTAATACCAAAAGAAAAATTAATTATATGAAGAAAAAAATTTTATCATTATTTTTATTATATTTTTTATTTCAGCATCATTTGCTCGCTGAAAGTAATATTTACAAAAAAATTGATTTATTCGGAGAAGTACTTGAAAAAATAAATAAGGAATATGTAGATGAAATAAATCAATCTGAAAGTATGGACTCAGCAATAAATGGTCTTCTACAATCTCTAGATCCTTACTCAGCTTATATGTCTCCTGAAATATTTAATGAAATGCAAACAGAAACCAGTGGTGAATTTGGTGGACTCGGTATTGAAGTTGGTATGGAGTCTGGTGTAGTTAAAGTTATTTCTCCGATCGATGATACACCGGCTTCTAAAGCAGGAATCAAGGCTGGTGATTACATTGTTAAAATTAATGATACCCAAGTTCAAGGTAAATCTCTTAGCGAAGCAGTTGATTTAATGAGGGGACCTGTTGGATCTGCAATTGAACTGACAATTCGAAGGCGTGGTGAAAGAAAAGCTCTTGTATTTAATGTTGTGAGAGAGATCATTCAAATAAGATCTGTTAAAGCTGAAATATTAGAAAATAATATAGGTTATATTAGATTAACCTCATTTAATGAAAATAGTGGTAAACAAATAGAAGGGGAAATTAAAAAGTTAGAAAAAAATAGGAATATTAAATCATATATTTTAGATCTCAGAAATAATCCTGGTGGATTACTTTCGCAAGCCATTAAAATTTCCGACTTTTTTTTAGATAATGGTGAGATAGTATCTACAAAAAGTCGAAAACCTTCCGAAAATAGAAAATGGTTTGCCAAAAAAGGTGATCTTACAAATGGAAAAATATTAATTGTGCTTATTAATTATGGATCTGCATCAGCATCAGAAATAGTTGCTGGAGCCCTCAAAGATCACAAAAGAGCGATTTTATTAGGCGAAAATAGTTATGGCAAAGGCTCCGTGCAATCTATAATCCCACTTAAAAATGATGGTGCAATTAGACTTACTGTAGCAAAATATTATTTACCGTCTGGAAAATCAATTTCTGAAATTGGTGTATCACCAGATATAGAAATAGATGAAGAAAGTGATGATTTCAGAATCAAAACTGAAACTGATAATCAATTAAAATACGCAATTAAACTTCTTAAAGGTTAATATGGAAGAGAAATATAAAAATCTACCACTAAGAAGTGGAGTGGGAATTGTAGTTCTTAATAAACAAAATAAAGTTTTTGTAGCAAAACGAATTGACAATCCAAAAAATTTTTGGCAGATGCCACAGGGCGGGGTAGATGATGGAGAAGATTTTTTAACTGCTGCTTACAGAGAATTAGAAGAAGAGACTAGTATTAAAAATGTTGAACTTATAAAAGAAATAGAGGGTACAATTACTTATGAGCTTCCAAAAAGACTGCTGGGTATTATATGGAAGGGTAAATATAAGGGACAAAAACAAAAATGGTTTTTGATGAGGTACCTTGGTACAGATGATGACATTAATATTAAAACAAATAAACCAGAATTTTTAGAATGGAAATGGATTGAATTAGATATGATAACAGAATTAGTGGTAGATTTTAAACATCACGTATACAAAGAATTAAAAGAAAAAATAAAAACGATACTTAATTGATGGACTTTAAAGTTTCAACCTTTTGGTCAGCCAAATATTTTAATTGATCAGTAATTTCTGGTTTATTAGACTCTTCTTCAGCAGTTTTTAATAATTCCTGTAATTTATTTTTTTCAATATCTTCTAAATTGAGAATATAGCTAGTAAGAATGGATAAAGTATTATTTTTGAATTCGATGATCCCATCTTCAACATAATACTTTTTTTCACCAGATTTTGCTTGAATAGTAATTATGCCCGGTTTTAAAAATGAAATTATAGAAATATGATCTTTAAGTATTCCCATTTCTCCCTCAAATGCAGGAACTACAACCTCGTTAACATCCTCTTTTGATAAAAAGGATTTCTCCGGATTAACTATTTCTATTTTAAATTCGTCACTCATTAAGCTGCTGCATCTTTAGATATTTTTTTAGCTTTTTCGATAGCTTCTTCAATAGTTCCAACCATATAAAATGCTGCTTCTGGAAGATGATCGTATTCACCTTTACAAATTGCATCAAAACCTTTAATCGTTGATTCTAAGTCAACTAATTTTCCTGGTGATCCTGTAAACACCTCAGCCACAAAGAAGGGTTGAGATAAAAATCTTTGAATTTTTCTAGCTCTTGCTACGACTAATTTATCCTCTTCTGATAATTCATCCATGCCAAGGATGGCTATAATATCTTGTAACGATTTATATGTTTGTAATATTTTTTGCACCTCACGAGCCACTCTATAATGCTCATCACCAACAATTCGTGGATCTAGAATTCTTGAAGTTGAGTCTAAGGGGTCAACTGCAGGATAGATACCTATTTCAGCTATTTGTCTGGAAAGTACAGTCGTCGCATCTAAATGAGCAAATGAGGTTGCTGGTGCTGGATCAGTTAAGTCGTCAGCAGGTACATAAATTGCCTGTACTGATGTTATAGAACCTTTATTAGTGGTGGTAATTCTCTCTTGTAAATTTCCCATATCAGTTGCCAATGTTGGCTGATATCCCACTGCAGATGGTATCCTTCCTAGTAAAGCTGACACTTCTGAACCTGCTTGAGTAAACCTAAATATATTATCGACGAAAAAAAGAACATCCTGTCCTTCTTGATCTCTAAAATATTCTGCCACAGTTAATCCTGTAAGCGCTACTCTTGCTCTTGCTCCAGGAGGTTCATTCATTTGTCCATAAACTAAAGCAGCTTTAGAACCAGGGCCTTCAGATTTTATTACTCCAGACTCCATCATTTCATGATAAAGGTCATTTCCTTCTCTAGTTCTTTCACCTACACCTGCAAAAACAGAGAAGCCACCATGAGCTTTAGCAACGTTGTTGATTAATTCCATAATCAAAACAGTTTTTCCAACACCAGCACCACCAAACAAACCTATCTTTCCTCCTTTTGCATATGGTGCTAAAAGATCAATTACTTTAATTCCAGTTACAAGTATTTCTGTTTCTGTGGACTGATCATTAAATTCTGGAGCTGGTCTATGAATCGGCCAATTTTCTTTAGTTGTTACTTCTCCTCTTTCATCTATCGGTTCTCCCACAACATTTATAATTCTTCCTAAAGTTTCTGGTCCTACTGGCACTTTAATTGGAGCATTCGTATTTATTACCTCATCACCTCTTTTTAGTCCTTCAGTAGCGTCCATTGCTATTGTTCTTGCGGTAGACTCACCTAAGTGTTGAGCTACCTCAAGCACTAACCTATTGTTACCATTTTTACATTCTAAAGCTGTTAATATTTCTGGTAAATCACTTTCAAACTTAACATCAACAACTGCTCCTATAACTTGTGTAATTATTCCCTTGCTCATAATTATAAACTTTCTGCTCCTGATATTATTTCTATTAGTTCCTTTGTAATTGCTGCTTGACGACTTCTGTTATATTTAATTGTAAGTTTGTCAACCATTTCACCTGCATTCCGAGTTGCATTGTCCATCGCGCTCATTCTTGCGCCCTGTTCGCTAGCAGAATTCTCTAACATCGCTTTGAATATTTGCGTAGAAATATTTTTTGGTAATAAATTACTCAGAATTTCATCTTCATCTGGCTCAAATTCGTAGTCATCTTCAGAATTATCTTGATTATCATTTTCTGTATTTAATGGAATAATTTGTTGAGCTTGAGGTATTTGAGTTATTACATTTTTAAATTGATTATAAAAAATAGTACAAATATCAAATTCCTCTTTTTCAAACTTTTCAATAACTATTTTTCCAACTTTTTCAGCATCAAAATAATTTGCATTTTTTGAATTTTTAAAAGAGATGTTCTCAATAATTTTATTTCCATAAACTCTTTTCAGTTGATCATTGCCTTTAGAACCAACTGTAATAATTTTTAGTTCCTTTCCCTCTTTATTCAATTTGACAAAATAACTTTTAGCTTTTTTAATTATATTTGCATTAAAACCTCCACATAAACCTCTATCTGATGTCAACACAACACAAAGATGAACCTGTTCTTTCCCTGAACCAGATAGTAATTTAGGAGCTATTTCTTTATCAGATATACCACAAGATAAATTTAGAATTATATTATTCATTTTCTCAGAATATGGTCTCCCCTTTTCTGCACTCTCTTGAGCTCTTTTAAGTTTTGCTGCTGCTACCATTTTCATTGCTTTAGTGATTTTTTGTGTTGATTTAACACTTGCTATTCTTTTTTTTAAATCATCTAAACTAGCCATAAATTAATTAAGATTTAAAGTTTTTCTTAAGATTGGTAATTACTTCAATTAAAGTTTTTTCAGTCTCTTCCTCTAATTTACCCGAACTTAAAATAGATTGTATTAATTCTGATTTATCAGATTTACATCGTTCAATAATTTTGATCTCAAAGTCAGCAATATCTTTCAAATCAATGTCATCTAAATAACCTTTAACACCACAAAATACAGAAATTACCTGTTCAGCTACTGTCATTGGTGAATATTGTTTTTGTTTTAATAGCTCGGTTAATTTAGATCCTCTATTTAGAAGTTGTTGAGTTGAGGCATCTAAATCAGATCCAAATTGGGCAAAAGCTGCCATTTCTCTATATTGTGCTAATTCGAGTTTCATTGATCCTGATACTTTTTTCATAGCTTTTGTTTGCGCAGCTGATCCAACCCTAGAAACAGATAATCCAACATTAATCGCTGGTCTAATACCTTGGTTAAATAACTCGGTTTCTAAAAAAATTTGTCCATCAGTAATTGAAATTACATTAGTTGGAATATAAGCAGAAACGTCTCCACCTTGAGTTTCAATTATAGGAAGAGCTGTTAATGACCCTCCACCATGTTCATCGCTTAATTTAGCAGCCCTTTCCAGTAATCTACTATGAAGATAAAATACATCACCTGGGTATGCTTCTCTACCTGGTGGTCTCCTTAAGATAAGTGACATTTGTCGGTAAGCAACTGCTTGCTTGGATAAATCATCATAAATAATTAGAGCATGCATTCCATTATCTCTAAAATATTCTCCCATTGCACACCCCGAGTAAGGAGCCAAAAATTGAAGTGGAGCTGAGTCTGATGCTGTTGCTGCAACTATAGTTGTATATTCCATTGCTCCAGCTTCCTCTAAAGTTTTTTGAATTTGTCTTACAGTTGATCTTTTTTGACCAACTGCAACATAAATACAGTAAAGTTTTTGTTTTTCATCTTCAGACTCATTAATCTTTTTTTGGTTAATGATTGTGTCAACGGCGACTGCAGTTTTACCAGTTTGACGATCTCCAATAATTAATTCTCGTTGACCTCTTCCAATCGGAACTAAACTATCAATTGACTTTAAACCTGTTTGCATTGGTTCGCTTACAGATTGTCTTGGAATGATACCAGGAGCCTTAACTTCTACTCTACTTTTTTTAACACTTTTATCTAATAATCCTTTTCCATCAATTGGATTTCCCAACCCATCTACGACTCTTCCTAATAATTCTTTTCCAACAGGGGTATCAACAATACTTCCCGTTCTTTTTACTACATCTCCCTCTTTAATGTTTCGATCATCCCCAAAAATTACAACACCTACATTTTCACTTTCCAAATTTAAAGCCATACCTTTTGATCCATCAGAAAATTCTACCATTTCACCAGCTTGTACATTGTCTAAACCATAAATTCTTGCTATACCATCTCCAACTGACAAAACTTGACCAACCTCAGAAATTTCAGCTTTTTCACCAAAATTTTTGATTTGTTCTTTTAATATTTTTGTGACTTCTGAAGGATTTATATCCATATTATGCCTCTATCATTCTATTTTCAATTTGTTGTAATTTACTTTTTATAGAAGTATCAATCATAGTACTTCCAACTTGCACAATCAAACCTCCAATTAAACTTTCATCTTGTTTATAATTCAACTTAATTTTTGATTTAAAATTATTTGATAACTCATCTGTAATTTTTTTAATCTCATCTTGAGTTAAGGATTTTGCAGATTTAATTTCAGCTTTTAACTCACCTCTTTTCTCAGAACATATTTCAATAAAACTTTTTAGAATTTTTTCAGTATAAAAGTATCTTCTTTTGAAAATTAAAAAATTTAAAAAATTTCTAAATAAATTTTCTAATTTGAAGTTATTAGAAATCTTATTATTAATATCTGTTAGAATATTTTGACCTAGAATGGGGTCCTTTAAAAAACTGTTAAACTCTTTGCTTTGATCGATTAAGTTTAAATATGCCACAGAATTTTCCTCAACTTGGGAAAGTAAATTTGCTTCATCGGCAAGTTCATATAAAGCCAAAGAATATCTACTAGCTGAAGTGCTGGAAAATTCTTTATTTTTGGTCAAATTTATACCTATTAAATACTGAAGATTTATAAATAATTTTGAGTTAATTAACACATGACCAATTAGTCTTCAAGTAACACGTTTGTCAAAAAAGCAGTTTTTTTTGATTAATTGAAGCTTATTGGATCAACATCAACTGAAAGTTTTATTCCTGAGGTAAATTTATATTTTGGTATTAACTTTGCTAATGAATTCTGTAACTTTAACGTTTTAAGCCCTCTTATTAAAAGCCTAATACGATATTTTCTCTTCAATCTAAATATAGGGGCATTTACTGGACCTAATATTTTTCCATTAATCTTATTTTCCAAAAATAATTTAAATTTTAAGGCCTCTTTTTCTAATTTATTTTCATTGTGACCAGTCAAAATTAAGGAGATAAATCTTTGAAAAGGAGGAAGATTATTTATTTTTCTAATTTGAATTTCTTTTTCCAGAAAATTTTCGGGATTTTTGTTAGTAATATCTGAAATCATATTGTTATTCATATTATAAGATTGGAAATAAATTGTAGCTGATTTTCCGGTTCTGCCCGCTCTTCCCAACAATTGATGATAGAGTTGTAAATTTTTTTCTGCGTTTCTCAAATCATGGCCATTAGATGATAAATCAATATCTATTACTACAATGCAATTTAAATTTGGAAAATGAAACCCCTTTGAAATTAATTGAGTGCCAACTAAAATTTCAATTTCATTGTTTGTGATTTTTTCTAACTTATCTTTTGAATCTTTTTTATTCATAGTGTCACTAGAAAAGATTTCTACTATTCTATTAGGAAATTTTTTTTTTACTTCTTCAGAAATTCTCTCTACACCTGGACCACTAAATATAAATTCACATATTCCGTCTTTTTTACAATTTCTCTTTAGATAGGTTTTGTATCCACAATAATGACATAATAAATTTGCCTTTTTCTTGTGATAAACTAAATTTATGGAACAATTTGGACATAAAAATGTATCATAACATTTTTTACATAGCACATTAGGTGAAAATCCTCTTCTATTTAAGAAAAATAAAATTTGATCTTTTTTTTTTAAATGAATATTTACTTTTTCAATAATTTCATTTGATATCCAAGATTGCTTTTCCATCTTGGCATTATTTAGATCAATTATTTCATAGTTAGGTAGAGATGCGTTTTGATATCTATTTTCTAGCTTTGATAATTTGTATTTTTTTTTTTTTATATTCTGAAAAGTCTCTACTGATGGAACAGCTGTTATTAAATTTATAGGTATATTCTCAAAAGATGCCCTTGAAATTGCCATATCACGTGCATTATAAATTACACCTTCATCTTGTTTGTATGACTGATCATGTTCTTCATCAACGATTATTAATCCTAATTTTTTAAATGGTAAAAAAAGTGCAGATCTAGCACCAATAACAACTTTTATTTTTCCTGTTACTATACCGCTCCAAATTATTTCTTTATTTTTTTTTGAAATACCAGAATGCCAAATTGCTGGTTCTATACCAAAAAATTCTAAAAATTTTTTTTCAAATTGATTGGTTAAACCAATCTCTGGCAACATAATTAAACCTTGATAACCCTTATTTAAAACAACTTTTAAAGCTTCAAAATAAACTATTGTTTTTCCAGATCCAGTAATACCTTGCAACACATGAACATTAAAATTTTGATTTGAATTATTTATTTCACTTAGAGAGACTTTCTGATCCTTTGTTAACTGATATAAATTTTTTTTTTTTTCTATTTGAAATAATTTATAAAATTTATCTTCAAATTTCCCAACAGGTTTCCCACTTAATAAAGTCATTTTTAAAGCCATACCCTTAGATATAAGATTGTATTCTGAAAACCAGTTTAAGAAATTTAAAGTTTTTATATTTAGTTTTGGAATGTCTAGTTTCTTAATTATTTTTTTTATCTTAAAATTTTTATTGTTTTTTTTTTCAAATTCATTCCATACAACACCAATCTTTTTTGAAGTACCAAAGGGTACCTCTACAAAATCTCCTACACTTAAATTTAAGTTACTTTCATATGTGAAAGGATGATTAAAAATATTAGGCAAAAGAATCGGAAATTGCATAGCTTATTATATAACAACTTATAAATATTTATTATTTAGTTTTATTTTTTTGAGGTTTTTAAAAAGTCTAAAACTAAAAGACCCTTAGAAAAATTGTAAGTATGCGTGCCTTCAATATCTTTAAAAAAATTAGGAGAAACTTCAAATTTACTATTTTCTCTATAATTATCTTCAGTCAATTCTTCAATTTTTGATACTCCAAATGACTCACCATATCTATTGAAACCTGGTTTTTGATAAACTCTATAAAAATTATTATTTTCAGTTATTAATCCAGCATTTCTTGCAAAAAAAGGATCAAATATTACTGGATTTTTTTTATGAGGCTTCCAATCATCAGAAAGAATATTTTCACAGCTAAAAACGTGTAACTGAGAGCTATGATCTAATAAAGAACTATTTGATAAAGTTGTAAGTAACCACCATTTTCTATCTTTATAAAAAATATTAGTATCCACTGCGGAAACATTTTTTATTAAAGTTTTGGCAAATTTCCACTTTAGAGGAAACTCGACACATTTATACAATCTTATATCTTTGGCTTCATGTGTTTCTGGACACATATACAATTCTTTTTCATGATGAAACAAAAATGGATAAGAAAGATGAAAATTTTCTTCTAGCGCTACCCCCAATCCATTACATGAATCATTATTAATTTCATAAACGGAAATACAGCCTTTATTAATCTTACAATTATAATCCTCAACGAAACAATAGTGATTATCTCCTTTTTTGATAATAAAAGGATCTGCAAGATATCTGTTTGGAGGATTAGGTATTATTTTTGCTTGTTGAAGGTCTACACCCTCCCATTTATCCGTAAATTTATAGGCAATATTCCATTTATAATTTTGTAAAAAATTTTTATTAAAAATATTTATTAAGATAGTTCTTAAGGTAGAAAATAAATAAGATAATAAAATATAAAATGAAGGTACTGAGTAAATCTTACCTGTAGATTTTTTCTCAAAATTAATTCTTTTCTTAGGACTACGTGATGTTATTTCATCCACTATGTGATGTAGAAAAATATTAGATTTTTCCAAGAGATTAATTAAATTTATTGTATAAATCCAATGAGTGGTAAAATAACCTTTAAATAATACTTCACCATTATCAAGCTCATTTCCAAGTCTTTGTATTATAAATCCAGTTCTTGTTTCTTTATTGATTATTTCCCAAAATCCTGGCGGTCCACCACGATAAAAATCATTATCACCATGATGAAATGAGATTATACCATTTTTGCAAAGTTCTAAAATTTCTCCTTTTAAAATTCCAGATCCACCACGTATCAAAAGATTTAAATTTAGTGATCTAATTTTTTGTAAATCAATTTTGTTATAAGTATAAAAAAGACCATTTTCTGATATTTCTGGTTCAACTTCAATTGACTCAATATTAAACTCTTTAAGAGAATATTTATTAAAAAAATCTGAAAAAACTTTAAATCTCTTTAAAATCATTGACTCTAATATAGTCACCATCTTAAATCCGGCGACAGATATAAATTTTTTAAAACCTCTTCTTTTTATATACACTGATGATTTTTCTAAAAAATTTTGATTTTTTTTTGAACTAATTTTTTGAATTATAATGTGGCTTACTTCATAATTATTTGATTTTTGTGATGCCGTAATATAGTCAAAAATTTGTTTAGATGAGTTTAGGTTATCGACAATTATACCTACCCTAGCTTTTTCCATTATTTTTTTACCAAAAATTTATCAATTAAGAGTGTATAGCTCTTTTGTCTACTGATAAAGCCGCTTCTTTTACTGCTTCTGAAAAAGTAGGATGAGCATGACAAGTTCTTGCAATATCTTCGGAGCTGGCACCAAATTCCATCGCGATACCAATTTCTCCAATTAATTCACCAGCATGAGGTCCAATTAAATGTGCACCTAATACTTTATCAGTTTTTTCATCAGCAAGAATTTTTACAAAACCCTCTGTGTTATCAATTGCTTTCGCTCTTGAGTTTGCCATAAATGAAAATTTTCCAATTTTATAATTTATTTTAAGTTCTTTTAATTGTTCCTCTGTTTTTCCAATAGAAGCAACTTCTGGACTCGTATAAATAACACCAGGTATAGTATCATAGTTAACATGACCTGATTGACCTGCTATATTTTCTGCAACTGCAATTCCTTCATCCTCAGCTTTATGAGCTAACATAGGACCACTTATTACATCTCCTATAGCATAAATATTATTTTGATTAGTTTTAAAATTTTTGTCTGTTTTTACCCTCTTTTTTTCATCTAATTCTACACCGATTTTTTGAAGATCCAATCCCTCCGTATTTGGTTTTCGTCCAACAGATATTAATACTACATCACATTCAAAATCTTTTTTAGTACCATTTTCGTTTAAAGTTGAGACAATTGCATTAGTGTTATTCTTTTTAATTTTCTCTACTTTATGCTTCATATGAAAATTTATACCTTGTTTTTTTAAAATTTTCATAAACTCACTAGAGATCTCTTTATCCATACCTGGTGTAATATGATCTAGAAATTCAACGACATGGACTTCTGAGCCAAGTCTTGACCATACAGATCCCATCTCTAAACCTATGTATCCTCCACCAACAACAACCATTTTTTTGGGGACTTGTTCTAATTTAAGTGCTCCAGTTGATGAGACAATTACTTTTTCATCAATTTCAATACCTGGTAATGATACCGGAACTGAACCAGTTGCAATTATAGTATTTTCAGTTTGTATAATCGTCTCTTTATTATCGTTATTTTTGATTACAATATCATTTTTTGATTTAAAACTTCCAGCGCCTTTAAAGTAGGTGACTTTGTTTTTTTTTAAAAGGAATTCCACCCCTTTAGTTAATATCGTGACCGCTTTGTCCTTGTTCTTCATCATTTTTGACAAGTTTAATTTTACTTCACCTATTTCAATTCCTTTATTTGATAGAGTTTGTGCGTTATGAAACTCCTCAGATAAATTTAATAAACTTTTAGAGGGTATACATCCAACATTTAAACAAGTACCACCTAGTGAACCTCTAGATTCTATACATGCAGTTTTGAGGCCTAATTGTGCCAATCTTATTGCACACACATAGCCTCCAGGTCCTCCACCAATTACTACTGCTTGAAATTTATCTGTCATTTAAATATCCAAAAATAGCCTTCTTGGTTCCTCTAAATTTTCTTTTATCATTTTTAAAAAGGAAACAGACTCTTTGCCATCAACAATTCTATGATCGTAAGATAATGCTAAATACATTATAGGTCTGATTTTAATTTCTCCATCAATTACGATAGGTCTATCAACTATATTGTGCATACCTAAGACACCTGATTGTGGAAGATTAAGAATAGGGGTTGAAAGCATTGAACCATAAACGCCTCCATTACTGATGGTGAAAGTTCCCCCTTGAAGATCTTCAATTGTCAGTTTTCCATTTTTTGCTTTTTCAGAAATTTCTTTAATATTTTTCTCAATATCTGCAAAAGACAATTCATCTGCATTTTTTAGAACTGGAACTACCAATCCTTTTTCAGTGCCGACTGCAAAACTTATATTATAGTAATTTTTATAAACAATTGTATCACCCTCAATTTCGGCATTTATTGCAGGAAAATTTTTTAATGCTACTATACTTGATTTAACGAAAAAGGACATAAAACCCAATTTTACACCATAGCGATTTTGAAAATCATCTTGATTTTCTTTCCTCATCGCCATTACATTTGACATATCAACTTCATTAAATGTTGTCAGTAAGGCTGCATTATCCTGTGCTTGCTTTAATCTCTTTGCAATAGTTTGTCTTAATCTGGTCATTTTAATTCTTTCTTCTT
>CACPGB010000005.1 GCA_902633515.1 uncultured Pelagibacteraceae bacterium | reverse complement strand
AAATGAGATTAAATGGAAAAGAAAAAACTTAAAAAAATTTAAGCATCTATCAAAACAATATGATTTAGTTATAAATAACTGTAATCCTTATAGACTTTAAATAAATGAAAGATCCAAATAATCCATGCTTATTTTGTGATGTTAAAAAAAGTGGATCTGCACATGAAAATGAGCTTGCCTATGCAAGTTATGACTCATATCCAGTTTCAGAACATCATTGTTTGATCGTACCCAAAAGACACATAAAGGATTATTTTGGTTTATCTAATGATGAATTAGTTGCATGTAATAATCTCATAAAAATTGTAAAGAAAGAAATAATAAGAAAAGATCCTTTAGTTAAGGGGTTTAACATAGGCACAAACGTTGGAACTGTTTCTGGCCAGTCTATTTTACATTGCCATTTTCATTTGATTCCCAGAAGAGAGGGAGATGTTGAAAATCCTCAGGGTGGAGTGAGATCTGTTATTCCAAACAAACAACATTATAAAAGAAATAATTAGCCTGTTATAAAAGACAAATTGACCCTAGTTTGAGGTTGAACTATAAATTCAACTATATATAAAAATGTAAATTAATTCAAAATTTAACAAAAGGCGGAAATGTTAAGTAATAATCCATTTTCAATTTTATCAGAAACAATTTCACCATTTGCAATGCAATCTTTTATTATAGCAATGGTTTTATTGATTGCAGTTGGGACAATTATTCAAATGATACATCATAAAAATCTTACATATTTTTTTAATAATGCTAAAAAAGCTAAACTTGCAGCAACAAAAAAATTAGGTGCAGGAGAAAAGGTTTCTGTCATTGCTAAAACAACAGTTGTTGATATTGGAACTACCTCTGAATTAGGTTTTGGAAAAAGAAGACTTGCACATGTTCTCGGAATGTATGGAACAATTTTGTTTTGGGTGTCTTCTGCTATTTTAGTTTTTTGTTATACAGGTGCTGACAAACCAAATTCTCAAACTTGGTCAATGATTTGGCATGCAGGGGCAATACTAACATGTTTAGGCGGATACTGGTTTTGGTTTTTTTTAAGAGTTGATGTATCAGCAGAGGCTCATCCTTGGTATAGAATTATTAAAGCTGATTTATTTGTTTTAGCATTACTTGCTTGTTCAACATTTGGTTTAGCTTGGTCATTCACTCAATTTAATGGACAAATAGGTTTGTCTTATTTATTTTTAATTTTATTTGTTGCATCTAATTTTATTTTATTTGGAGGTGTTTATTGGTCAAAATTTGCTCATATGTTTTATAAACCTGGAGCAGCTATACAAAAAAATTTAGCTGTAGCAGATGGATCTAGGGATAACTTACCACCACCAGCTGATGCCCCCGAACAATTTGGCCTGGGTATAAAAAGAGAAGAGCCAAAACATTATTAATATGTTAATAGAAAAAGGAGAAAATTAAAAATTATGTCAACTTTTGTATACATGACAAGATGTGATGGCTGCGGTCATTGCGTAGATATATGTCCTTCAGATATCATGCACATTGATGAAAATATTAGAAGAGCAAAAAATATTGAACCAAATTTTTGTTGGGAATGTTATTCGTGTGTCAAAGCATGTCCTAATCACGCAATCGATGTAAGAGGTTATGCTGATTTTGCTCCAATGGGACACAGCGTTAGAGTTAGAAGAGAAGAGGAAAAAGGAACCATCTCTTGGAAAATAAAATTTAGAAATGGAACAGAAAAAAACTTTGTCTCACCTATAACAACAAAGCCTTGGGGCAAATTTATTCCTAAACTTGCTGAAGGCGATACACCCAACCAAGGAGAGATTAATTCACAAAGATTATATAGTGAGCCAGAAGGTTTAAATACAAATCAAGAATTGCCATCAGTCCCTAAAGAGTCCTTCAAAAAAGGGGTTTATTATTAATGGCTAAGTACAAAACACACTACGAAGAATGTGATGTATTAGTTGTTGGCGGTGGAATGGCTGGCACTGGAGCAACGTTTGAAGCAAGACATTGGGGTAGAGATTTAAAAATTATTTGTGTTGAAAAAGCAAATATTGACCGAAGTGGTGCAGTAGCACAAGGTTTATATGCAATCAATTGTTACATGGGTATGCAATGGAATGAAAATCAGCCTGAGGATCATGTCAGGTATGCCAGAAATGATTTAATGGGAATGGTAAGAGAAGATTTAGGTTACGACATGGCTCGTCATGTAGATTCAACAGTTCACATGTTTGATGAGTGGGGTCTTCCTATGATGAAAAATGAAAAAACTGGAAGATATCTAAGAGAAGGTAAATGGCAAATAATGATTCATGGTGAAAGTTATAAACCCATCGTTGCTGAGGCGGCAAAAAAATCTGCAGATAAAATTTACAATAGAATAATGGTTACTCATTTATTAATGGATGAGTCTCAAGAGAATAGAATTGGTGGAGCTGTGGGTTTTAATATGAGAACAGGAGATTTTCATGTGTTCAGGGCTAAAGCTGTCATAGTTTCAGCTGGTGGAGCATCACATATTTTTAAACCTAGAGCTGTAGGAGAAGGTATGGGAAGAACTTGGTATGCACCATGGAGTAATGGATCTGCTTACGCATTACCTATTGCTGCAGGTGCAAAGATGACACAAATGGAAAATAGAATTGTATTGTGCAGATTTAAAGATGGTTATGGACCAGTTGGGGCATATTTTTTACATTTAAAAACATATACACAAAATGCTAACGGCGAAAACTATGAGAAAAAATGGTATGAGCAAACTAAAGAATTAGTTGGGGAGTATATTGACCATCATCCAACGCCTACTTGCTTAAGAAACCATGCATTTATTCAAGAAGTTGCTGCAGGTGGTGGACCAATACACATGGTAACCACAGAGGCTTTTCAAGATCCTCATTTAGAAACAGTTGGTTGGGAAAATTTTTTAGGAATGACAGTTGGTCAAGCTGTAGTTTGGGCGTCACAAAACATTGATCCAAAGTATACAAATCCAGAACTAACGACCTCTGAACCCTATGTAATGGGATCTCATGCCACATGTTCTGGAGCATGGGTTAGTGGCCCAGAAGATCTTTCTCCTCCAGAATATTTCTGGGGTTATAACAGAATGCTAACTATTGATGGGCTTTTTGGTGCGGGGGACACAGTCGGTGGTAGTGCTCATAAATTTTCATCTGGATCTTTTACTGAAGGAAGATTGGCCGCAAAAGCTGCAGTAAAATATATCGAGGATAAAAAAGCTGAGGGAATTAATGTTTCAGATAAACAATGTGATGATTTCAAAAATGCGGTTTATAAACCTCTAGAAACTTATACAGTTGCTCAAAATGAGATAACTGGTGGGACTGTTTCACCAAGCTATATATCTCCAATTCAAGGACTGCAAAGACTTCAAAAAATTATGGATGAATATGTTGGAGGTATTACCTCAAATTATATGACCAATGGCAATATGCTTAAAAGAGCCCTTGAACTTCTTAATTGGCTTCAAGAAGATTTAGAAAATGTTGGAGCTGAGGATTACCACCAGTTAATGAGAGCTTGGGAATTAAAACACAGAACATTGACTTCTCAATGTGTAACGGAGCATACATTATTTAGAGAAGAAACACGTTGGCCGGGTTATTATTATAGAGGAGATCACATGAAGCTTGATGATGAAAATTGGCATTGCCTAACAGTGTCAAGAAGAGACCCTAAAACTGGAAAATTCACTTTGGAAAAGGTCCCAGTGTACCATATTGTTGATGAGAAAGAGAAGAAGAAGGCCTCTTAACCACTATTTAAAATCTCTTTATGGACCTTTTAAAAAAATCTGATGAGGAGATATTTGCAATAGCAAAGCCTTTTTGGGAAAATCTTGTTAGAGCTTCTAATATGAAAGATTATGGCGGCTTTACAAAAGATTTTTCTACTCAAATGTTATTTGGAGCTAATGAAGTTGAGCTTGGAAAACAATGGGCGAATAATAAAATAATTACTAATTTAAAAGAGACCTATGAACCTTTTGGGACCTTGAGGAGGGGTGATCATATTACTATATTGATTAAACAGACTAATAAGGAGATACCCGGTGAATTTTTAGGTAGATTAGTTTTAGGTATTGAGGATGGAGAGGTAAAAATTTTTGGAGCAACAATTTACTAATTAAAGTTTGACAATTTCTCTACTGGTGTTATTGAGGATATAAATGCACCTTTCAAATATAAAAATTCTTCAAAAAATTTTAAATTATAAAACAGCACTAATTAAAACAGGAATTTTTTCAGCAATAGTAGCTTGTTGGGGTGTGATATTATTTGGAACTTTTTTAACTTTTAAATAAATTTTTTAAAAGTTTTTTATTTTAATGGATGTTTTTCTACCAATAGCTCAAGTACACGTTACCGCTATAGAAATCATTTTGTTAAGCGCTTTAGTTGGAGTTTTATCAGGACTATTTGGAGTGGGTGGTGGTTTTTTAATGACACCATTCTTAATTTTTTTGGGTGTACCCCCAGCTTATGCTGTTGCAAATGAGGCAAATAATATTCTAGCCACGTCAGTCTCTGGATCTACAACACATTATTTAAAAAATACTTTGGATTATAAAATGGGATTTATGATTGTTATTGGCGGTGCAATTGGAACTATTATTGGAATTTATACATTCACTTACTTTAAAGACATCGGCAAAATTGATACTGTTATTTCCCTAGCTTACATGTATATATTAGCAATCATAGGAACTCTGATGCTTGTTGAAAGTCTTGGTGAAATAGATAAAGCCAGAAAAAATACTTTTGTAAAACGTAAATTACATGTTCATTACTGGATACATGGTCTTCCATTCAGGGTGAGATTTCCAAAATCTAAATTATATGAGAGTGCATTTACTCCAATCATAATTGGTTTATTTGTTGGATTTATTGCAGCGATAATGGGTATTGGCGGAGCTTTTATTTTAGTACCAGCAATGATCTACGTTATAGGTGTGCCAACAAAGTTAGTTCCAGGAACCTCATTATTTGTAACTATTTTTGTTAGTGTCATTGTTACTTTTTTACATGCATTTAATTATGGATCTATAGATTTAATTTTAGTTTTAATGTTGGTGTTTGGTTCAATAATTGGTGTGCAAACAGGTCAAAAAATTGGTCAGTCTATAGAAAGTTCAGGATTAAAAGTGTTGTTAGCTGTTTTGCTATTAATAGTTGGTATAGCGATTGCATATGACACCTTTTTTGCTGAACATACTATGAATGGAATTTCTCCTTATAGTGAAAAAGATTTAACCCCATTATCAATTTTAGTTCAAAAATTTTCCAAAGATCTGCCAATTGTTTATAGTTTATTCTCTATATTTTTTGCAGTAGCGCTAGGTGTAGCAGCAGCATTTATTAGAAGATTTTTATCTGATTTTAAAAATAAGCACTTTAGTAAACCAGCTAAGTAAT
Organism: uncultured Pelagibacteraceae bacterium; assembly: GCA_902633515.1. Classification (GTDB taxonomy): domain Bacteria; phylum Pseudomonadota; class Alphaproteobacteria; order Pelagibacterales; family Pelagibacteraceae; genus Pelagibacter. Next base: position 31,213 of record CACPGB010000005.1, on the reverse strand, counting down.
AATTTTAAGCACTTCGGTATAATTTAGTCATTACAAATTCTTTATGACCCAAGGCCTCAGCACAAGTAAGTCTACCATTTGCAACTTTTAAAGTTATTTTAATCAATTCATCACCAGCTTCAGATAAATTCATTTCTCGGGAAAGAATTTTTGAAACATCACAATCAATATGCTCACCCATAGATTTAACTGTTAACGGATTTGCAGTTAGTTTTATAACTGGTTCAATTGGATTTCCAACAATGTTGCCTTGACCAGTAGGGAATAAGTGAATGTTAAATCCTGCAGCTGCTTGAAGTGTTACACACTCTGCTGCCGCAGAGGAAGTATCCATAAAGTATAAACCTTTTCCTTTTTTTGGTTCTTCAGCTGGTTCTAAAACATCAACGAATTTGCAATTTCCAATTTTTTGAAAATTTCCAAAAGCTTTTTCTTCAATAGTCGTTAAACCACCTGCAATATTACCAGCAGTTGGTTGACTTTCAGAAAGATCATCTGTTGCTTCTTTAAGAATAAAATCGTTATAAGCACTCCAAGTTTTCATAAATTTATCTGATGCCTCTTTAGTTGCACCTCTTGTGGCACAGACCTTTTCTGCTCCAGTGAGCTCTGATGTTTCACCAAAACATAAGTGAACACCAAGTGGTTCCAATTTATCCATTAAGTTACCAACAGTTGGGTTAGAAGCTAAACCAGACGTAGTGTCAGATTCTCCACATTTTACTGAAATCCATAAATCGCTCATTGGACACTCTTCTCTTTGTTTCTCTGAGGCCCACATCACTAGCTCTTGTGCTTTTTTGGATGCTTTCATTACAGTTCCAATGTCTCCAGTACGCTCTATGTGAAAACCTTCAACCGGTTTACCAGTTTTTGCTATTCCATCTACAATTCTCTTCGTCCATTTAGGTTCAATACCTATTACAATTACTGCTGCAACATTTGGATTACTTCCTGTTCCAATCATTGTTCTAAAATGAAGTTCTAAATCTGCTCCAAATTGTAATCTCCCATAAGAATGAGGAAGGGCAATTGTTCCTTTAATATTATTAGCAACTGCCTCTGCACATGCATTTGAAATATCATCAACTGGTAAAATTATTACATGATTTCTAGTTCCTGCTCTACCATTTTCTCTTTTATAACCTAAAAAACTTTTTGGAATTTCCATGTACTTACCACTTCTTAGTTTTTACATTATGAACATGTACATGTTCACCTTTTTTAATTGCTTTAACCACTTTGCCTATGTCATGACCATATTTTAAAATTGTTTCACCCTCTCTTAAATCAACCATTGCAATTTTGTGACCCAAAGGAATTTCATCTGCTGATTGAATATTTGTAGAGCTATCATTCTCCATTATCCAACATTTACATTCCTGTTTTGGAGTTATTTTTTCAATTACTACCACCCCAACATTATCTTTTTTATCGTGGATTATAATATCTGTTGACATTTATATAGTGTCGATTTGTTTATTTGAATTTTCTAAAATCTTATATATTAATCCAAAAAATTAACAATTATTTTTTAAAAAGTTAAAATAAGTAATTTAGAAAGGCTATATGAATGACTAAAATGACAACAGAGGAAGCTTTTGTAAAAGTTTTACAAATGCATGGTATTGAACATTCTTTTGGAATTATTGGTTCTGCGTTTATGCCTATATCTGATATTTTTCCAGATGCAGGAATTACTTTTTGGGATGTTGCCCACGAGACTAATGGTGGTTTGATTGCCGATGGTTATACAAGAGCAACTGGAAAAATGTCGATGGTCATTGCACAAAATGGACCAGGTATTACAGGACTAGTTACACCAATTAAAACAGCTTTTTGGAATCACACACCATTGTTATTAGTCACTCCTCAAGCCGCAAATAAAACTATGGGACAAGGTGGTTTTCAAGAAGTTGAGCAAATGAATTTATTTAAAGATATGGTTTGTTATCAAGAAGAAGTTAGAGATCCATCGAGAATGGCAGAAGTTTTAAACAGAGTTATCGAAAAAGCAATTAGAGGTTCAGCACCTGCACAAATAAACGTTCCAAGAGACTATTGGTGCCAAGTTATTGATGTTGATCTTCCACCAATAGTGAGATTGGAAAGACAAAGTGGTGGAGCAGAAGCAATTACAAAAGCAGCAGATTTATTATCAAAAGCAAAGTTCCCAGTAATATTATCTGGAGCGGGTGTCGTAATAGGTGGAGCAATTGAGGAAACTAAAAAACTTGCTGAAAAATTAGATTCACCGGTTTGCTCTGGATACCAACATAATGATAGTTTTCCAGGTAGTCATCCTTTAGCAGTCGGTCCATTAGGATATAATGGATCAAAAGCTGCAATGGAGCTAATATCAAAAGCTGATGTAGTTTTAGCTTTGGGAACAAGATTGAATCCTTTTTCAACTCTACCAGGTTATGGAATTGATTATTGGCCAAAAAAAGCAAGTATAATACAAGTTGATATGAATCCAGACAGAATTGGATTAACAAAAAAAGTAACAGTTGGAATTAGTGGAGACGCAAAATTAGTAGCTACCCAGATTTTAGAAAAATTATCTTCAAATGCCGGTGATGCTGATAGACAAAAAAGAAAAGATCTTATTCATCAAACAAAATCAGCATGGTTACAAAAATTATCAAGTTTAGACCATGAGGAAGATGATGAGGGCACAGTTTGGAATAAAGAGGCTAGAGAAAGAGATAAAGATAGAATGTCACCAAGACAAGCATGGAGAGCGATACAAGCAGGAATGCCAGAGGATGTGATTATTTCAAGTGATATTGGAAATAATTGTGCGATAGGAAATGCTTACCCAACTTTTGAGAAACCTAGAAAGTATTTAGCTCCTGGTTTATTTGGGCCTTGTGGTTATGGTTTTCCATCAATCTTAGGTGCGAAAATTGGATGCCCTGATACTCCAGTTATAGGTTTTGCTGGAGATGGTGCTTTTGGAATTAGCATGAATGAAATGAGTTCTTGTGCAAGAGAAGAGTGGCCAGCAATTACAATGGTTATTTTTAGAAATTACCAATGGGGAGCTGAAAAAAGAAACACTACCCTTTGGTTTGATAATAATTTTATTGGGACGGAATTAGATCCAGAATTAAGTTTTGCAAAAGTAGCTGATGCATGTGGTTTAAAAGGTATTATTGTCAAGAGTATGGAGGAGACAACTACAGCTATTAAACAATCTTGCGAAGATCAAAAGAAAGGTATTACTACATTTATTGAGGTAATTTTAAACCAAGAGCTTGGAGAACCTTTCAGAAGAGATGCCATGAAGAAACCAGTAAGGGTAGCAGGTATTAAAAAGGAGGATATGAAAAAGCAACCTTCTTTAATTTCTTAAAATTAAATTTTAGTAAGGGGCGTTCTGTTGTTCCACCCAATTGAGTTTATATCAGAAATTATAGGTTTCTCGAAAGGTACATAGTAGTGTACATGGTTAAACTATGATTTCTTTGTGACGACTTTGTAATTGAGATTTTTTTTTGATATATAATTCTTAAATGAAATTAAATTGGATTATTTTTGTAACTGGATGGATGTCATTCAGAGCAGTTGGGTCAGGTTTGTTTTTGTTTTGGATCTTTACTGAAAATGAGCGTTCGGCATCGTCCGAATGGATAGCTCCTTTTGTGGGCGACTTTTTTATTGGGACAACTGCTTTATTTTTAGTTTACCACATTATAAAAAAACCGAGCACTATACTTTGGGGTCTTTTGCTTTCTTGGAATGTGATTGGTTTGTTAGATTTAATTGGGGCAATAAATGTAAGTTTTGCTGTTCCTTATGGACCTATACCAGAAATAGGATTTAATGAATTGGCAGTAAGATCTATTTTAATTTTAAATACTTTATTACAGATTTCTTGTATTTACCTTTTATTTCAAAAAGACATAAAAGAATATTTTAAAGAAAGTAAATTTTGAGTCTTGAAGGCATCGTACATAGTCAGTAAATAATTTTTTTTTATTTTTATTATTAAAAAACTATTGAGTTTTAATGATTATTTTTTTTATAGGGGCGTTCTGTGTCCCCCGAGAACCAAATCATACCAAAATACCTAGGTTATTTAAATACTTCATTGAAGACTTCATTGAAAGTTTGACCTTTTTTCAAAAACTCCGTTTCTAGACTTCATTGAGAATTGGGGTAAAATTACATTTATGAAAATAGTTTATATTTTAACAAATCAATCGATGCCTGATACTATTAAAATTGGCATTACAGATAACCTTGAAAGAAGAATGAAGGAGTTGGATAACACATCTACACCACTTCCATTTGAGTGTTATTATGCAGTTGAAGTTCAAGACGCAAAGGTTATTGAAAAAAAAATTCATGAGGGTTTAGATGATAAAAGAATAAGACAAAACAGAGAATTTTTTAATTCAACACCCGAACAAGCAAAAGCAATTTTAGAAATAGCAGAGGTCATGGGAGGTAAAAATGTTACTCCTGCTGATGATATTGTTGAAACACCTCAAGATAAGCAGGCACTAGAAAATGCTAGAAAAATTAGAAAAAAATTTAATTTTGACATGATTAATTTAAAACCAGGTACAATCTTAGAATTTGTAAAAGACAAGACAATTACTTGTGAAATTCATGATGATACAAAAGTAAAGTTTAGAGATAAAATCACATCATTATCAGATGCTGCAGATATTGTTTTAAGAGATATGGGTTATGACTGGGCAGCAGTTCAAGGACCAATTTGGTGGAGTTATAACGGAAAGACAATGTCAGAGTTGCGAAGAGAATATGAGTAATGAACAAGGTAAATACGATAAATTTTAAACTTCATTAAGAGTTAGGGTAAAATTTAAGAATGTTTTTTTACTGCACAACAAAAATTAAAAATTATTATAAAGTTGGCGTTGCATCCTCATTAGATCGAATTAAAAAAAGGTTAACTACCTATAAAACATCAAATCCAAGTTTAAAAATTAAATTTTTTTCTGAAATTGATGGATTAGATCAAGATCTCGAATGGTCTTTCAAAAACAAATTTGACTATTATAGAGTTGATAAAAGCGAGTGTTATAAATTAGACTTTGATGTTATTTATAAACATTTTTTAAAGTTTCAGCATAAATTTAATAAACTTCATCATTTTTGGTCTTTAAGCAAATTTTATTTATCTGAATATTATATAGACAAAGAACTTGATACTTATGAAACTTTTAGTTTTTCAGAAACAACATTGAAAGATGCTAGATTTGGTTATTTCGCAGGTTTTATTCCTATAGCAGATATAAATCGTTTAGGAGACAAGCATGATAAAGATGGCAACATTACAATTGAAGCAAAAATCTTAGATATTAATAAAGTTGATTTAAAAGAGTATAGATACAAATATACAAAACACCTAAAAGAAAAATTTTATGGTCAGCAATATGGTTATATTGGTGCTGAGTTCAAAAAATTTTTTGATGATAATTTCAAAATTAGAAAAAAATTTAAGGCAAAAAGTATTTTGCATGTAGAAAGCGCAGTAAATATTGAAATATTCAATATGTTCGAAAAAAAATATAAATCTCTTATAAAGAAATACCCAAAAGATCCAGTTGGATGTGCGTATTGGGAACGACCTGAACAAAAGTATTTGGATGTAAAATCATTTAAATTAACAAAAAAGATAATTGATAAATTTCAAGGCAAACATGATATTGATTATGTATTACAAGCAATTTCCTCTACCATCCCAAGAGGAAATCGAAAATTATATCTAGAAACTTTCCTAAAAATAGTGACCCGATTTAGTATTAGGGCGCCAGCAGAAATACAAAGATTAATTTATAAAATGGAAAAAGAAATTGAGAATGAGTTAAAGAAGGTTAACAAAGATAAAAAAATTGAGTTAGCAATTGAAATGCAAATTAAAAAGTCAAAAAAAAGAATAAAAAAAAGACATTTAAAAATAGTGAAATAGTTTGAAATTGTTTTCAAACTTCATTGAATCTTCATTGAACCTTCATTGAACTTTATTTTATAAAAATTAGTTAGGTTAACGGAATCCTTTAATATGGGGCGTTCTGTTGCCAGGTGCCCCTGACCCCGTAGGTTTTAATTGTTCATAAAATAATATACGACAGCAACTACTGCTAATATTTCTAATCCACTCATTAATAACTCCTTTTTTTTTAAGTACTATTTTGTTGTTACCCCATACCCCAATGAACTTAAATAACTTTAGACCGACTTCTTATATGTCCCAGGATTTTTCCGCTATTTTTTCCTGACTTTACTAAATAACCACTTGTGCCATTGTCGTTAGCATTTACAGTTTTTGCATTTCGAAACATAAGTTCATTTAGCCTTGCATTTTTTGAGCCTCGGCTAAACAAACTTAGTATTCTGTGCATTCTTTTCATACACTCTCCTTGTTAGTTTTCCAAAACTCGCTTTTAACCGATGCGATATCGGCCTCTTTTTCACCATGAGATATGGTAGTGAGAATCTATAATTAAAACGAATGTAATGCAATTGATTTTATTACAAATCTAAATTTGGTCTATTTTTTTTATTATTATATCTATCAAGCTCTTTTTGAGTAATGGGTCTAAATAATACCCAACCAATAACAATTACTAAAGTTAATAGTATTAAAGTTTTCATGATTTAGTTTAAGAGTTTCTTTTTTGCTTTGTCAAATTCATCTTTTGAAAGTATACCATTTTTATATAAGTCATACAATTTTTGTATCTGGCTTGAAATATCATTTGAATTTTTTTCATTTTCAATATTCTCGTTTAAAAACAGATCATCTAATTCTAGTTTATGTCTATCAATAATATTAATGATTTTTTCAAAATCTTTATGTCTTTTTGCTGAAATAGATGCCCACGTATTCATAATTTTTTTGTGCTTTGGATAATTTTCAATGTTATATTTGTGATATTCTGAGCTTTTTTCAGTCCTAAACTTATTTTTAGGAGCACCGAGTATTTTAGGATCAATTCCATATGTTAAAGTATACCAATATCCCGCTTTTAATCTAGAAAAGTAGGAATGTTCGCTCAATAACATAATTTCTGGTAACTGAATCTGGTTTTCTTTTATCCATCTACGTGCCTTTCTAGAAGTATTTTTTTGATCTGGATCTTCGGGAGTAAATATTTCTGAATAAACATCAATATGTCTTACCCAGAAACAATTATGAGTATTTCCTTTAGTATAAAACCTTAAAATTGAATATTCTGGTCTTTCATAACATCCATCATATTTATCTTTAAATAGTATTTCTTGTAAAGCCGAGTTTACAGCCCACTCGTATACTGCAGCAGTATGTACTCTTCCTATTTCTATTGACTCAACCAATCTATTTTTTTCTAATCTTGCTAATGTGTATGATTTAAATCTAAGATCATAGTAATCACGATAATATTTTTCTACAAGAATCCATTCGCCCTTCGGTAAATCTATTCCAAAATTTTTACTTACTGAAAAACTATTTTCAATAACATCATTAATTTTGTAGGACTTGGCTAAAACTTTAATAAATATAAAATTTGTAAAACTCAAGCTAAGGATAAAAATTAAAAAAATTTTTTTCATTCTTTAATTTATAATTGTTAATGGATCCAGTCTAGTCTGAAACCAATTGACTCTAAAATCCAGATGTGGGCCAGTTGATCTTCCAGTTGAACCAACTGTTCCAATAATGTCTCCTTGATTAATTTTATCACCAACAGACACCATCACATTTTCAAGGTGTGAATAAATAGTTGAGATACCATGACCGTGATCCATAATAATTGTTCCTCCCGTATAATAAAGATCATCTTCTGCCATAGTAACAATACCAGATCCTGATGATCTTATCATAGTTCCTTGTTTAGCTGCAATGTCGATTCCGTAATGAGGCCATTTAGGTTTACCATTTAAAATTCTTTGGCTTCCATAAACACCACTAATGATACCTTCAACAGGCATAATAAATTGATTTTTGAAAAAAGATAAATCTGAGTTAATTGCTCTTGCCTCACCGATCTTGTTATTTTCTTCTTTAATTCTTTTATAAACTGACTCGGGTGGGGTGACTTTACTTTCCTCTAAACCATCTATTCTTTGGATATTATATTTTCTCTTAAGAATTTTTTTAGTGATTTTATCTTTTTGTCCGTCCTGAATTTTTGTTATAACTAAATCAAATTTTCTATCTCTATCAATTCCAAAAACAAAATAACCTTCTTTTGATACTTTTACCTCTTTTTTGCCAATAATAATTTTAGCTGATGGGTCAGTTAAACCAATTATGAAATGTCCTTGTAAAAATTTTCCCTTAAACTCAACAGCATTTAGCTTAGTTGTAGTAAAAAAAATTATTACAAATAAAAATCTAGATATTATTTTGCAGTCCATCCACCATCAACCAATAAAGAAGTGCCTGTTATCATTGATGCTGCATCAGAAACTAGAAATACCACAGCAGACGCTACTTCAGATAATTCAGCAAATCTTCCAAGAGGAATATTATTCAGCATCTCTCTTTTAAATTTTTTGTCTTTTAAAAACTTCTTTGTCATAGGAGTAACAACAAATGTTGGGCAAACAGTATTCACTCTAATATTATATTTTGCAAGATCTATAGACATTCCTTTTGTTAAACCCTCTAAACCAAATTTATTCATGTTATAAACACTTCTTATTGGCCCACCTACATGACCCATTTGTGATGACATATTAACAATAGCACCACCTGTTTTTTTTCTATTTTTTGCTTTTATCATTTTTAGTGCACATAGATGTGCAAGATTGAAAGTGGCAATTGTATTTATCTTAACCATATATTCCATATCTTTGGTTTTTACTTTTGTGAAATGTGCTGGTCTATTATTTCCAGCATTGTTTATTAGAATATCTATTTTGGCTTGTTTGTTAATAATTTCTTTAATATCATTATAATTCGTAATGTCACAAACATAGGATTTACACTTTGTTTTAAACTTTTTTATTTTCTTTGAAACCTCATCTAAATCTTTTTTGGTTCTACTAACAATTATTAAATTTGCTCCTGCTTCTGCCAAAGCTAAAGCGCAAGCTCTACCAATACCTTTGCCCGCACCAGTTACGATTGCTGTCTTATTTTTAAAGTTATAATTTTTTAAGAACATTATAAAAATAATATTTTAATATCCGTGTAAATCAACTCAATAGCAACAATTAGAATAGCTATTAAACCAGCCCAAGCAATCCACTTGTATTTCTTTATCCAATTAGAAATTAATGTTGCGGCAGTAGCCATCAAAACAATTGATAAAACTAGACCAAAAATTAGTAAATAATAATGATCTCCAGCTGCTCCAGCAACACCCAAAACATTGTCCAAGCTCATTGTAAAATCAGCTAATAAAATTGTCCAAATAGCTTTTAAGAAACTTGAATTGTCTACTTTTATATCACTATCGTGATTAGATCCCTTCACAACATCTACATAAAGCTTGTATACTATATAGAGTAGAAGAAGACCCCCAATCAATCTTAAACCAGTTATTTGCAATAAGTAAGCAGTTAATAAAGTTAAAATTATCCTTAAGACAACAGCACCACCTATGCCCCAAAAAATAATTTTTTTTCTTTGTTCAGTGGGAAATTTTGATGCGACCATCCCAATTATGATTGCATTGTCTCCAGCTAAAACAAGATCAATTAATATAATTTGTGTTAAAATTGTAATTTGTTCTGGAGAAATTAAATCAGTGAACATTAATTTCTAAGTATCATATCAGCACCTTTTTCTGCAATCATTATTGTAGGAGCATTCGTATTACCTGAAGTTATATTTGGCATGATAGATGCATCAATTACTCTTAGATTATTTATACCCTTAACTCTAAGCGTTTCATCAACCACTGCCATTTCATCTTGTCCCATTTTACAAGTACCTACAGGATGAAAAATGGTTTGAGTAAATTCTGAACCAGCTTTTACAAGTTCTTCATCATCATTAATATTAATACCAGGTCTATATTCTTCTGGTTTAAACTTTTTAAATGTTTCAGATTCCATTACAATTTTTCTTGTAAGTTTTAAACCTTTTGCAGCAACCATACGATCGTGATCAGTTGATAGATAATTGAGTTTAACTTTAGCATAAATTCTAGAGTCTTTATTTATAATGTTTACATAGCCTCTACTAGTAGGTCTTATATTAGACACTGTAGGAGTAAATGCATGAAAGTCATGATTTTTTGTTGCACCTAAAGTGTCCATACTCATAGGTTGTACATGCCATTGAAGATCTGGAAGTTCTAAAGATGAGTCACTTTTAGCAAACATACACATTTGACTCGCACCCATTGTCATTGGACCACTTCGATTAAAAACATATTCAAGTCCAATCAATAATTTACCAAATAAACTATTAATTTTTTTATTTAATGATTTAAGTCCATGAACTTTGTAGATTGGCCTAAACATGAGATGATCCTGAAGATTTTCTCCAACACCCTTTAAATCACGAACTACATCTATACCCAAATCTTTCAGTTTTTCCGAATTACCAATCCCAGATGTTTGTAAAATTTGAGGTGAACCAATCGATCCCGATGAAAGTATAATTTCTTTATTTGCTGATACTTTTTTAAGTTCATTTTCTTGCCAGTATTCAACGCTTTTTGCAGTTTTATTTTCAAAGTTTATTTTCTTTACATGAGCATTGGTGACAATCTTAAGATTATTTCTACTTTTAATTGGATTTAAATATCCAACAGCAGTACTACACCTAAAACCATCTTTTTCAGTAACTTGAAAATAACCACAGCCATGATTGTCCCCAGTGTTAAAGTCTTTAGTTTTTGGAATTCCAAACTCTTCAGCAGCATTTTGAAATTCATTTAATAATGGAAGCTGAATTCTTTGGTCAGAGACAGATAAAGGTCCACCAACACCATGAAATTGATCTTTGCCTCGCTCTTGATTTTCGGCTTTGATAAAATACGGAAGGACATCTTCCCAGCCCCACCCGGTATTACCTAATTGACGCCAAACATCATAATCCCTACTTTGTCCCCTGATATACAACAAACCATTTATAGCAGAACTACCACCTAAAGTTTTTCCTCTTGGATAACGAATTGAGCGATTATTCATTGTCTCATCTGGTTCAGTTTTATAACACCAGTCAACTGAGGGATTGTGCATAGTTTTAAAATATCCAACGGGTATGTGGATCCATGGATAATTGTCTTTTCCTCCAGCTTCAATTAACATAACTTTGTGTTTGGGATTTTCAGAAAGTCTGTTGGCAAGCACACATCCTGCTGATCCAGCACCAACAATTATAAAATCAAATTTTTCCATCTCAAGTTGAATAGTTTTTTTAATTTTTATTATTAAATCATCTTTACACTTATATTAATCAATTGTCACTTGTATCAGGATTGTTTTTCTGATTGAATTAATTTGTTAAATTTAACTAGAAGAGGAAAATAATGAAAAAAATCATTTCAATGTTTTTTGCATCAATTTTAGTAATTGGATTTACGTCTAGTGCTAACGCTGCAAAGACACTTAAATGTCAGACTGTTCTTAACACTAAAGCTGATGAAGTGAAAATGTTAAAGGACTTTACTGATACAGTAACTGAATTAACGAGTGGATCGTTAAAATTTGAGATATTACCTGCCGGTGCAGTTGTTGGAGTAAAAGAAACTCTAGACGCAGTTGATAAAGGATTAATTGATTGTGGATTTGCATGGACACACTATTGGTCAGGTGATCACCCTGCTGCTATGTTATTTGGTTCGCCAGTAGCTGGTGGTGGAGTAGGTATTGACAATATCGCATTCCTATCATGGTTCCAATATGGTGGTGGTAAAGAATTATACGACCAACTTTGGAAAGAAATGGGAAGAGATATTAAAGGATTTATGTTACAACCAGTTGGACCAGAAGCTTTAGGGTGGTTTCCAAAACCAATTAAAGATATGGCTGATTTTAGAAAATATAAATTCAGAACACCCCCAGGAATTCCTGGACAGACTTACAAAGACATTGGTATAGCATCAGTTGCAATGGGTGGTGGAGACATTTTACCAGCTCTTGAGGCGGGAACTATCGATGCTGCTGAGTGGTGTTGTCCAAAACCAGACTTAACATTTGGTTTCCAAAAAGTTTTAAAGCACTACTACCTACAAGGTTTACACCAAGTAGTCGTAAATGCTGACTTTTATATTACTGGAAAAACTTACAATGCTATGAGCGCTCATGAGAAGAAGTCTCTTGAAGTTGCTGCTAATGCTTCATTAGCAAAATCTTTAAGCTACAGAATCTATGAAAATGGAAAAGCTCTAAAAGAGCTTACCGAAGTTCATGGTGTAAAACTAGAAGATACTCCTTCTGACTACTTCGTAGAATATATGGCAGCTGCAAAAGCTACATTGAATAAAAATGCGAAGAAAAATGCATTTTTTAATGAAGTTTATACTTCAATGAAAAATTTTGCTGATGTTGCTGTTCCTTTCTGGAGTGGTTCTCAAATGTCTAATGCGAAGCTAGGAATGGCTCACGCAGCAACATTAAAGTAATCAGTAATCAATCTTGATTTAATTAGAGCGGATTTATAAATCCGCTCTAATTGTTTTTAACTAAAATTTTTATGACAGACGAACCAGGAAAACTAGATATTTCAGATGAAATGATTGCTGAAAGGCGAGGTGGTTCGGGAAACATGCCCAAGGACATGCCATCATGGATGGCAAAATCTATTATCAATATTGATAAATTTAGTAAACAGATTGGCAATATAGTCTGTTGGATTTTAATGCCTCTAATTTTTGCAATGACATATGAAGTTCTTGCAAGAAAACTATTTTTAGCACCAACAATTTGGGCTTACGATATAAGCCGTTTTCTTTATGGAGCATTGTTTATGCTTGGAGCAGGATATGCCCTTTCAAAAGGAGTACATATAAGAGCAGATTTTTTATACAGAAACTTTAAAACTAAAACACAAGGGCTAATCGATTTTTGGTTATATCTCCTGTTTTATTTTCCGGGATTAATTGTTTTTCTTTATATGACTATAGGTTTTGTTGAAGAGTCGATTAGAAGAGGCGAACGAGGGATGGATACAACTTGGATGCCCTATATGTGGCCTATTAAAACATGTTTGTTACTTGGAATTGTATTTTTATTAATCCAAGGTTTTTCAGAATTACTAAAAAGCTATTGGGCAGCAAGAAAAGGTGAGTGGCCAGGAGAAAAAAAATGATAGCAGAATTCATTGATCCAGCTATTTTAGGTTTCATTTTAGTAGGAGTGATGCTTTTTGCAATATTTGTCGGGTTTCCAATTTCATTCACTTTAATATTTTTAGGTTTCGTATTTGGTTATCTTGGATTTGGAAAATTAGTTTTCTATTTAATGACCCTTCAATTTTCAATGGTAATGACTGAACAAACTCTCGCGGCTGTTCCACTCTTTGTTTTTATGGGTATTATGATGGAACAAGCAGGATTGATGGAAAGATTATTTTCAGCATTCCAGTTGATGCTAGCAAAAGTAAAGGGGTCATTATATTACGCAGTTTTATTTGTTTCAGTAATATTTGCAGCAGCAACAGGTATCGTTGGTGCATCAGTTACAATTCTTGGAATTATGGCTGCTAAGTCAATGAATAGGTCTGGTTATGATGTAAGACTTGCTGCTGGTACTATTACGGCAGGCGGTACTCTAGGAATTCTAATTCCACCGAGTATTATGTTGGTTGTAATGGGACCAATAATGGAAATTCCAGTGATTGATTTATTTGCAGCTGCAATTTTACCAGGAATTCTCCTCGCAAGTCTTTATGCAGGCTACACAACAATTAGATGCATGATAAATCCAAAACTCGGTCCAGTTTTACCTGATGAGATGAGAACTGCTAGTATGAAAGAAGTTTGGATAGAGTTTTTCCTTGGATTAGTTCCACCAGCAGCACTAGTATTTGCAGCTCTAGGAAGTATTTTATTTGGATTTGCAACTCCTACAGAAGCTGCAGGTTGTGGAGCTATGGGTGCTTTACTTCTATCTTTAGCTTATAAAAAATTAACTCTTCCAAAATTACAAGAAGCATTAGTAAAAACATTAGAGATCACAGCTTTAATAATGGTGCTAGTTGCTGCATCAAATTTTTTTGGAGCAGTTTTTGCAAGATTAGGAACACCAACTCTATTAACTGAATTTTTATTAGGTTTAGAAATGAACAGATATTTAATTCTAGCAATGATAATGGTTATGATATTTCTATTAGGTTGGCCTTTAGAATGGGTACCTATTGTAATGATTATTGTTCCGATAATTTTACCTTTGGTTGAAGCCTTAGAATTTAATCTAACTTGGTTTGCAATACTTGTGGCAGTCAATTTACAAACCGCCTGGTTATCACCACCTGTAGCTCTTTCAGCTTATTTTTTAAAGGGAGTTGTACCTGAATGGGACCTTAAAGATATCTATTATGGAATGATGCAGTTTATGGTTCTACAGGTAATAGGATTAGTTTTAATTATTATATTTCCAAAAATTGCACTTTGGTTACCAACTCTCTTATATGGACAGTAGAATATTTAAGTTTTATATTGTTTAAGTGAGCAAACAAGATTCGAAAAAAAATCTAATTAATTGGGATTTAGTAACTGTTAATCCAAATAACAAAACTTGGGACTGGAAAGACTTATTTTGTTTTTGGGGCGTAAATATACAAAGTGTTATAGGGTTTTCATTAATTGCATCTCTGTACCTGATATATAATTTAAATTCTTTCGTAGTATTTTTTGGAACAATTTTAGGTACTTTTTTAGTTTATATATTTTCTAATTTAATTGGTAAACCATCGCAGAAATTTGGATTACCATTCGTTGTTTTACTAAGATCCTCGTTAGGATTTAGAGGTGCACAAATTTTTGGATTATTTAGAGGTATTGTAGGAATATTTATGTTTGGTATTCAAACATATTTTTTATCAAAAGCGATTGGTTTTCTTATAAGAGTTTTGATATATTCAATCGATAATACAATCTTACAAAAAGAAATTTTATTAATTTTTTTTGTTGGATTAAATGTAATTGATTGGTTTTCAATCATTATATCTATTATTTTACAAACATACCTTTTCAGTGTTGGAATGAATTTTAATAAAAAATTAATTAAGCTTTCTGCTCTATTAATTTACGCAGCGATGATAATATTTTTTTTAATCGTTTTTTTATCTGATGTAAAATTGACTACAAAATCTTTCATTAATGTATTAGATCTTCAAAATATATTTAATACCAATAATATTGGCCCCATTATAACTGTTGCAGGTACAACTTTTACTTTTTTTTCAATTGTAATCTTATCTTTTGGTGATTTTTCAAGATATGTTAAAAATGAAAATGAGTTAAAAAAAGGAAATTTAAGTTTAATTTTAAATTTAATCATCTTTTCATTTTTTGCGTTATTTATTGTAACAGGTGCGAACGCATTTCAAAACCTGAACTCACAAAATGTAGAGATGATCTTAACTAATCCCACAGATATAATTGGAAAATTAGACAATATTCTTTTAGTTTCTTTAGCCTTAATTTTTATTATTATTGCTTCTGCATCGACAAATTTGATAGCAAACTTTATTCCCTCTCAATACACCTTGATAAATTTTGACCCCTCATCTTTTTCTTTTAAAAGTGCTAGTTATGTAATTGCAATTTTTGGTTTTATTATAGGAGTTTTTTGGTTAACTCTTTTAAGTCAAGTTGGAGTCTTGTCATACATAGACACAATTGGTGCTTTTTTTGGTCCATTATTTGGATTAATGATTGCTGATTTTTATATCATTAAAAAAGAGAAAATAGTTAATAAAGATATATATTCGCTTGAAAGAGGTGGTTCTTATTATTATTCGGGTGGATGGCACATTAAAGGAGTTTACTCGTTAATATTAGGATTTATTTTTTCTGCTTCAACAATTTGGAATACAAATCTAATGTTTTTACAATCTTACTCTTGGATTATTGGTGCTTTAGTTGCAGCATTCGTTTATTTTCTTTTAGCTAGAAAGTAGTTCTATGGACAAAATTTCTTTTGACTTTAAAGGTAGAACTGCAATTGTTACTGGAGGCGCACAAGGCTTTGGTTTGGATATCACAAAAAGGTTAATAAAGTCAGATGCGAGTGTAATTATCTGGGACAATGATCAAAAAATGATCGAAAAAGCGATTAAAGATATTAAAAGTCCCAATTTAAGTTTTAACATAGTTGATATTTCAAATTATTTTAAAGTTGAGGAATGTGTAAGAGAAATTACCAAGCAAAAAAATATTGATATATTAATTAATAACGCTGGCATAACTGGTCCAACAGCGACTTTATGGGAATATGAGATTGAGATGTGGAAAAAAGTTGTAGACATAAATTTAATGGGAACTTTTAATTGCTGCAGAACAATTGTACCCAATATGATCAAAAATAATTATGGCAGGATAGTCAATGTAGCCTCTGTAGCAGGCAAAGATGGCAATGCTAATGCTAGTGCTTATAGTGTTGGTAAAGCAGGGGCAATTGGATTAACAAAGTCATTAGGTAAAGAGCTAGCAGATAAGAATATAGCAGTAAATGCTGTCACTCCTGCAGGTGCAAAAACTAGAATTTTAGACCAAATGACCAAAGAACACGTAAAAAGAATGTTGTCGAAAGTACCAAGAGGAAGGTTTCTTGAAGTAGAGGAGTTTACATCACTAGTTTGCTGGTTGTCTTCAGAGGAAAATACTTTTTCAACTGCCGCTGTATTTGATATAAGTGGTGGTCGTTCAACGTATTAACTTTGTGGCTTTAGTTCTACTATTTTAGTCTGATTAGATTTAGCTCTGCTAAATTTGATATCTTTTGACATAACTGGAGCAAAAATCATTATCGACCAGTAAATTAATAATATAAAAATTGAAATTGTCTTCATAATCTATAAATACACATAAAAATTGATTTTTGATTGTTTAAATTTTGTCAAAATAATGTATTAACAATTTTTTTAAAAATTTATGAAAATAGTTTTAAAATTCCTAATTAGTGTCTTTTTATTGACTGAGATAGGTATTGCTAATGAAATAAAAGCATTTGAGTTTACAGAAGTTGAGCTTTCGCAATTAGAGGTCAGGAAGGTTAGAGGTGCAGATAATAAGACTAATTACTCTATAGGATCAAATGAAAATGGTAATTATTTAAAAGCTGTTGCCGATAATTCTGCCTCCGGTTTAGGTAAAGAGGTAAAAATAGATCTTAATAAAACACCTTTTATAAATATTACGTGGAAGGTCGAAAAAGATTTATTTGGCATAAAGGAAGACACAAAAAAAGGTCATGATTTTGCAGCTAGAGTATTTGTTGTAAAAAAAACTGGCGCAACACCACTTTCTAATAGAGCAATAAACTACGTTTTTTCAAGCAATAGAGAAATTGGCTTCAGTTCACCTAGTCCCTACACTAAAAAATCAATAGATAATGTTTTATCAACTACTAAAAAGAATTTAAATGAATGGGTTACAGTTAAAGCAAACGTTAAAGAGGATTTCAAAAAATTTCACGACTTGGATGTTAACGAATTAGACGGACTGGCTATAATGTCTGATACAGATAATTCTAAAATGAAGAGTGTGGCTTATTTTCAAAACGTTTATTTTTCTGCAGATTAATTACATTTTAAGATGTTTTTTTAAAATTGTACCAAAAAAAGAAAGAGCTACTGCAACAATTACATCTTCTAACGGGCTTGCTTGGGGATAGCCAAAGTTCCAAGCTACAACTAATACTAACCATATAATAAAAATATTCACAACAACAACTATATCTTAGTTTATGTAAAATGATAATTTTTTTGATATAATTTAATCATGCATGAAAATTTTTTTCATAAATTAAAGGTTTATTATGAGGACACAGACTCTGGTGGGGTTGTTTACTATGCTAATTATCTAAAGTATTTAGAAAGAGCAAGAACAGAGGCATTATTTTCCATTGGGTCTAGTAATAAAAAAATTCAAGATCAATTTGGTTTATTAATAATTGTTAAGTCATGTAACATTGAATATAAAAAATCAGCTTTTTTAGAGGATGAACTGACTGTTAGATCTTTTGTTAAATCCATAACTAAAACATCTTTTTTTATGAATCAAATTATTACAAAGATTGAGGAAGTAATAGTTGAAGCACAAGTACATCTAGTTTTTGTTAACAAAGATGGTAAACCAGTGAAAATTCCTGAGGATATATATTCAAAATTTAGTCCCTATTTTTGTGATAGTATTAAAACTTAGCAAGTTTTTTTGCTTTTTTAAATAAATCTACCATCATTTTATTTGAAATAAGTTTTGTATTAACATTTCTAGGACTTGGATGATAACACGATAAAATGATTAAACCATTTGGCAATAGTTGAGATTTACCATGTTTGAAAATAAATTTTTTTTTAATATTAAATTTTTGTTTATATAATTTAATACAATTATCAAAAGCAACTTTACCTAGTGTAACAATTACTTTTAGTTTTTTTAAAGACAATATTTCCTCATCGAAAAAATTAGAGCAATTAGAGATTTCATTACTTAGCGGTTTATCTTCAGGAGGCACACATTTTAGTATGTTAGTAATGTAAGTAGATCTTAATCTTAAATTATCATTTAAACTTTTCGAAAAAGGAACATTTGAAATGCCTGCTTCATATAAACACTTAAATAAAAAATCTCCTGATTTGTCTCCAGTAAAAGCCCTTCCAGTCCTGGTGCCACCATGGGCAGCAGGTGCAAGGCCAATAATTGCTAATTTTGAATTTAAATTTCCAAAACCTGGAACAGGTTTACCCCAATATATTTCATTAATATTTTGTTTTCTTTTTTGAGTGCTTACTTTGTGAATATACTTAACTAGTCTCGGACATTTTTTACAATTAATAATTGTCTTATTTAAATTTTCTAATCTAATATCCATATATGAAATTTTTAATTTTCTTATTAATCTTATTTATATCTTTAACCACATCTATTAAAGCAGATTTAAATAAAAAATTAATTGATCAATTAGACGATGGTGGAAAATTAATATTCATAAGGCATGCATATGCCCCTGGAAGTGGAGATCCAAATAATTTCAATTTAGACGATTGCTCTACACAAAGAAATTTGAGTAAAGAAGGAAGAAAACAAGCGGAATATATTGGTGAATTTTTTAGAAATAATAAAATAAAAATTGAAAAAGTATTGTCTAGCGAGTGGTGTAGATGCAAAGAAACAGCACAAATTGCTTTCAAAAACTTTTCGTCAAATAGTTTTTTAAATTCTTTCTATAGTTCAAAATTCGCTAAAAATAAGAATATGCAGATTGAGGCATTAATAGAATATATTAAAAAATTTGAAAGTGACAAAAATTTAATTTTAGTAACACATTACGTATTAATATCCGAAGTTTTGAACTATGGTACATCTTCTGGTGAAATAGTTGTTTCCGATAAAAATTTTAATATTATAGGAAGTTTAGAAATAAATTATTAAAGATTATGTCCTCTAAAAGAGCAATGAAACAAGCGCAAAAGCAAGCTTATGCTAGACATAGGAGTAACATTACTCAAAGTAGATTTAATCAAAAAAAAAGAAATTTTACAAAAAAAAATAAAAAAAATTAACTTTCCCCATCAAATTTTTCTACTTTTTTGCACGTGGAAATTTTAGTAATTCCCTCCTCATTATTTAAAACAGTTTTCATAAAAATTTCTTGCTTACCTTTTTCAAAAAGTATTTGAGTATAAAATTGTGGGTATCCATGTTTGTGAGTTAAAATTTTTCCATTTTCTTGGTAGATATTCCTCACGTATGAATTAGATTTTTTTACACTTAGGTCTGTTAATCTATATTTTTGATAAGTTTTTTCTTTGTATACATAATTTCTGACCATGATTAATTCATTTAAATTAAGTATGTATTCATTTTTTAAAAACTCATCTTGTTTGTCGTCACAACCACTCATTACGATGATCTCAGATTTTAAACTTTCGATGGGTAAAATGAACAATAAAAAAATGATAAAATATTTAACTTTTTTCATGTTTGTCAGCTAAAAATAAACTTATTAAAAATATAGCTGTCCAGCCTAATCCTAAAAGACCCTTGTATACGTTGGTGTCCGCACTCCATATTTTAAGAAACAAAGCTCCAAAGATAAGGCCAATTATGTAAATAATTAATACAATTGTAGTTCTATTCATTCTTTAAACTTTTTTTAAAAAGAGAAATACCATTTTCAATTTTATATGTATAGGATTCTTCAAAACTTTCTAATTGCCATCCAGATAATCTAGCTTTAATTGTTTTAAGGTTTTCTATTTTCCATTGATCTGAAGTATGATCTTGTTTCCAAATTTTTTTTTCCTCATTATTTCTGCCACAGCCATAACAATACCCTGTTTTGGGATCTGTTTTACAAATACTTATACATGGCGAAACAATCATAATTATCATTATAGTGGAAAATTTATAAATTTTACAACAAATGTCGTTGGACAAATAGTTTCAATAATATATAAAACTCCAAGATTTGTGGGGCGATGGCGGAATTGGTAGACGCGTCGGTCTTAGGAACCGATAGAGCAATCTGTGAAGGTTCGAGTCCTTTTCGCCCTACCATCATTTAATTATGAAAGTAACAATAGAAAATAAAAAAGGTTTAAATAAAGACTTAAAAGTATTTATAGATAAAAAAACTATGAATACTCATATGGATCAAAGGTATGACGAGATAAAAGAAACTGTAAACCTTAAGGGTTTTAGACCTGGAAAAGTACCAAAGGAGATCTTAAAAAGACAATTTGGAAAAGCAATTTTTGGTGAAGTCTTAGATAAAGTTATAAAAGATACTTCAGCTAAAGCGTTACAACAAAATAATATAAAACCTGCGGGTCAGCCTAAGCTAGATCTCAAAACATATGGGGAAGACAAAGACCTAGAGTATATTATTTCGGTAACAGAACTCCCAAAGGTTGAAGTAAAGCCTATAGAAAACATAAAGTTTGATGAGTATTCGGTTAAAATAGATGAAGCTGAAACAGATAAAAGAATAAAAGAAATTGCAAAAAATCAGCCGAGTTTTAAAGAAGCTCCAAATGATACTATTGCAAAAGAAGGTGATTTAATAGCTTTTGATTATAATGCCACCGTTGATGATAAGCCATTTAAAGGTGGAGAAGGAAAAAATACTCAATTAACTTTAGGTAAAGATTTATTTTTAAAAGGTTTTGATAAACAATTGATCGGTGTTAAAGTAGGTGACGAAAAAACTGTTGAGGCTACTTTACCTGAAAATTTTCCCGAAAAAGAATTAGTAAATAAAAAAGCAAAATTTAAATGCAAAATAACTATATTAAAAAATCCTGAACCAGTAAAAATTGATGATAAGTTTGCAAAAAATTTTGGTGCAAAGGATCTAAAAGATCTTAAATCTTTAATCTCGAAGCAAATAAATGACGAATACAAAAATTCACTTGAGCGATTTTCTAAAAATCAAATATTAAAAGAAATTGAGAAATTTAAAATAACAGAAATCCCACATAATTTAATTAATGAAGAGGTAAAAATTCTTTCGCAAGGTATGTCCGAAGAAGACTCAAAAAAAAGTAGAAAAAATTTTGAAGAAATTGCTAAAAAAAGAATAAAAGTTGGGTTAGTATTAAATGAATTTGGTGAACAAAATCAAATAAAGGTTACAGAACAAGAATTACAAGCTGAAGTCCAAAAACAAATTAGAATGATGCCAGGACAAGAGAAAATGGTCATGGATTTTTATCAAAAAAATCCTTCAGCATTATCTAGCTTAAGAGGCACTGTTTACGAGGAAAAAATTTTAAAGTTAATTAAAGAAAAAGCAAAACCAAATAAGAAAGAAGTTTCAAAAGAGGAGGCGGAAAAAATTTTGAAACAATCTCAAATGCAAGAATATAGTCATATCAATGAGGCCAAAAAAAAAACTGAAAATAAGGTTGAGACAAAAAAACCTTCAACGAACAAAACTAAAACAAAAACCTCCAAAACAAAGTCATCAGTCAAAAAAACAAAAAAAGTTAGCAAAAAGTAATCTCAAGTTGTATAAGTAAAACGAATCAGTTTATGACAAATAAAATATCAGAACATATGAACACTTTAGTTCCTATGGTTGTTGAACAATCAAGCAAAGGAGAAAGAGCTTATGATATTTACTCAAGACTGTTAAAAGAGAGAATAATTTTTTTAACAGGCCAAATTAATGACAATGTTGCTTCATTAGTTACTGCTCAACTTTTATTTTTAGAGGCAGAAGATCCAAAAAAAGAAATTTATTTATATATAAACAGCCCAGGAGGCCTTGTAACAGCTGGCCTTGGTATTTACGATACTATGCAATATGTTAAGCCTGATATTTCTACTTTATGCATTGGACAAGCAGCATCAATGGGATCATTTTTACTTTCAGCAGGAAAAAAAGGTAAAAGATTTTCATTACCAAATTCAAGGATAATGGTTCATCAACCATCAGCAGGTTTTCAGGGACAAGCAACTGATATAGAGATACATGCTAATGAAGTTTTGTCTCTAAAAAAAAGATTAAATGAAATTTATTCTAAACATACTGGTAAGTCAGTTGATGAAATAAAATCTGCTTTAGAGAGAGATAATTTCATGACAGCTGATGCAGCTAAGTCATTTGGTTTAATAGATGAAGTGGTAGAAAAAAGATCTTAATACACAAGATATTGACATCAATTTATTAGAAACTTGATTAATATAAGTCTCTTATAATAAGATAAATTTACTGATTCGTTATAAATAATATGAATGCAAATAACAAAAATATTTTATATTGTTCTTTCTGCGGAAAGAGTCAACACGAAGTAAGAAAGCTTATAGCTGGTCCAACTGTTTTTATCTGCGATGAGTGTGTTGAACTTTGTATGGATATCATCAAAGAAGAGAGTAAAGATACTTTTGTAAAACATCAAGATGGCCTACCTTCACCAAAAGAGATTTGTTCAGTTTTAGATGATTATGTAATAGGACAATCACATGCAAAAAAAGTTTTATCTGTCGCAGTTCATAATCATTATAAAAGACTTAATTATGAAAATAAAACAAGTAAAAATGTAGAACTTGCGAAATCAAATATCCTTCTAGTTGGCCCCACTGGATGTGGAAAAACTTTATTAGCACAAACACTTGCAAGAATTTTAGATGTTCCATTTACGATGGCCGATGCAACAACTTTAACCGAGGCAGGATATGTGGGTGAGGATGTTGAGAATATTATTTTAAAGTTATTACAAGCAGCAGATTATAATGTTGAAAAAGCTCAACGAGGAATAGTTTACATAGACGAGGTTGATAAAATAAGTAGGAAATCAGAAAACCCATCGATTACTAGAGATGTTTCAGGAGAGGGAGTTCAACAAGCTTTATTAAAAATTATGGAAGGAACTATAGCAAGTGTTCCACCACAGGGTGGAAGAAAACATCCTCAGCAGGAATTTTTACAAGTTGATACAACAAATATATTATTTATTTGTGGTGGTGCGTTTGCAGGATTAGATAAAATTATATCACAAAGAGATAAGGGAACTTCAATTGGTTTTGGTGCTGACGTTAAGAATACTCAAGATAAAAAGACTGGTGAATGGATGAAAGGATTGGAACCAGAGGATTTATTGCGATATGGGCTTATTCCAGAATTCATTGGTAGATTACCAATGATTGCTACTCTAGATGACTTAGATGAAAAATCTTTAATTAAGATATTACAAGAACCAAAAAATTCTTTAACAAAACAATATCAAGAATTATTTAAACTAGATGGTGCTAAACTAAGTTTCAAAGAGAGTGCGTTGAAGGAAATTGCCCTAAAGGCAATTAGAAAAAAAACTGGAGCACGAGGTTTGCGATCAATTTTGGAGAATATTTTGCTTAGGACGATGTATGATTTACCAAGTCAAGACAATATTAAAGAGGTCATAGTTGATGCTGCTTCCGTTAAAGGACATTCACAACCAATAATAGTCCATTCAGAATCAGACGATAAATCTAAAACAAATAAGACTTCAGCGGCGTAATATCCCTAATAAATAAAAAAAAGGTATTGCAATATAATTTATAATATCCATATTCTTCTTATGGATGTTAAAATATCATTACCTTTACTGCCACTAAGAGACATCGTGGTTTTTCCTAGTATGGTCATTCCACTTTTTGTAGGTAGAGACAAATCTATAACTGCTCTAAATGAGGTAATGAAAAAAGATAAAAAAATAATTTTGGTTACCCAAAAAAATTCTGAAATTGATGATCCCAAAAAAACAGATATTTTTATGTATGGTTGTGAAGGGAGTATACTTCAGCTTCTAAAATTACCAGATGGGACTGTAAAAGTTTTGGTAGAGGGAAATAAAAGAGTTAAGATTTTGGATTTTAAGGATAATGATAAATTCATAAGTTGCGAATTCACTCATAATAACGACATTCTTACCAAAGATGAAGATTTGTATCCTCTTGCGGCAACAGCTCTTAGAAGGTTAGAAAAATTAACATCTATAAATAAAAAAATTTCTAATGAAACTATTAATTCTATAAAACAATTGAAAGATCCATCTCAAATTGCAGATAACATTGCCTCCCATATAACAGCAACTATTTCAGAAAAACAGCAAATTTTCGAAACTTTAGACGTTAAGAAAAGATTAAACGCAATAATTAAAATAATGGAAAATGAAACAAGCATTATTGGTGTTGAAAAAAGAATACGTGGAAGAGTTAAAACGCAAATGGAGAAAACTCAAAGAGAATATTATTTAAATGAACAATTAAAAGCTATTCAAAAAGAATTAGGTGAGATTGAGGATGGAAAAGATGAAAGCACCAGTTTAAATAAAGCAATAATTAAGTCTAGGATGCCTAAAGATGTTGAAAAAAAATGTTTGCAAGAACTTAAGAAATTAAAAAATATGAGCCCAATGTCAGCTGAAGCGACAGTCGTAAGAAATTATTTAGATTGGATGACAGAACTACCATGGCATAAAAAAAGTGAAGTTGATATAGATCTATCGAAAGCCTTAAATGTTCTAGATAAAGACCATTTTGGATTGGAAAAGATAAAAGAGAGAATAATTGAATTCTTAGCTGTTCAAAAGAGAATGGAAAAAATTAAAGGACCTATTTTGTGCTTAGTTGGCCCTCCTGGAGTTGGTAAAACATCTCTTGGTAAATCTATTGCAAAAGCTACTAACAGAGAATTTGTAAGAATGTCAGTTGGTGGAATGAGAGATGAAGCAGAAATTAGAGGCCATAGAAGAACATATATAGGATCATTACCTGGTAAGATTATTCAAATGATGAAAAAAGCAGGAACAAAAAATCCTTTAATTTTATTGGATGAAATTGATAAAATTGGAAATGATTATCGAGGAGACCCGTCATCAGCTTTATTAGAAGCATTGGATCCGGAGCAGAATACTACATTCAATGACCATTATCTTGAGGTTGACTATGATTTATCTGATGTAATGTTTGTAACAACAGCTAATACTTTAAATATTTTGCCGCCTTTATTAGATAGAATGGAAGTAATAAGGTTGGCTGGTTACACTGAAGATGAAAAAATTAATATTGCTAATAAATTCCTTCTCCCAAAACAAATCAAAGATAATGGTGTAAAGGAGAATGAGATGAAAGTTGGTGATGATATAATTAAGGAAATTATAAGAAGATATACGCGAGAGTCTGGCGTTAGAAATCTTGAAAGGGAAATATCAAAAGTTGCAAGAAAGGTAGTAAAAAAAGTTGTTGCTGGTGAAGAGAAAGAAGTAAAAGTAGATACAAAAAATTTATCTGATTTTCTTGGAGTCCCCAAACATAAATTTGGTGAATTAGAGATAAATGATAAGATTGGTATTGTAACTGGTCTAGCTTGGACAGAGTATGGTGGAGAAATATTAAAGATTGAGACAGTCACTATGCCGGGTAAGGGCAGAATGCAGATTACTGGTAAACTAGGAGATGTAATGCAAGAGTCTGTTAAAGCCGCTAAATCATTTGTAAGATCTAAATGTTTAGAATATGGAATTATACCCCCACTTTTTGAAAAGAAGGATTTTCATATACATGTTCCTGAAGGAGCAACTCCCAAGGATGGTCCTTCTGCCGGTATAGCAATGGTAACTTCGATTGTATCATCAATTACAAATATTCCAGTTAGAAAAGATTTAGCAATGACAGGTGAAGTAACTTTAACAGGTCAGGTTTTACAAATAGGCGGTCTAAAAGAAAAATTATTAGCTGCTCACAGAGCAGGCATCAAACAAGTGCTTATACCAAAAGAAAATGAAAAAGATCTTGTGGATATGCCGAAAAAAATAATTGATGATATAAAAATTACATCTGTAGAAAACGCTGATGAGGTTTTAAAAATTGCTTTAACTAAAGAACTTAAAAAAACTGAATGGGTTGAGGTTGATATGTCAAAAAAAGATGACAAATCTCAAGCAAGTATTCAATAAAAATATCAATGGAATTATTAATAATTTTACTATGTGTCGTTTTTGTAATTTTTTATTTAATACGACCCACTTCTAAAATAGAGGAACAGAATTTTAACTCCAAAAATAATTGGAGAGGTGGATTTTAAAAGATTTTCTAATATTTATAACAAGTAATAAATCTTGACGTTATTTTACTAAAAGATATAACCACTATTTTGGTTATGGGCGGTTAGCTCAGTTGGTAGAGCATCTCGTTTACACCGAGGGGGTCAAAGGTTCGAGTCCTTTACTGCCCACCAAATGAATTAAAAGTGGGGGTGTAGCTCAGTTGGTTAGAGCGATCGCCTGTCACGCGATAGGTCGAGGGTTCGAGTCCCTTCACTCCCGCCACTTCCTTAGTTTACAGCTGATAATTGTTATCAATTGAGGTGTATATTTTGAATAATGTGACCTAACACCACTTCATCTGCCCACAAAAAATGATATATATTCCATCATGACTGCGGAATTTTTAAAAGATTACTTACCTATAATATTATTTTTAATTATAGCATTGGGGCTAAGTTGTGCATTTGTGGTAGTCAATTTTATCTTATCACCAAAAAATCCAGATCCAGAAAAGTTATCAGCTTACGAGTGTGGATTTGAGCCATTTCAAGACTCGAGAATGGAATTTGATGTAAGGTTCTATTTGGTTGCAATATTATTTATTATTTTTGATCTTGAAATTGCGTTTTTATTTCCGTGGGCAATATCTTTAGGAAATATTGGAGTCTTAGGTTTTACGTCAATGATGATTTTTTTATTCATACTTACAATTGGATTTATTTATGAATGGAAAAAAGGTGCATTAGACTGGGAATAAAATTTTTTTTAATGAACAATAAATTAGATCAAGTACCTGAAGAATTTAAACAACTCGCAGAAGATTTTGGCAAGAATGGGTTTATTACGACATCACTAGAAAATTTGGTAAATTGGTCAAGATCTGGGTCTTTGCATTGGATGACTTTTGGACTTGCTTGCTGTGCTGTTGAAATGATGCAAACAGCTATGCCAAGATATGATCTTGAAAGGTTTGGCGCTGCCCCAAGAGGGTCACCTAGACAATCTGATGTTATGATCGTTGCAGGCACTTTAACAAACAAAATGGCACCTGCATTAAGAAAAGTTTATGACCAAATGCCAGAACCAAGGTATGTTATATCAATGGGGAGTTGCGCCAATGGAGGAGGTTATTATCATTATTCATATTCTGTTGTAAGAGGTTGTGATCGTATAGTGCCTGTTGATATTTATGTACCAGGTTGTCCACCTTCAGCTGAGGCATTGTTATATGGGATAATGCAATTGCAAAAAAAAATTAGAAATAAGGGATCTTTTAATAGATAAAATGAATAATTTAACTGATTTAGAGAAAAAGATAAATTCTGAACTTACAACAAAAATTAATAAGACTTCTATCAATCATGATCAAATTTTTGTTGAAATTGATAAAGAAGATTTAATTGAAGTTGCCTTATTTATGAAAACAAACAAAGATATGAAGTTTAGACAACTTATTGATATTACTGTTGTAGATTATCCTGAAGAAACACAAAGATTTAAGATTGTGTATTTATTCTTAAGTCACGAGTTTAATCATAGAATGATCCTAAGTTATTTTATCAATGAAAATGAGCTTATCTCTTCTTTAACATCAGTATTTCCATCAGCCAATTGGATGGAAAGAGAAGTTTTTGACATGTATGGTGTAAATTTTAAAGATCATCCTGATTTAAGAAGAATCTTGACTGATTATGGTTTTGAAGGTCACCCATTAAGAAAAGATTTTCCTTTGACTGGTCACTCAGAAGTTAGGTATAGCGAAGAGAAAAAAAAAGTTATCAGTGAGCCTGTAAAGTTAGAGCAAAATTATAGAAATTTTGATTATGAAAGTCCTTGGGAAGGAACAAAATATATAAAAGAATTATCGGAAACTAATGACAAAAAAAATTAAAAATCTAAATTTAAATTTTGGGCCACAGCATCCTGCTGCCCATGGTGTATTAAGGCTTATTCTTGAGCTGGATGGTGAGGTTGTAGAAAAAGCAGACCCCCATATTGGATTGTTACATCGAGGAACAGAAAAATTAATTGAAAATAAAACATATATGCAAGCTGTCCCATATTTTGATCGACTTGATTATGTTGCTCCCATGAACCAAGAACATGCTTTTGCTTTAGCTATAGAGAAAATTCTAGATATCGATGTTCCAATAAGAGCGCAATATATAAGAGTTATGTTTTGTGAAATCGGAAGAATATTAAGCCATATATTAAATGTTACTACTCAAGCTTTAGATGTAGGTGCCTTAACACCATCATTATGGGGTTTTGAGGAAAGGGAGACATTGATGACTTTTTACGAACGAGCATCTGGATCAAGATTACACGCAAATTATTTCAGAGCTGGTGGAGTTCATCAAGATTTACCCGCTGGTTTAGAAAACGATATAGCGAAATTTTGTGAAACTTTTCCAAAAATAATAAATGATCTTGAGAATCTTTTAACCGATAATAGAATATTTAAGCAGAGAAACGTTGATATAGGTTTAGTTACCAAAGATGATGCATTAGACTACTCCTTTAGTGGTGTAATGATTAGAGGCTCAGGGGTTCCATGGGATTTAAGAAAATCTCAACCATACGATTGTTATGATCAATTAGAATTTAAAATTCCGATAGGTAAAAATGGTGATTGTTATGATCGATATTTATGTAGAATAGAGGAAATGAAGGAAAGTGTATCAATTATAAAACAATGTTTAGCGAGGATGGAAAAAGGTCCAATCAAAACTTTTGATGGAAAAATATCTCCACCATCTAAAGCAGAAATAAAACAATCTATGGAAGCGTTGATACATCACTTTAAATTATTTACTGAGGGATATCGTGTGCCAAAAGATGAAATTTACACCGCTGTAGAAGCACCTAAAGGAGAATTTGGTGTTTATTTAATCTCAGATGGATCAAATAAACCTTACAAGTGCAAGATTAGAGCGCCAGGATTTTCGCATTTACAATCAATGGACTATTTAATTAAGGGTCATATGTTAGCAGATGTACCTGCTGTTCTTGGTTCACTGGATATAGTTTTTGGGGAGGTCGATAGATGAGTTTAAGAAGACCTGCAAAAAATCAACCTGAAAATTTTGAATTCAACTCTTCTTCATTAGAGGCTGCAAAAAGTATTGTAACCAAATATCCAGAAGGAAAACAACAAAGTGCCGTGATGGCATTATTATATATTGCTCAAAAGCAAAATGATAATTGGATACCTTTAGCTGCAATGAAATATATCGCAAAATTTTTAGATATGCCATATATAAAAGTATATGAAGTTGCTACTTTCTATAGCATGTATAATTTATCACCTGTAGGTAAATATTTTGTTCAAGTGTGTACTACAACTCCATGTATGATAAGGGGCGCATACAGATTAGTTGAAGCATGTAAAGAAAAAATTTCTGAGGATGAGTCAGTTCTTTCAAATGATAAAAGTTGTTCATGGATGGAAGTTGAGTGTCTGGGAGCATGTGTCAATGCTCCGATGATGCAAATTAATGATGATTACTATGAAGATCTTGATAAAGAAAAAACTTTAAAAATTTTGGATAAAATTCTGAATGGAGAAAAACCAACACCTGGTTCTTATAGAGGGAGAATAAGTAATGAACCAGAAAATAATAGAAAAACACTAATAGATTTAAAAAATGCTTAAGGATCAAGACAGAATTTTTCAAAATTTATACAACGATTTAGGACCTGATATAACTTCATCTCAAAAAAGAGGTGATTGGGTTAATACTAAAGAAATAACAGACAAGGGCAGAGACTGGATTATAAATGAAATTAAAGACTCTCAACTCAGGGGAAGAGGTGGTGCAGGTTTTCCAACAGGTTTGAAATGGTCTTTTGCACCTAAAGAAGTAGGCTCTAGACCACATTATTTAGTGATTAACGGAGACGAGTCGGAGCCAGGTACTTGCAAAGACAGAGATATTTTAAGATTTGAACCTCATAAATTAATCGAAGGTTGCTTGATTGCATCTTATGCAATTCAAGCACATGTTTGCTATATCTACATTAGAGGTGAATATTTTTTAGATGGACAAAGATTACAAGCAGCGATTGATGAGGCTTATGAAAAAAAACTATTAGGTAAAAATGCTGCAGACACAGGGTGGGATCTGGATATTCATATTCACTATGGAGCTGGAGCATATATTTGTGGAGAAGAGACAGCATTACTTGAAAGTATTGAGGGGAAAAAAGGTCAACCAAGATTAAAACCTCCTTTTCCAGCATTAGTCGGTCTTTATGGTTGCCCAACAATAATAAATAATGTGGAAACTATAGCTGTTGTACCAACAATATTAAGAAGAGGTGGTAAATGGTTTGCATCTTTGGGAAGAGAAAAAAATACGGGTACTAAAATCTTTTGCATATCTGGAAACGTAAATAATCCTTGTAATGTTGAGGAAGAGATGAACATTCCATTAAAAGAACTAATTGAAGTACATGCTGGAGGAGTCATAGGTGGCTGGGATAATTTAAAAGCTGTTATACCTGGTGGATCATCAATGCCGTTAATACCAAAAGACAAGTGTGAGACTTTGACTATGGACTTTGACTCATTAATGGCTGAAAAAAGTG
>CACPGB010000004.1 GCA_902633515.1 uncultured Pelagibacteraceae bacterium | reverse complement strand
ATTCAGATGTTTACAATTATTTTTTAAGAAGAATAAATGATTTTAAGAAATTCAATTTAGATGATGAATCTTTATTTTTAGAGATAAATTCAAAGCTTTTAAATGAGTAAAAATTATTATATTACAACACCTATTTATTATCCCTCAGCTAAACCTCATATGGGACATGCTTATTCAAGTATTATTGCTGATTTTTTTGCTAGATTTAAAAGAATTGATGGATATAAAGTTTATTTTCTGACTGGGACTGATGAACACGGTTTAAAAATTCAAAGAGCTGCTGAAAAAAAAGGAGTTGAACCTTTGGCGTTCTGTGATGAAATTAGCAAAACATTCAAGAATTTATCAAAAACCTTAAATTTAACAAATAATGATTTTATACGAACAACCGAGTCTCGACATAAAAAATCTGTTCAATATTTATGGGAAGAATTGAAAAAAAATGATGATATTTATTTATCAAAATATTCTGGTTGGTATTCTGTATCGGATGAGGCGTTTTACAATGAAGATGAAATAGAAGAGCTTGATAGTAAAAAAGTTGCTATATCATCTAAATCCCCTGTTGAATGGGTTGATGAGGAGTCTTATTTTTTTAGATTATCTAAGTGGGAAAAGCCATTATTAGAATTTTACCAAAAAAATCCTGCTTTTATTTCTCCAGCGTCTAGGAAAAATGAAGTGATAAGTTTTGTTAAAAGTGGATTAAAGGATTTGTCAGTGAGTAGAAAAAGTTTTTCATGGGGTATTAAGGTCCCAAATGATGATGATCATGTAATATATGTATGGTTAGATGCTCTCACTAATTATATTAGTGCTTTAAATTATCCCAATAAAGATGATGAGTTATATAAAAAATTTTGGCCAGCATCTGTTCACTTGATCGGAAAAGATATATTGAGATTTCATGCAATATATTGGCCTGCATTCCTATTGGCTGCAAAAATTTCTCCTCCAAAAAAAGTTTATGGACACGGATGGATATTATCCAATGAGGAAAAAATGTCTAAATCGAAAGGAAATATATTGGATCCATTAGAAATTATAAAACAATATGGATTGGATCCTTTAAGATATTATTTAATAAAAGAAGTTTCATTTGGAAATGATGGTAATATTTCCCAAGAAAGATTAGAGGATTGTATTAATAGTGATTTAGCAAATAATTTTGGTAATTTATGTCAACGTGTATCTGCTTTTGTTATTAAAAATTGTGATAGCAAGGTGCCAGAAAAAGTCAAATTTGAAAATGATGACATAAAACTTTTAGATGAATATAGTCAAAATTTAAATAAGTTAAGATCAGAAATAGACAATCAAAATATCAATTATTATATTAATTATATTGTTAATCGATTATTTGAAGCCAATAAATATTTTAATGATCAGGAGCCGTGGAAAAAAAAAGATGATAAGATCAGATTAAACACAATAGTTTACACAACTCTTGAAATTCTTAGAAAAGTATCTTTTTTACTATATCCCATTATTCCGCAATCATCACTTAGAGCACTTAAAATTTTTAATCTTAAAGAAAAAGATGTACTTTTTGAGACAATCGGAAATAATGATTTTTTAAAAAAAGGAAGTGATATTAATAAAATTGATATACTATTTAAGAAAATAGAAAAACAAAATGATTGATTCACATTGCCATCTAGATCATGAGCCATTATTTAGTGATTTAAAAAATGTTATACAGCGATCAAAAAAAATCGGTGTTAAAAAATTATTAACAATCTCAACCTCTATTGAAAGTTTTTCTAGAGTTAAAGAAATTGTAAATAAGGATGAAATTATATTTGGCACCATTGGAATACACCCACATGAGGCAAATAAAAATAACGTCAACTCAGAATTTTTCAAAAAAAATTTAGATGAAAATAAAAAAATTATTGGAGTAGGGGAGACTGGTCTTGATTTTTATTACGATAATTCAGATAGAGATAAACAAATAGAAAGTTTCAAGATACACATTTCAGCTGCATTAAAAGCAAATATACCATTGATTATTCATTCAAGAAATGCTGAAGAAAAAACTTATGAAATATTAAATGAATACAAAGGTGAAAAGCTCAAAATTTTGATGCATTGTTTCACAGGATCCCAAAAATTTGCAGAAAAGCTCTTAAAATTTAACTCTTATTTTTCTGCAAGTGGTATTATTACCTTTAAGAATTCTGTTGACCTTCAGAGTACATTTAAGTTTCTTCCATTAGATAGAATTCTAATTGAAACAGATAGTCCCTTTTTAGCTCCAGTGCCAAATCGAGGAAAAAAAAATGAACCATCATTTATAGATTTTACTGCAGCTAAACTTGCAGAAATAAAGGGTATTGAAAAATCTCAACTTATTAAGATCACCACTAATAATTTTAATAATCTTTTTTTTAATTAAGATCGAATGAAGTTTATAATACTTGGTTGTGGTAGTTCAATGGGTGTACCAAGGCCAGATGGTTTTTTTGGTAATTGTGATCCTAAAATTAAGAAAAATTATAGAACACGATGTTCTGCACTATTAAAAACCTCTAGTCAAAATATTTTAATTGATACATCACCTGATTTACGTCAACAACTATTAAGACATAAGATTAAAAAGATAAATAAAGTGCTTTTTTCACATATGCATGGTGATCAAACACATGGAATTAATGATTTAAGATCATTTTATATAAGTAGCAAAAATCAAATCGATGTTTATGCAGATCCATTTACCTCTAAATATTTGAAAAATAATTTTTCATATATATTTAAAAGTTTCTCTAGAGAGTATCCTGCTACATTAAAATTGCATAAATTACCTAAAACTTTTTTTACATCTAATAATAAGAAAAAAATTTCTGTTAAATCAATTAAAGTTGAACACGGAAAAGTTAAATCTAATTGCTTTATTATTGATAAGAAATTGGCTTATATTAGTGATGTAAGTAAAATTTATAGAAAAGATTTCAGATATTTTAAAAATTTAAAATTTTTAGTAATAGATTGCCTTTGGTATAACTACCATCCATCACATTTTAATTTAGAGACCTCCCTTTCTATGATTAGAGAGTTCAAACCAAGAAAAGCAATTTTAACCAATTTATCTCCAGTATTAGATTACAAAGTTCTAAAGAAAATTTTACCTAAAAATATAATACCAGCTTTTGATGGGCTTGCTCTAAATTTATAAAATATTCTCTATTTTATTAATTATCTTATTTGATAATGGCTTAGTAAAGGAAGAAAAGGTATCCTCAATTTTTCCTTCTTTATTTATTAGAATCTTATGAAAATTCCATTTTGGTACTGCTGAGCTACCATGATTAGTTTTAGCCCATTTAAATAACTTATGCGCATTATTTCCTTTTACTTCGGTAATAGCTGAAATTGGAAAGGTGATATTAAAATTTACTTCACAAAATTCTTTAACTTCTGAATTCTTATTTTTTTCTTGATTAAATGAATTTGACGGTACAGCAATAACAACTAAACCCTTTTTTTTATATTTATCCCAAAGGATTTGAAGTTCTTGATATTGATTTGTAAATCCACAATAACTTGCCGTATTTACAATTAATACTGCGTTATTTTTGAAATCACTAAAATTTATTGTTTCACCAGATATACTCTCAATATTTAGATCAAAAAAGTTTTCTTCATAATTTGCGATAGCTGAGTTTTTAAAAAAAAACATAATTATTGTAAAACCTAATATAAATTTTTTTGTCATTTATTAGGTGTAAGTAGTATTAAGAAGTAACCAAATAAAGTGGATAAAAGTGACCCAGTTAGTACTCCTATTTTTACACCATCCATATATTGCATATTCTCAACAAAAGCTAAATTTCCAACAAAAAGACTCATTGTAAAACCAATACCTGTTAGAACGCCAACACCATAAAAGTTATACCAATTTGAATTGTTAGGCATTTGAGCAATTTTTGTTTTAATTGATATATATGAAAATACAAACACACCTAATTGTTTACCTATAAATAATCCTAATAAAATTCCTAGTGGCACTTTGTCTAATAAAGAATTGAAAGATAAGCCCTCTAGAGATACTCCTGCATTTGCAAAAGCAAATAAAGGCATAATACCAAAAGCTACGTAAGGACTTATTGCATGTTCAACTTTGATTAATAAAGAAAAATCTTTTTCTTTCTTTCGGTGAGGTATGGTCATGGCCAATAAAACTCCAGCAATAGTAGCATGAATACCTGAATTATGTGTAAAGTCCCAAAGAAATATACCTACAACTAAGTAAGGTAAAAATTTTTTAATATCAAATTTATTTATTACTAATAGCATAATAAAAGCTAATAGCATAAGCGTTAAGTATTTGACGTTCAAATCACCTGAATAAAATAAAGCAATGATAACAATCGCTCCTAAGTCATCAATGATTGCTAAAGCAGTTAAAAAAACTTTTAGAGATAATGGTACTCTCTTTCCTAATAGAGATAATACACCAAGTGAGAAAGCAATGTCGGTAGCAGAGGGAATAGCCCATCCATTCATAGTTTCGCTATCACCGAAGTTTATAAATACATAAAATAATGCAGGAACTAACATACCACCTACAGCAGCAATTATTGGAAGTAAGGCTTGTTTTATATTTGAAAGCTCTCCTTGTAAAAATTCTCTTTTTATTTCTAAAGTGACAAAGAAAAAAAATATTGCCATTAAGGCATCATTAATCCAATGTAAAACAGATAATTTTAACCCAAAGTTGTTAATACCTATAAATAAGTATTTATTTAAAGTTGAAAAATATAAATCAGATAAATTAGAGTTACTGATTATTAATGCAATTATAGCCGCAAATAGCAAAACTAGACCGCTAGCAGCTTCAAGTTTAAAAAACCATTTAAAAGGTTTAGATAAGTAATTAATCATGACTAAACTAAGTCTTTAATAAATAATTTAATATCTTTCAATATCTCAAAAAGACTAAATATAACAAGCTCAAGAGAGGGGAACAATTGATATAAATATGTGCTAAAAGTATCTATGACAACTAATAAAGCAACAGAAGTTATCATAAATACAATTAAATAAGAAAGTAGTTTTGTAAAAGATAAACTTTTTCTTGGTTTATATTTTGTTATCTCGTAATTTTTTATGTTTTCTAAATAGGAAATATTTTGATTTGCAAGTGTATCCTTGTTATCTGATTTAATGACTTTTTTTGAGGGACTATTTGGTATTTCATTTTCAATAATTAAATCTTTCTGATTTTCATTATTTAAATTCTCTGGTTTATAAAACCATACTTTATCACATGAACCACATTGAATTGTTCTTCCAGTATTAGGGATTAATTCAGAATTGACTTCAAATTTTTTCTGACCGCAAATGCACTCAATAATCATAATTTTTTTAGTAAATATTGTTATTCACTTATAATCATTTATTAGAAAAAGTTAATTATAGTTTTGATATTATTTAAACAAATTTGTTTTTTATTTACATTTGACTATTGATGTATATGGTTAAAATCATTGATAAATCTAATAAATGCAGAGATGTTCTTTTTTAAAAGCAAAACAAAAAATTTTAAAAATAGTAAATTAAAAATTTTATCTGGTTACAATCACAGATATAGAAATGTTGGAAAAGAATCAGAAAAAACCATAATCAAATATGCTAATCATTTCAAATTTGATTATGAAATTGATAAAAGAAGTTCATTTGAAAGACATTTTTATTGGCTGAAAATAAAAATGTTAATTGAGAATCTTGAGGCTAAAACACATGAATTTTATTTATGGATAGATGCTGATGCCTTTGTGTGCAGATACGAAAATATCTTAAATCATATTGATAAAACAAAACATATTTTTATTCACAATCAATTTTTTAGGTCCAAACATAAAACAAAATATAAAAATGTTGATTTTTTAACCTGGGGACCTAATGTTGGAGTAATTCTGGTAAGAGGTACTGAGTGGTCTTTAAATTTTTTTAAAAATGTATGGAATAAAAAAAGATATTTAAATCATCATTGGCCAGATAACGCTGCAGTAATGGATGAAATTGGTTTCAAAGCTGAAATTTCAAAGTTGTCAGATAATAAACCAAACAAGTCTACTTTAAATAAAATTCAGTTATTATCTGGAATCTGGAATAGTATGCCAAATAAAAATTTTAATGATCCAAAAAATAATGAAATATCAAATTTTTATTTTAATCCTGTGGTAATTCATTTAGCTGGTATAAGGCGAAGAGATAGAGTTAATTTTATTAAAAAATATAAGAATTTATTTATTTAATTTTTAATTCATTAATTTGATTTCTTGTATAAAGATTCAAGTAACAATTAAAACCACTATTTTTATTCAGTTCGTCTTTATCTAGTATTTCATATAATGGCTTAGGTAAACAGAACGGAGGTCTGGTTAAATCTATTTCTCTATATTCTCCATCAGGAATATCTAAATTATCTATTTCTTTACCTCTATCTTTTAATTTATATGTTGTAAGTAATAAGTAGTTAATCTTACTTTTTCTAAAGTTTTCAAAAAATAATTTGATACTTTTAAACGATAAATGAATTAAACAATCCCTGCAGATCATCAAATCTGAATCAGGAAAATTTTCGTTGGTAATGTCAAGTTTGATGAAATCTAAGTTATCAGCTTTAAATTTTTTAATATTATTATCAATTATTTCTTGAACAATATCTCCACCAATATAAGACAAATCTTCATTTAAAACATTTTTAACCCAATTAAAATCTCCACAGGGTGCATCTAAAATGCTTTTGATTTCATATTTTTTAATAATATTTACAATTTCCTTTTCAATATTAGCAGTATTTTTTAGTTCAGATCCTAAGCCTGAAGTACTTTCATTTGATGACCAGAAATTAGTTTTATAAATCAGATTAAATCTTTTTTCTGAGGTATTTTGCTCAAAGATTATTTTTTTATTTTTTTGGTAAATATGCTTTTTAACAATACGATATGGTGTTGTTAAAATCTTATTAATAGTCTTAACTAATCCATTATATTTGTAAAATTTATAATATCTATTTAATATAAACATTGTCGCTTCCTGAAATTATATTAAAATATATAAAGTAAAATCAATTAATGCTATTTTTACCTGTTGTTTTTCTTTTTCTTTTTATTGAAAACATAAGTAAAAACGCTATAACCAACAATCTCGGAGTGTAGCGCAGCCTGGTAGCGCATCTGGTTTGGGACCAGAGGGTCGCAGGTTCAAATCCTGCCACTCCGACCATTAATATGAGAAAAGCAAAGATATATATACCTAACAAAAGTGCGATGCAGTCAGGTTTAGGAAAACTTGATAAATGGGTACTTGAATTTGAAACTAATGATCCAACCAAAAATCCTTTAATGGGATGGGAAAGTTCTAATGATACTTATACTGAACTAAAATTAGAATTTTCCACAAAAGAACTTGCTGTAAATTATGCAAAGAAAAAAAAAATTCAATTTGAATTAATTGAGCCAAAAAAAAGAAAAATAGTAAAAAAGTCTTATGCAGATAACTTTTTAAAATAAATAAATTATGTTTAAATTTTTTACAGATAAAAAATGGCATTTATGGAGTATAGGTGGAACTTTACTGATCTTGATTGCTACTTGGTATCAAGTTCAACTTGATGTAAGAATTAATGAGTGGTTTGGAGAATTTTATGATACTTTACAAAAAGCACTTACAAATCCAAACTCTGTATCTGAAAAAGAGTTCATTGCTTATCTTTTTACATTCGCAAAAATTGCAGCAGTATATATTTTAGTTGTTATTTTAAGTGATTATTTTACTAGTCATTGGACATTTAGATGGCGAACTGCAATGGCTAATTTTTACCATGATAAATGGAATGAAGCATCTTCTATAGAGGGGGCATCACAAAGAGTTCAAGAAGATACACTTAAATTTGCAAGAATAATGGAAGGTTTGGGTGCTGAATTATTAAGAAGCGTAATGACTTTAATTGCTTTTACTCCAATCTTATGGGGTTTATCTAAAAGTATTACTGTTTTGCCTTGGATCGGTGAAGTTGATCATGCTTTAGTTTGGGTCGCAATTATATCTGCATTAGGAGGTACGATAATTTTAGCAAGTGTAGGAATTAAACTTCCGGGTATCGAATATGATATCCAAAAAGAAGAAGCTGCTTACAGAAAAGAGTTAGTGTTAGGAGAGGATTTTAAGGAAAGCGCGCAACCAGCAAAAATTACAGATCTTTATGGTGGGGTGAGAAAAATTCATTATAAAATGTATTTTCATTATCTTTATTTTAATGCCGTTAAATGGAGTTATTTACAAGGTATGGTTATTGTTCCTTATCTTGCTTTAGCACCAACAATTGTAACTGGTGCAATAACCCTTGGTTTTGTTCAACAAATTATAAGAGCCTTTGGTCGTGTTGAAACTTCACTTCAATATTTAGTTAGAAGTTGGCCAATTATTGTTGAACTAATTTCTGTTTGGAAAAGATTAAGAGAATTTGAGTCAAAATTAGAGAAAAATATTTCCATTGAAACTGCAAAATAATGTCATTAGACAAAAAATTTGAAGATTTGTTTCTTAATGTATCTACCAGAGCAGCATTATCATCTTATTATTTTGTTGGTAAAAAAGATAAAATAGCAGCTGATAAATCTGCTGTAGATGCGATGAGAAATAAATTAAATCAAATAGAGATGAAAGGTAAAGTTGTTATAGGAGAAGGAGAATTGGATAAAGCTCCCATGTTATATATTGGAGAAACTTTAGGAACTATGTCTGGTCCTGAACTAGATATTGCTGTAGATCCTTTAGAGGGAACAAATTTTGCTGCAAATAATTTACCTGGTGCTTTATCTGTTATTGCAGTTGCAGAAAAATCAAATCTATTCAGCGCGCCAGAGACTTACATGAATAAAATTTCAGCAAATGTACCATCTGAAGGAATAATTGATTTAGACTATTCAATTAAAAAAAATATTTTTAATCTTGCAGATTATAAAAATAAGGAACCTAATGAATTATTTGCGTGTATTTTAGATCGACCAAGACATAAAAAAATTATTGATGAGCTTAAAAGTTTAGATGTAAATTTAAAACTTATAACTGATGGAGATATTTCAGGAGCTTTATTGGTTTCCAAGGAAAGTTATAATATTGACATTTTTTTGGGTATTGGCGGAGGACCTGAAGGAGTGCTAGCTGCATCGGCATTAGATGCTTATAATTGTTTTTTCCAAGGTAGATTTATTTTTGATAACGAGAGTGATATAAATAGAGCAAAAAAAATGGGAATCACTGATTTGAACAAGAAGTATTCATTAGACGAAATCATTACCGGAGATTCAATATTTTGTGCTACTGGCATTACAAATGGAGATATTGTTTCTGGAATAAAAATTGAGCAAGATAGTTATATTTCAGAAACTTTGATCACTCATAAATCTGTTAACACAAAAAAAATTATTAAATTAAAAAAAAAAATAAATGAATAAAGAGGATAATTCTTACAAAACTATAAGTGAAGTTGTAGAATTATTAAATTTGAAATCAAAAAAAAGTCATTCCATACCAACTCATACGCTTCGTTTTTGGGAAAAAAAATTTAAACAAATAAAACCAAAGATTTTCTTAGGGAACCGAAGATATTACGATAAAAAAAATATTGAATTATTAAAAAAAATTCATTTTTTATTAAAAGATCAAGGAATGACAATTAAAGGTGTAAAAAAAATACTTGATAACAAAGAACCTTTAAAGCTTGACGAAATAGATAATAATTCTATAAGAACTGTCAATTTAAAAATAAAATTAAATAAAATTTCTAATATAGTAAAAAGCTTAAAAAAATTAAAATAAAATGGCAAAGAAAACACACGTTAAAGTTCGTCTAGTACCAGAGGAAAAACCTGATAGCTCTTTTTTTTATTATGTCAAAAAACCAGCTGGTGGTGAAAAAGCAAAGGTAAAATTAAAAGCTAGAAAATATAATCCATCAACTAGAAAACATGAAATTTTTGTGGAAAAGAAGCTACCACCACATAGTAAATAATTATTTTTTTTTAAAATTCCTTTTTTCAAAATCGATATATGACCATATCATATTTTTCCATATCCTATTTGTAATAAGTGGATCAATTTTATTTTTTAATGATTTTTTTTTTATATTAAGAAGTATTGACTTAATTCTTTTTTGATCGACTATTTGATTTTTTTTATCTTTTAGATCTAAAACCTTTTTAACTAAATTAGTTCTTTTTTTTATTATCTTTATAAGAGAATTATCTAATTTATCTAATTCTAGTCTAATTTTGCTTAGTTTTTTTCTTTTTAATGGCGACATTTATATATTTGGATATATAAAAAATTATTATATTTATGCGATTATGTACACAGTAAATCAAAGAATTAATAATCAATTATCTATTTGGTTAATTTCAATGTTTTGGATTGTATCGACGATGATTGTAGTTGGTGGTTTAACAAGATTAACTGACTCAGGTCTCTCAATTACTAAATGGCAGTTATTTTCAGGATTATTACCACCCTTAAGTCAGAAAGATTGGGTGATATATTTTAGTCTGTATAAGGAAATACCAGAATTTAAACTTCAAAATTATAATATGAATATACAAGAATTTAAGATTATTTTCTGGTGGGAATGGGCTCATCGTTTTTTAGGAAGATTAATTGGCCTCAGTTTTTTAATTCCGTTAATTTATTTTTCTTTCAAAATCAAAATTTCTAATTTAATAAATTATTATTTTATTTTTTTCCTCATATGTTTTCAGGGTTTTATTGGCTGGTATATGGTCAGTAGTGGGTTAACTAATAGAGTAGATGTAAGTCATTTTAGACTTTCTTTACATTTATTAATCGCATTTGTAATTTTGTCTTTAATATTGTGGAACTATCTAAAGATAAAAGTTGATAATGGTAATCTATATAAAATTAATCTTAAGATACCTTTCTTTTTTTTGGTATTGATATTTATTCAAATAATAATTGGAGCCTTTGTTTCAGGCATGGATGCTGGTAAAATTTATAATTCTTGGCCATTAATGGGCAATAATTATTTTCCAGATGATAATATGGTAAATAATTTATTTAAATTGTCTGCATTTAGCGAACCGTCATTAGTTCAGTTCATGCATAGAAATTTAGCATATGTTATTACACTTTACTATCTATTCATGTTTTTTAAAGTCTACAAAAATAAAATTTACCATCTATATAGAGCAATCAATATTCTTGGTTTTTTTATCTTTTTACAAATTATTTTAGGAATTTATACAGTCATTCATGGTGCCTACATATATTTAGCAGCTATGCACCAGTTAAGTTCAATTTTTTTAATAAGTTCCTCTATATATTTTTTATATATAAATAAACAAAATTAACTTACTGCTTTTAAATTACCCCTAGAAGATCTATTTAAAGCCTGATTTAGATCCGAAATTATATCATCTATGTGTTCAATACCTATACATAATCTTACATAACCTTGAGTAACACCTGATGCTGCAAGTTGATTTTCACTTAATTGACTGTGAGTTGTACTAGCTGGGTGAGTAGCTAAACTTCTTGCATCACCAATATTAGCAACATGATAGAACATCTTTAAAGACTCAATAAATCTTTTACCAGCTTCAATACCACCTTTGAGTTCAATTCCAACCATTGCACCATTTCCACCTGTGAGGTATTTTTTTGCCCTATCTGATATCTTTTTTTCATGCTTAGTTGAGTATATTACTTTTGAAACTTCTTTGTGTTTAGATAAAAATTCGACAACTTTATTTGCATTTTGACAATGTTGTTTCATTCTTAAAGCACAAGTTTCTAACCCTTGTATAATAGAAAAGGCATTGTCAGGTGCTAATGACGAACCTAAGTCTCTCAATAAACAAACTCTAGCTCTAATAGCAAATGGTATATTTGCTCCTGTTAATTCTGGAACTGCTTTACCCCATATCACATTACCATAACTAGGATCTGGTTCATTAAATAATGGTTGTCTTTTAGGATCTGCAGTCCAGTCAAAATTACCACCATCTACTATACTACCTGCAACAGCAGTACCATGACCTCCTATATACTTAGTTAAAGAGTGGATTGTAACAGCTGCACCGTGTTCAATCGGTCTGCAAATAACTGGTGCAGCAGTATTATCCATAATTAGAGGGATACTATATTTTTTTCCTATATCTGAAACTTCCTTTATAGGAAAAACTCTCAAATAAGGATTTGGAAGTGTTTCTCCGTAAAAAGCTCTTGTTTTATCGTCGACAAGTTTTTCAAAATTTTTAGGATCTAATGGGTCTGCGTAACGAATTTCAATACCTAATTTGCTTAGAGTGTTTGTGAACAGAGACACAGTTCCTCCATATAAATCAGTTGAACTAACTATATTATCACCTGCTTGTGCTACATTTAACACGGCAAATGTTGAAGCAGTCTGACCAGAAGAAACAGTTAAACAAGCTAAACCACTTTCTAATTCTGCTAATCTTTTTTCTAAAACATCATTGGTTGGATTCATTATTCTTGTATAAATATTCCCAAATTCTTCGAGCTTGAAAAGTTTTGCTGCATGTTCTGTATTATCAAACTGATAAGCAGTTGTTCTGTATATTGGAACTGTAACAGCATTGGTGGCGGGATCTTTTCTATACTCACCTCCATGTAAACCAATGGTTTCTGGATTATTTCTTTTTTTTTTCATTTTGCTCCTTTTTTAGTGCTTTTGATAAGTACAAGGCGCACAATATAGTTCAAATGCCTACCGATTTAATATGAAAATTCCTTTTTAGCAGTTATGCCCGCAATAGGATCAAATCGGCATAATTCTTTTATCAGAATTGATTTATTTTTCAAGCAAATATCAAATTGACTTTAAACTTAATAATAGTATTAATCCACGCTTGATGACAAAATTTGTTAAAAAAAGTGAGTTAAATTCCTCTTGGTATGAAATTGATGCAAAAAATGCTGTAGTGGGAAGACTCGCAACAATAGTTTCTAAAATTATAAGAGGAAAAAACAAAGCTACTTACACACCGAATATGGATACAGGAGACTTTGTAGTAGTTAAAAATATTGAACATATAAAGTTTACAGGTAAAAAATTTCAAAATAAAACA
This sequence comes from uncultured Pelagibacteraceae bacterium, assembly GCA_902633515.1. GTDB lineage: Bacteria > Pseudomonadota > Alphaproteobacteria > Pelagibacterales > Pelagibacteraceae > Pelagibacter. Next base: position 24,722 of record CACPGB010000004.1, on the reverse strand, counting down.
TATTATAGACACACTGGTTATCCAGGTGGTATCAAGGAAACAACACCAGAAAAATTACATGAGAAAAAACCTAGTGAAGTTCTAAAGCTTGCAGTTAAAAGAATGTTACCAGGTGGAGTTTTAGGTCGAAAACAACTTACAAAACTAAAAATTTATTCTGGTAATAATCATCCACATTCTGCTCAAAATCTTAAAGTAATAGAATTAGATAAATTGAATAATAAGAATATAGCAAGAAATTAATATGGAAAATACTCAAACTTTATCAAAAACAATAAAATTAAAACTTGATTTTAAGGATAGTAAATATGCAACTGGAAGAAGAAAAACATCTGTTGCAAGAGTTTGGTTGAAAAAAGGTTCGGGGAAAATTTATGTAAATGGTAAATTATACAATGAATATTTTGCTAGTGAGAACCATAAGATGCAAATTACAAGACCTTTTGAATTAATAAATCAAGCTACAGATTACGATGTGAGATGCAATGTTAAAGGTGGCGGTCCTACAGGACAGGCAGGGGCAATGGTACATGGAATTTCAAAAGCTTTAGTATTATTCAACGAAAGCTTTAAATCTACACTTAGAACTGAGAAATTAACCACGAGAGACTCCAGGGCTGTTGAAAGAAAAAAACCTGGAAGAAGAAAAGCTAGAAGAAGCTTTCAGTTTTCTAAAAGATAATTTTTTTTTAAATTTTAACTGTTATAATGAAAAATGCCTAAGCTTAATGTATTAGTCGCTGGATCAACTGGTTACATAGGTATCCAATTGGTGAAATTGTTAGTTAAACATAAATACGTAAGGATAAAGTATTTATGTGGAAACACTTCTATAGGCAAAAAAATATCTAAATACGATAACTCAGTTGGATTAAAAAAATTACCAAAAATTGTTAAATTTGATAAAAAACTTTTAAAAAAAGTTGATATAATATTTACTGCTCTTCCTAATGGAGAAGCTCAGATAATTTCGAAATATTTAAATAAACAAAATGTCTTGATTGATCTTGCTGCAGATTTTAGACTTCAAAAAGCTTCAGAATATAAAAAATGGTATAAAAAAAATCATAAAGCAAAATATAATATTAAAAAAAGTATCTATTCATTGCCTGAAATCACAGATCAAAAAGTTAAAAATTATAAGATTATTTCTTGTCCAGGATGTTACCCCACATCTATTCTATTACCTTTAATCCCTTTATTAAAGAATAAGTTAATCAAAAAAGATAATATTATTATTGACTCTAAATCAGGATATTCTGGCGCTGGTCGAATTGTTCACAAAAAATATAAGGGTAAAAACCTATATGAATCTTTAAGTGTTTATGGTGTTGCCTCACATAAACATAATTCTGAAATTGAAGAGATGATTAAAAGATTTATTAAAGGAAGTATTCAGTTTGATTTTACTCCTCACTTAACACCTATGTTTAGAGGTATTTTAAGCACAATTTATGTAGATCTCAATAAATCTTCCTCAATATCAAAAATATTAAAAACATTAAAAAAATATTATAAAAAGGCAAATTTTATAAAGATATTAAGTAAAGATAAATTAATAAGTACAAATGATGTAATAAACACAAATAATTGTAAAATATCAGTCTGCACTTCAAAAAATAAAAACAAGATAATCATACTTTCAGCAATTGATAATTTAATTAAAGGTGGGGCAGGCCAAGCAATACAAAATATGAATTTAAAATTTGGTTTTCCAACAAATTCTGGATTTAAATGAAAAAAATAGTATTTATAATTTTTGGTCTTACTTTAAGCTCGTGCTCATTTAATATTGATTCTGTTTATTGGCACGAAAAAAATAATAAAAAAAGTGATAAGAGTATAAAGTTAGTAGAAGTTATGAAAAAATCAAATGATATTAGATTAATGAGTTTTGATGAATATCAAGTTTATATAAATAATTACGCTAAGAGAAGTGAATTTCCGGATATTAATTAATGAATAAAAATATTAACATTGCATTAGTGGGATTAGGTCAAGTTGGCATATACTTATATAATGAATTAAACCTAAAAAAAAAAGAAATTGAGATTAAAACAGGAAAAAAAATTAAAGTTATCGCTATATCAGCAAAAAAAATAAATAAAAAAAGACGTTTCAATATTAATAAGAAAATTTTTTATTCAAATCCTCTTAAAATTTTTACAGAAAAAAAAATAGATGTTTTATTTGAATGTGTAGGTCAATCGGACGGTATTTCAAAAAAAGTTGTAGAAATTGCCTTACAAAATAAAATTAATGTTATAACTCCTAATAAGGCGCTAATAGCAAAACACGGAGATTATCTCTCTAAGCTAGCAGAAAAAAATAAAGTAAATTTAGAGTTTGAGGCTTCCGTTGCCGGAGGAATTCCTATTTTAAGAACAATCAAAGAGGGTTTAGCAACAAATAGAATTAGTAAAGTTTATGGTATACTGAATGGTACAACTAATTATATTTTATCAGAAATGGAAATTAGTAATGAAACTTTTGATAAGGTTTTACAAAAAGCGCAAAAACTTGGCTATGCGGAGCCAGGTAATCCAAAATTAGATCTAAATGGTTTTGACGCTTTTGCGAAGATTAGAATATTATCTGCTCTTTCTTTCAATACAAAAATTTCTAAAAGTAAATGCATAATGGAAGGTATTGAAAATATTAAATTAGAGGATATTAAGATTGCTAATCAATTAGGTCTTAGAGTTAAATTACTCGGAATTTCTGAAATTATTAATGGTCAACTATTTGAGACAGTACACCCATGTTTGGTAAGTAAAAACACATATATAGGAAATGTTAATGGTGTTATGAATGCAGTTATTACAGAAGGTAAACCAATAGGTCAAAGTGTTCTACAAGGTGAGGGCGCTGGACCTGGTCCAACATCTTCATCTTTATTATCTGATCTATTATCTATTTTAAGGGGTAATTCTAAATATCCTTTTGGTATTTCATACAATAAAAGAAAGTCAATTAAACCATTCAACAATGACAAATATACAAATTCCTTATATCTTAGGTTTGAGGTCAAAGATAAACAAGGAGTTCTCTCATTAATAACAAATAGATTAGCAAAATATAAAATTTCGGTAAAAAGAATAATTCAAACACCTGATAAGAAGAATAAAAAAGCAACAATTGTGATTATCACCCATAAAACAACAGAAATTAACTCAAGAAATTGTTTATCAATATTTAAAAAAAATAAAAATATTCTTAAATTTCCAACATTGATCAGACTATATAATTAATGGATATTTATATTAAACTTTTTGAAGTTTTATTTCCTGTTTTTTTTGTTGTTGGAATTGGATATTATTTAGGTAAAAAAAATCCAAAAATAGATACAACTTTTATTACTAATTTTGCAGCTAATGTAGGCACTCCGGCAATGATTATTTATGCTTTAAATCCAGTAAATATATCATTTAACATTTTTATTAATTATTTTTGGTATTATGCATTAGCCATTGGTGGATTCATGATTACTGGAGTAATAATATTATATTTTTTAAATACTAAAGATATTATTAGGGAACTACCTCCATTAACCATGCCAAATACTGGAAATATGGGTTTACCGATATGTCTTTTTGCCTATGGTTCACAAGGTCTTGGTGTTTCAGCTGCAATATCTGCCTTAATTATTTTGTGTCATTTTACCCTAGGAGTTTTTTTGTCTGACAGAAAATTTAGTTTAAATGTAATACTTAAAAGCCCTCCATTTTATGCAATAATAATTGCTATATTCTTACTTTATTATGATTTAGAACTTCCAGGATTTATTGAAAATACTACTTTTCTCTTAATGTATGCAACAATATTTCTTATCTTGATGTCATTAGGAATCGCTTTAACTAGACTTAAAGTTTTTTCCCTAAATAAAGCAATATTTTCCTCTATTGGACGTGTTATCGTTGGTCCCATAATTGGATATTTATTAATCTTATATTTTAATCTTGAAGGATTTGCAGCGGGGGTTTTGTTAATTCAATGCTCCATGCCAAGTGCTGTTCTTAACTATCTTGTAGCATCAATATATTCTCCTAAAAGGATCGTTGATAGTGTTGCAAGCACCATTGTTGTTTCAACACTCATGTCATTCATAACTGTTCCCATAGTTGTTTTCTTTGCTTTAAAGTACTTTAATTAATCTATATCCTTCTTCTAAAGATGAAGGCTATAACTTTCAATTTATTAGCATGGATAATGCTTCCTATAATGGATGGATTTGCAAAATATTTAAGCTCAGACCTTCCTGTATTACAAATTACTTGGGCAAGATATTTTTTTACTGTCGTTCTTACTTTGCCAATCATGTTTTTATTTTTTAGGAAAAATTTAGTTTGGACCAATAAACCTATGTTACAGCTTATTAGAGGATTGATCTTACTTCTTGCAAATATTTTCTTTTTTTATGCTATATCAATTATATCTTTGGCTAAGGCATTAACTTTAGCATTTATTGCACCATTAATTGTTACCGCTTTCTCACCAACATTTCTAAAAGAAAAAGTTGGTTTTAGAAGATGGACAGCGGTAATCATCGGATTTGTTGGCTCTTTGATAGTTATCAGACCAGGATTTGTAGAAATTAATTCAGCGAGTCTTTCTGCACTTTGTACAGGAGTTATGTATGGGTTTTATTTAATAATTACTCGTAAATTAAGCACCTCAGACAATCCATTATTAACTTTATTATTAACTGGTGTAGTAGGGGCGATAATTACTTCTGCTGTAATGCCATTTATTTGGGTAAAACCAACACTAAATCAATGGACTATGATGGCGGCGATAGGTATATTCGCCTGTATTGGTCATTTGTTCCTTATATTGTCTCTCAAATATGCTGATGCTTCTAAGTTAGCTCCATTTAGCTACTTTGAAATCATTACAAACATTTTTATAGGCTATTATTTCTTCAGTGATTTTCCTGATAATTGGACTTTTTTGGGTTTATTAATAATCGTATTAAGTGGTCTTTATATCTTTAGACGAGAAAGCTTAGTTAAAAAGATAAAATAATAGGTCATTTTTATTTACTAATATCTAATGTATTACATTAAGTATTATATTTAAAATGTTGTATTTATTGATTTTTTTATAATTGAAATATTTTAATTAATTAAGTATTTTTAATATTTTAAATTAAATCACTCCACTTTCTTGTTAGAATATTTAAGATTTTTCATAAATAAAAAAAATATTAAATAACACATAAAAATTAAGGTTTTTTAACATTGTAATTATTAAATTGTTAATAAAATAGGGGTGCCTAAAAACGTTGATATAGTTGAATAGTAGAGTGATGCATTAATTGAATATACCATTTAAACGCCCATAGAGGGGTCTATTTTAAGTATAGGCTCATATATGGTACAACTGAAGGGTGAATTATGTTATTTAGTGAAAAGCCAGCAAAAAGATCAAAAAAGCACGAATTAACTAGCTTTTTTAGCATAAAAAAGCCTTAAAAAAGGTCTAAATTACTACTTTTTCAGACCTAAGTAATTTGAGCTTTTGCATAATTCCACCTCTCCCAGAGTAACCTCCAAGAGCTCCATCAGATCTGACCACTCTATGACAGGGTACTTTTGGAGCATATTGGTTTTTAGCACAAGCATTAGCTACAGCACGAGCTGATTTAGGGCTTTTTATACCAATAGCCACTTGTTTATAGGTTTTTACCTTGCCTTTTGGTATAGTTTTAAGATATTTCCAGACTTTAATTTGGAATTTTGTGCCTTTAAAAATCATTTTTTTTAAAAAACACCTGTTTCCTTGCACTTTTTAAAGGTGCAAAGAACAGTTGTTTTGGCACGTCGTTGATGCGCTACCGCCATGCCCACCACTCTGCATGTTCAGCGATGCTTTGCAGAGCTTTCTGCCCTTTGGAATTGTACCTCTCGGCTTTTCTCCAACCGGCCAGTTAAGAGTTGCCCCTTAATTAAGTGCATAATAACAAATTAAAAAGAAATCATGTATCACTTTATAATTGATTCTTAAAAATTTTAAAATTAGTTGTGAATATTGGGGATAATTTAAGATTTAAAAACTAATATAAAATAACTTATCAAAAACAAAATAGCCATTATAGATAAAAAGATAGTTTCAATGCTTTTTCCGTGATTCTTATATTGAATTGAACTCAAAATAATAAATCCAACAGATGTGATTAGGAACCATACTGCTGGAATTTCTCCATCTACTGAACCCATATTATTTTATATTTAAACTATTGACATTAAAAATCACTTAATATATTACTATTGATAATTAATTGTTATCAATAGTAATGTTATGAATAATTTAACAACAGATCTAAAATCGCTGCATGAGGCAACTTTAAATAATTTAAAAAATTCTAAATCTAATAATACTTTAAGAGCTTATAAATCAGATTTTAGAGATTTTGCCGCTTTTTGTTTTAAACATGGGTTAAATTCACTACCATCTGATCCTAAAGTAGTTTCTTTATATTTAACTCATCTTTCGAAAAATTCAAAAATCAGTACTCTGAGAAGAAGACTGGTGTCAATAAGTATGGTTCATAAGCTTAAAGGGCATTATTTAGATACAAAACATCCTATAATTGTCGAGAATTTAATGGGTATAAGAAGAGTAAAAGGGAGCATTCAAAAAGGTAAAAAACCATTATTAATCAATCATTTAAAATTAATAATTAATGTAATAGATAAACAAAAAATTCAGGAAATTAAGAAATACAGGGACAAGTCAATTTTATTAGTTGGCTTTGGAGGCGGATTTAGACGAAAAGAACTTATATCAATTGATCATGAAGATTTGGAATTTGTCCCTGAAGGACTCAAAATTACCATTAAAAGATCAAAAACTGATCAATTTGGCGAGGGTATGATAAAAGGACTGCCCTACTTCACTAATGAAACCTATTGTCCAGTTACAAATATAAAAAAATGGTTGGAAATTTCACAAATTAAATCGGGACCTATTTTTAGAAAATTTTCTAAAGGATCATCTTTAACTAACAAAAGACTAACTGATCAATCTGTAGTTTTAATAATGAAAAAATATTTAAATCTATCAGGAATTGAAAATAAAAATTTTGCTGGTCATAGTCTAAGGTCGGGTTTTGCTACGGCCGCGGCAGAATCTGGTGCAGATGAAAGAAGTATTATGGCTATGACAGGTCATAAAACAACACAAATGGTAAGAAGATATATAAAGGAAGCAAATATTTTTAAAAATAACGCACTTAATAAAATTAAAATTTAGATTTTTAAATTAAAGATGCTTTTTTTCCTAAAGATTTATCAATTATATATTTACAAACCTTTGTTTCATTGAATAATTTAAAGTATTTTTCTTTACCTTTTTTTGCAATTTTTATTCTTAATTTATCATTCATCTTGTAATACTTAATTTTACTTGCAAGATCATCTATAGAATCATATGAAATGATTTCATTTGGGTTAAAAAAATAGTCCATTTGAACCTTTTTATCTATGAAAACTAACAATCCGTTTCCCATAAGTGAAGCAATTCTATTGCTTGAATAGTGTTTAGTTGGATTACCTCTACTCAAATTTAGGGCCATTTTGGAATTTAATAATGACTTGTAAAAATCGTTACCCCAAATTGGCTCTTGTTTACCAAAACCATAAAAATCAAATTTAATACCATTGCTTTTATTTATAAGTTTTTTTAAGAAGTTTGCTCTATTGTCTGTTTTTCTATCTTTTAAAGTGCCTCGATTAACACCATGGCTCATAGCATAAAAAACATCATTAGTAGGATTGAGTTTATAAACATCAAAACATTCAATATTTTTATCTACTGGTGTCATGAAGAAATGAACATTCTTTAAACTATTCTTAGAAATATTAAGTATACTTGGATTTGTTGTAATAAAAGAATGATCAACTAATGGAATAAAATTTTTTAATTTATTTATATTTTTTGAAGTTTCAGTTAAATTAGTCATTAAAGGATCTTCATTCCATTGAGAGATTATTACATTTTTATTAAGAGATCTAAAATCATCAATTATTTCGCTATTAATATTCTCAGTATGTCCAAAAATTATTAAATCTGGATTATAATTTTTAAAAGTTTCTTTTAAATATTGATTAAATTTATTTTCTAAATTAAAAAATCCAAAAGACTTGTTTTGCTTCATATAGTCCCGATCACTTATTTCAATGACATCGTGACCATTTCTAATAAATCCGTTAGTAAATTTTTTACCAAGAGATAAGTTATAAATCCTATGATTTAATTTTTGGGCTACGTTATAAATATTTAATATCCTTAATTTATTTTTCTTATTAATATTAATATTTGTAAATGGAAATAATGAAAGTCTCATTAAATCAATTTTTTTTGAATTTTCTTTTAATTTATGTTTAATAAATTTTCTACTTTTAAATTGTATATTTTTTCTTAAGTTATTATTTCTAATTAACTTTAAAGTTTCAGATACGATGTTTTTAACATCTAATTTTTTTAAAACTATTGAATGATCTGTTGTCTCAATTAAGCCACCAGAATTAGAAATAATTGTTGCACATCCACGTGACGATGCCTCCAGTGCTGTTCGACCAAATGGCTCTTCCCATCTAGAGGGTATTATAGCTATCTCAGATTTACTTAATATGTCCAGAACTCTTTTATGAGTTATCTGTCCAAGATTTTTATGCCTTTCATGGGTTGGAAAATCTTTAAATCTTTTTTCTTCACCAATTGAAAATGCTTGCCATTTTTTATTTAAATTCAAAATCTTAAACATTGATTTACAATACAAATCATATCCTTTAGATTCATTGAGCTTACCAACAAAAATAATTTGTTTTTTTTTCTTAGGTTTTTTTTTAAAAGGGTCTATGCTATGATATATTATACTTGTTTTATTATCTGACAAAATTGGCAGACCTTTAAAAAATTTTTTTTTAACCCATGAAGATATAAAGATTATTTTATCTACATTTTTTAATAAGTATAAACGATCTTCGATACTTTTAGCTCCTTTCATTGTTGTTGGGTCATTATGAAAGTATAAAATTATTTTCGAATTAGTCCTTTGAAAAAAGCTTTTTACCATAATCGGTCTATTATGTAATTCAATTATATCAAACTCAAAATCTTTAATTGTTCGTATAATTTTTTCTGAGTACTTCTTTGTAGTGCTGTGTAGTTTAGAATTTATATTTTCTATATTAATATTAATGTAGTTTTTAGTTAAAAATTTTTTTTTAAGTGTATTTCCAAAAATAAAAGTATCTTTTTTATACTTGGAATCTCTCAAAAATTCACTAATCCATAAGGAGACAGCTCCAGCACCATGTTTAGTATAATTTTCTTTATAAGGAAGTATTGAAGCTATTTTCATTTTAACTTATGCTTAATAGTCGTTTTCTCTCAATCTTATCTTTTTTTAATTTATACTCAAATGACATAGCTAAACTTTTATCATAAAATTTTTTCTTATAGATTATTTTCCATTTTCGACCACGTGTTGATTTTGCTCCAAATCCTGAATTATGTTTTTTAAGTCTCAAATCAAGGTTATTAGTATATCCTACGTATGTTTTTGTTGTTCTCTTATTTATGCTTTTGAGCATATAAACATAAAATATCATAATTATGGCGGTCCCTAGGGGAATCGAACCCCTCTTTCGAGGATGAAAACCACGTGTCCTAACCGATAGACGAAGGGACCAAATCTCAGTTTTTTTATTGCAAAATAGTATTTTTATCAAGTGTTATTAGGATGCATTATCTCCTGTAATATTTAAGAAATTTTTGAATTCTTTAGAGGGCTTGAATAGAACTACATTTCTTTTAGAAATTTCTTTTTTCTCTTTAGTTTTCGGATTTCTACCTATTCTTGGATTTTTGGATCTAATAGAAAATGTTCCGAATTTGGAAATTTTTACACTTTTATTTTCAATAAGATTTGTAACAATTATAGAAAAAAATTCTTCAATTAAATTTTCTGCTATTTGTTTAGAAAACCCAAGCTGCATATAGACAGCGTTGATAAGATCTTTTTTTGTTAAATTTATTCTCATTAATTAAATATTTTCTCTAATTTTGTTAATCAAATTTCCCTTAACAATTTTACTACAGACATCCAGAGAATTTGAAAAACCAATGTAATCTGTTCCACCATGACTTTTAACCACTGGGGAGTCTAATCCAATAAAAATTGCACCATTATATAATCTTGGATCTAATCTTTTTTTAAATCTTTTTAAATTTGAATAATTTAACATTGATGATACTTTACCCAATAAAGATCCTTTAAAAACTTTTTTTAATTCATTTGTGATAAAATTTGCTGTTCCCTCAGCTGTTTTAAGTGCAACATTGCCTGTAAAGCCATCTGAGACTATTACATTTACAATACCGTCCATAATCTGATTTCCTTCTATGTAACCAGAGAAATTAAAATTATTTAATTTTTTTTCATTAAGTAATTGAAAAGTTTCTTTAATAATTTCATTGCCCTTTAATTCCTCAGAACCAATATTAAGTAAAGCTGTATTAGGTGTTTCATCGGGATAAAGAGATTTATAAAGTGATGCACCCATGATTGAAAAATCAACTAAATTTTTTGAACTACATTCTATATTAGCACCTAAATCTAAAACAACGCTCAACCCTTTCTTGTTTGGCCATAAAGCTGATAAGGCTGGTTTATCTATATTTTCTATCATCTTTAAATTTAATTTAGCTATCACAAGTAATGCACCTGTATTTCCCGCAGATATTACAATATCTGCCTCTTTATTTTTAACACTCTCAATTGCTAACCACATACTCGTATTTTTACCTCTTTTAGCAGCTTCAAGAGGGCTATCTGTGCTTTTTACGATATTTTCAGTATGTATTATTTTATAAAAATTTTTATTTATTTTATTATTTATATGGGGTTCAATATCTTTTTGGTTACCAAAGATTATAAAAAAATTCATTCCATTTAACTTATGATTATGGATTATACCATCAATGATCTTTTTTGGTGATCCATCACCGCCCATTGCATCAACTGCAATTTTAGTTAAATCTGACATTTTCAAATATAATTAATCTTCCGGGTCTAAAACTTGACGGCCTTTATACATCCCAGTCTTTAAATCTAAATGATGGGACAACCTATATTCACCCGTTTTTTTATCTTCAATAACATTTTTAGATGAGAATTTCATATTCTTAGACCTTCTCATACCAGTTCTTGATGGGGTTTGTTTTCGTTTTGGAACTGCCATAATTATGGACTAATTACACTTTTTAAAAAAAAATTCAAATTTTTTTTCTTCAAATTTTGGTCAAAATCATCAAAATAATCAACCAAAATATTGATTTCTTTAAAATCATCTAAAAAAAAGGATAGTTTTTTTAATTTTTCATTTTTATCCAATTCATCCCAAAAGTGTATTTCTGAAACAATAGCATGAAATAAATTTAAATAAACTTTCATTTTTTTATTTATTGATTGATCACCATAGCCTATCTCACGAATACTTAATTCTAGTTGTCTAAAATTAAAATCGTAAATTTTTTGTAAAAAATCCTTATTTTCTTTGTCTTTATAATTTTTCAAAAAGAAAGCAAAGTGAATAAGAAAAAATGTTAAACGATCAGAAAAATTATCTTCTCTATTTAGTGAACTATATAGTTTTTTATTTCTAGAGTAATTGATTAAATTGTTATAAATATTAATATAATTTTCTGCCATGATAAAAATACTATATATATTTTTTTTTACATTAGTAGTAACAAATTGTTCTTTTAAAAAGGTTGTCAAACACCATGGCGTTCCCTTTCTTGAAAAAAAACAAAAACAACTAATTATAGATGAATCTACAAGTAATGATGTGAGAAAAATTTTAGGTACACCATCCACACGAAGTAAATTTGACAATGATATATGGATATATATTGAAAGGAAACAGACCCAATCAAAATTAAGAAATTTAGGTAGAATGAAAATATTCAAAAACGATGTACTTGTTTTAGAAATTGATAATTTTGGTATTCTTAAAAAAAAAGATTTTTATAATATGGATGATATGCAGAAAATAAAAGTCGTAGAAGAAACGACTGAGGCAACTTTTGCAAGAAACTCATTTATTTATGATTTTATGTCTAGTATGAGGCAAAAAATAAACGATCCTCTAGGTGTTAGGGCCAAGAAAAGAAAAGAAATTAGCCAGCGATAACAGCTAATAATAGTAAGGCAACAATATTTGTTATCTTAATCATAGGATTAACTGCTGGTCCTGCAGTATCTTTATAGGGATCCCCTACTGTATCTCCTGTTACAGCGGCTTTATGAGCTTCTGATCCTTTTCCACCATGGTTTCCGTCTTCGATATATTTTTTTGCATTATCCCAAGCGCCTCCTCCAGCAGTCATAGAAACAGCAACAAAAAGACCAGTGATAATTACACCAAGCAACATTGCACCAACTGATGCTAATGCTGCAACTTGTCCTCCAATGGCAAAAATAATAAAATATAAAACAATTGGAGATAAAACAGGTAATAAAGATGGAATTATCATTTCTTTAATTGCCGCAACAGTCAATAAATCAACCAATTTTGCATAATCTGGTTTTTGTTTTCTCTTCATTATGCCTGGATATTTTTTAAATTGTCTTCTTACTTCAACAACTACAGCACCACCAGCTCTACCAACAGCCTGCATACCCATTGAACCAAATAAATATGGAAGCATTCCACCAATCAATAAACCAACGACAACATATGGATTTGATAGATCAAAAGTAACAACAATTCCCTCAAGTGCAGATCCTGCTTCTTTAGAAAAGTGCTTTATATCTTCTGTATATGCTGCGAAAAGAACTAATGCTCCTAATCCTGCTGAACCTATAGCATAACCTTTTGTTACAGCTTTTGTTGTGTTTCCGACAGCATCAAGGGCATCTGTAGTTTTTCTCACATTATTTGGTAATTTAGACATTTCAGCTATACCGCCAGCGTTATCAGTAACAGGACCATAAGCATCTAGTGCAACAACCATTCCAGCTAAAGCCAACATAGTTGTGACTGCAATTGCAATTCCATAAAGACCAGCAATATGATTGGTCGCTAATATTCCAGTAACAATAATTAAAGCTGGAATTGCTGTAGCTTCAAGTGAAACAGCTAGTCCTTGAATAACATTCGTTCCATGACCTGTGGTAGATGAACTAGCTACACTTCTAACAGGTCTGTAATTAGTTCCTGTGTAGTATTCAGTAACCCAGATTAATAAGCCTGTTATTACTAAACCTATTACCCCACAATAGTATAAACTCATACCTGAAAAAACTTTATTTTCTAAGTTATATGTATTGTCTAAACCTAATACATAATCAGTAACAGGATAAAGAATTATTAACGACGAAATAGCTGAAACTACAAAACCTTTGTATAAAGCATTCATTACATTTTTACTTTTACCTAATTTTACAAAAAATGTGCCTAATATAGATGTTAAAATACAAGCTCCACCAATAGTTAAAGGATAAATCATCATTGACATGTCACCCTGGAAAAAAATAGATGACAAGACCATTGTAGCAACAATAGTAACAGCATATGTTTCAAATAAATCAGCTGCCATACCTGCACAATCACCTACATTATCACCCACATTGTCAGCAATTACAGCTGGATTTCGAGGATCATCCTCTGGTATACCAGCTTCAACTTTTCCAACTAAGTCAGCTCCTACATCAGCTCCTTTTGTGAATATTCCACCACCCAGTCTTGCAAAAATAGAAATTAATGATGCACCAAAACCAAGTGCAACAAGAGCATTAACAATTTCCCTTTCATCAACGTTAAATTTTAATAATAAATAATAATAAACTGCTATTGATAATAATGCTAAACCAGCAACCAACATACCAGTTACCGCTCCAGATTTAAAAGCCACAGATAGGCCGCTAGCCAATCCTTTTTTAGATGCTTCAGCAGTTCTTACATTTGCTTCTACAGAAACTAACATCCCAACATATCCAGCTATACCTGATAGAGTTGCACCAATAAGATAACCCAATCCAACAAGCATACTAAAAGCAAAACTTACAATAATCAAAACAACTACACCAACTATGGCAATCGTTTTATATTGTCTTGCTAGATAAGCTTTTGCACCAATTTGAATTGCTGATGCAATATCTTGCATTTTAGCATTTCCTGCACTTGAATTTAAAATATTTTTTCCAGTTAAATATCCATAAACTATAGATAATAATCCTGCGCCTATAGTATATAAAAGAATAGTTTCGATGGTTGAATTCATATAAACCTTAATTAAGTTGTTGGTTGTTAGTTATTAAAAATCGGACAATACAAAAAAAGGTATAAAAGGCAATAAATAACTTCTAAAATCTATGAATATGACCTTTGTTTTTAATGGCAATTTTATTCCCTTTTTCATCAATAATTTGTGATTTTTGAGTACCAGTACAAATATTTCCAATTTTTGAAATCTTAATACTTAACGATTTAAATACTCTTTTAATGATTCTGGCCTTGTTTTTAGAAGCAGTGAATAATATTTGATAATCATCACCTTTAGACACGAAGTCGATTTTATTTAATTTTTTTGATAAAATCATATTATTTAAATTTTTAGAAATTGGAACGTCAGCTAAATTTACTTTGTAAGAAAGTTTCTGTTTATTAATTAATTTATCTAAATCAGTGAAAAGACCATCAGAAACATCGATAGATGTGTTCGCAAAATTGAATAATCTTTTTGCCAAATTAACATATAACTGCGGAAGGTAATATTTTGCCAAAAAATAATAGTTTAAATTTTTTTTTAATAATAATTTTTTTTTTAAAATCTTTAAACCTGTGTAACTATCACCCAGGTTACCCGTTACATAGATATCATCATTTAGCTTTGCTTTATTTCTAAATATTATACGATTAGAAAAACCAACAGAAATTATTGTAAAGCTTAGTTTATTTGAAAAAACAGTATCACCACCTGATATGTAAATTCCAAACTTTTTTTGCTCTTGTTTTAGTGATTGAGAAATTTTACTTAGATTTGATTTTGTAAAAGTTTTTTTATTTCCAGACCCTGAAATAAAATAGTACTTTGGTTTAACACCTTTACAGATCAGATCAGAAATAGAGGATCTAAGAATTTTTTTTATAACTAAATTTGGTTTTTTAAAATCAAAGAAATGAGTTTTATCAACATAAGTATCTACAGAAATAACTAATTGTTTAGATCTATCGAAAAAAACATCATCATTTAAGTTTAATGAATTTTTATTATCTAAAGATAGTTTTGAAAAATATTTTTTGATTATATCAAATTCATGCATTAGAAGATCTTAACTTTTTGGCAGCATTATCTAATAATGCATTCAAGTATTTTGTTTGAGAGTCATTCAAAAAGAGATTAGATGCATCAAGATATTCTTTAATAATTATTTTTATTGATACATTGGGTTTGTACAAAATTTCATAAGTTGCAGATTTTAATATAACTTGAAATATCTTATCTAATTTTAATAAGTTAAAATTTTCACCTAAATTTTTGTCCAATTCATCCACAATAAACTCATTTCGTTCAATTGTACCTAAAACTATATCCTTAATGAATTTTTTAAATCTATGCTTGGGGAATTCTATTTTGTCATCGTTATTAAATAAGACACCGTATAATTTTTGAATGATAATAACTCTTGGGTTATTTTTTGGACTATACTTTAGTCTCATTTTTGTGACAACACTGAGAGAACAGCTTTTGCTGCTTCAGCACCCTTTTTTTTCCTAGCCTTAGCTTGTATCATATTTAAACAAGTAAGAATTCCATTTCCTATTGGTTTTTTTGAATTTATAGACAATTCCATAATGGCATTAGTAGATGATTGGCATATGAAATCAAAATGTGGAGTTTGGCCCTTTATAACACATCCAAGAGCAATAAATGCATCAAATTTTTTTATATATTTAGAAATTGTTACAGGTATTTCAAAAACCCCGGGAACTTTAATAATCTTAATCTTTAAATTTCTTGGAAGATTTTTTTTAGCAGCATGTAATAACCCAAGAGAAATTTCTTTGTAATAATCTGCTGTAACAATTAAAATTTTTTTCATTAAATTAATTCTTGTTTAATTATTTTAATATTGTATCCCTCTAATCCAATAACTTTTTTTGGGGTTCTGGTAATTAATATCATTTTTTTTATTTTTAAATCTTTTATGATTTGTGCACCTATACCATAATTTCTTATAAGATTATCCTTACCTTTTTTGTTTAAATCTTTATTTTTAAAGCTTTTAAGTGTTTGAGTAACAGAATTTAAGTTAGTGTCTTTAATAAAAATTAGCACACAATTATTATATCTTTTAAAATAATTTATAGTTTTGTTAAAGGAATTGGGCAATTCTTGACTTATCAAATAATTATAGACAACATTTGACGAAATTACCCTTACACGTGGTATAACTGATCTTTGTAAAGAGCCCTTTATCAATGCAAAATGTTCAGATCCGTCTAGTAGATTTTCATAAATCTTAATTTTATATTTTTGATTTTTTACTCTAATTTGTGATGTTTTTTTAAGTTTGACTAATTTCTCTTTTTTTAATCGATAAGAAATAAGATCCTCAATTTTTCCAATTTTTAGTTTATGTTTGACTGCAAAATTGAAAAGTTCTTGACCTCTAGCCATAGTCCCATCCTCATTCATAATTTCACAAATAACTGCTGAGTTATTTTTTTTAGCTAATTTTGAAATATCAACTGAAGCTTCAGTATGGCCAGCTCTTACAAGAACACCACCATCTTTTGCAATAATTGGAAATACGTGACCTGGAGAAACGATATCCTTTTTATTTACATTTTTTTTTGATGCTATCTTAATAGTTTTTGCCCTATCTTTTGCTGATATACCGGTTGTGATACCTTTTTTAGCCTCAATTGAGACAGTAAAAGCTGTTTGATTTCTAGATTGGTTTACAGGTGACATCAAAGATAAATTTAATCTTTTAGCTTGAAGACTATCCAAGGCCAAACAAATAAGGCCTCTTCCATATTTAGCCATAAAGTTAATATTCTTTGCATTTGTGTCCGAGGTTGACATAACTAAATCACCTTCATTCTCTCTTTTTTCATCATCAACTAAAATGTACATACCCCCTCCTTTTGCTATATTTATTATAGTTTCTATTGATGAATAATTATTTTTTTTCATAAAAATAGTTTCTAACGTATTTTGAAAGAATATCTATTTCTACGTTAACTAAATTACCTTTTTTAAGAGATGATAGATTTGTTAATTTATAAGTATGAGGAATTATCCAAATTTGAAAACCTTTTTTCGTCACTTTAGAAATTGTTAATGATATACCATTTATACTAATTGATGCTTTTTCAATGATATTTTTTCTCTCTTTTTTATTAATTTCAAAATCAAATAAATAAGATTTATCAATTTTGTTTACTGATAATATTTTCCCAACAGTGTCAACATGTCCTTGACAAATATGACCTGAAATTTTTTGACCATATTTAAGAGGGAGTTCTATGTTAATTTTATCATTTAACTTTATGTATCTAAATTTCGATCTTTTTATAGTTTCATTAGATAAATAAAATTCCATAATCTTTTTTTTTATTGAAATGAGAGTAAGGCAAACACCATCGCAAGCTACCGAAACACCTATATCTTTAAAACTTAATTTAAGATTAGATTTTACAAAGATATTAATTCCTTTTGGTCTTTTAATTATTTTTGTTATTAAACCTTTGTTGAAAATAATTCCATTAAACATTTCAATTTTTGTAAATAGTTAATTTATCTTTAGCTAATTTAGAGTTTATCTTATGTTTATTATATTTGGTATTTAAAATGCTGAAAGAGGTAAAATTAACATGTTTTTTGTTTCTAGATAAATTTTTAGAACTTTTAAACATATAAAATTCATTAAATAATTTTCTTTGAAGGAAATTTTTTGTTAACATATCTCCACCCTCTACCAATAAATTTCTTATTTCCATTTTAAATAGATCTTTTAGAATTTTTTTTAGATCCAAATTTTTGTATTTATCTGTAGATTGCTTTATCAAAATAGTACCTTTTTTTTCTAAAAGCTTTATTTTTGATTGATCGTTAGAATTATGAAAAATTATAGTATTTTTTTTTTTTATAGATTTAGCAATATAACTTTTCAAATTTATTTCTAAATTTCTGTCTAAAATAATTCTTTTTGGAGAGAATTGATCAAAACCCTCCAACCTGCAATTTAGTTTTGGATTATCGATATTTAGTGTTTTGCTAGAAATCATTATACCATCACTTTTTAATCTTAAATAATGAGATAATTTATCAGATGTTTTATCAGTAATTCTTTTTGATATTTCGCTGTAAATAATCTTATTCTTTGATACTGCAATTTTTCCAATTACATAGGGTAGTTTCTTTTTTCTATTAAAAAAATAAGATCTGTATAAATTCTCTGCATCTTTTCTTAAAAGCCCCTTTTTAACTCTAATTTTGTTTTCTCTTAATATTGAATTACTCTTGCCCTTTACTTTTAAATCAATGTCATCAATTGAATAATAAACTTCTCCAATTTTATTCTTTATAATATTTTTGGTGCAGGGCGGGGTTTTCCCATAATGATTACATGGCTCTAAAGTAACATACATTTTTGAGTCTTTTAAATTTTCTGAACAATTTAAAATAGCATTATGTTCTGCATGAGGTCTGCCATTATAGCTTGTTTGCCCTATAGATATTATTCTATTATTCTTTACAATTACACATCCAACCGAAGGATTGTTTCCTGTTAAACCTCTCCTCGCATTAGCTAAATTTAAGGCTAATTTCATGAAATTTTTATCTTGAGATGAGAATTTATCTTTTTTTGTAGACATCTAGCTTGTCCACAAATTGTACGAAATCTTGTTCTTCTCTAAAATTTCTATAGACAGAAGCAAATCTAACATAAGCAACTGGATCAAGTTCCTTTAAACCTTCCATGACCATTGTTCCAATTGTATTGCTCGCAATTTCATTCTGTCCAAGTTCTTCTAAAGATCTTGTAATACGACTAATAAATTTTTCGACAGTTTCTGAATCTAATGGTCTTTTTTTAAGTGCAATGTAAATTGATTTTGCTAATTTATCTCGATCAAAAGAAGATTTCCTCCCATTTTTTTTAACAACCATCACCTCACGATGCTGAATTCTTTCAAATGTAGTAAACCTTGCACCGCAACTACACAATCTCCTTCTTCTTATTGCGGTACCATCTTCTGTGGGTCTAGAGTCGACAACTGAGGTTTCGCCTTTTTTCTCACAAGGACAAATCATCTATTTAAATTTTTATAAATTGGAAAATTTGAACACAAATTAACCACTTCATTTCTAACTTCTTCCTCTACTTTAGTATTATCGTCTGGATTTTCTGATAGACCTTTTATAACTTTAGTTATTAATTCTCCTACTTTCTCAAATTCCTTTAGACCAAATCCTCTAGTCGTAGCTGCCTGAGAACCCAACCTTATACCTGAAGTTATCATTGGTTTTTCAGTATCAAAAGGAATTCCATTTTTGTTACAAGTTATGTTTGCTCTGCTCAAACTCTCTGAAGCAATATTTCCTTTTACATTAAAAGGCCTTAAATCAACCAACATCAAATGAGTATCAGTCCCACCCGAATAAATCTTGAAACCATTGTTCTTTAAGGTTTCAGCTAACATCTTAGCATTAGCTAACACATTCTTGATATAAGTTTGAAACTCTGGTTTTAATGCCTCAAAAAAACCAGCGGCCTTAGCTGCAATCACGTGCATTAGCGGTCCACCTTGATAGCCTGGAAAAACGGCAGTATCAAATTTTTTACCTAAATCTGAATCATTAGATAATATTATTCCACCTCTAGCACTTCTAAATACTTTATGTGTCGTCGATGTTACAACATGAGCATGATCACAAGGATTTGGATAACCTTTACCAGCAACTAATCCGGAAAAATGAGCCATATCAACCATAAGATATGCCCCTACTTTGTCTGCAATTTCTCTAAATCTTTTGAAATCAATAACCCTTGAGTAAGCACTACCTCCAGCTATAATTAGTTTTGGTTTATGTTCTAAAGCTAATTTTTCAACATTATCATAATCAATTAGTTCAGATTTTCTATCTACATCATAGCTTATTGCATTAAACCATTTACCGGACATTGAAATTTTTAAACCATGTGTAATATGTCCACCTGAATTTAAACTCATACCTAAAAATGTATCATTAGGTTTTAGTAAAGCTAAAAATACCGCACCATTAGCTTGAGCTCCAGAGTGAGGTTGGACGTTAGCGTATTTACAATTAAATAATTTCTTTATTCTTTCTAGAGCCAGCTCTTCTGCTACATCAACATGTTCACAACCATTGTAATATCTTTTACCAGGGTAACCTTCAGCATATTTATTAGTTAAAACAGATCCCTGGGCTTCTAAAACTGCTTGTGAAACAATATTTTCAGAAGCAATTAATTCAATATGATTTTGTTGTCTTATTAATTCATCATTTATTGCCTTGAATAAATCAGGATCAGCCTTTGAAAGACTTTTTTCAAAAAAATCTTGATAAGAAGAATTTATATATTTTGTTTCACTTGACATATTGTACCTATATCCTTTTTACTCTTTTTTTGTGCCTTCCACCTTCAAATTTTGTATTAACAAAAGTGTCAATACACTTAAAAGCAATATTTTTTTTTGTCAATCTAGAACCTAATGTTATAATATTTGCATTGTTATGCAATCTAGATAATTTTGTATTTTTTATTGAATAACACATCGCTGCCCTAATTTTTTTATGTTTATTTGCTGCCATTGACATACCCATACCTGATCCACAAACTAAAATACCTATATTTTTAGGATTATCACTCACTTTCTTGCACAATTTGTGAGCATATTCTGGATAATTAACAGATACCTTCGAATTATCTGTTCCCAGGTCATGAAAATTATATTTTTTAATGAATCTTTTTTTGATTTTTTCTTTCAAATTATATCCAGCGTGATCTGAAGAAATATATATTTTTTTCAAATTAGTTAAATTTGTAATCTAAAACACATGCCACTAAATGGATTCTGTTTTCTTCTCCACCATTGAAGGCATTGTGATATTTAGTGTTGTTAGTAATCCAAGTAGATCCATCAGCTGGCATATGTTTTGCAACATTATCAATAACCATTATAGAACCTGGGTTAGTAATTATCGGAATATGAAGTCTTGGCTCAGGATCTCTATGCCAACTTAAAGTTGATCTCGGCTCTTTAAGCAAAATTCTTACACGACCTAGCTTGTATTTTGATGATAGAATGTCAAAGACTTCTTTAAAATAAGTATTTTTGTAATCTTCTATAAACTCAGAATAAGCAGCTTCATCTATCATATGGTCTCTTACAGCTTCTTTTCCGGAAGAATCTGGTTTAGTCCAGAATATACCTCTAGCCTTATTACCCTTAACGGAGTTAGGATCACCTGGAATTTGAGTAAGTGATATAGCTCCAAAATTTGTAACACCATCAACGCCTGTAAATCCCTTAATAGTTAATAATTCTTTATAAGCCTTTTGAAGTTTATTGATGTCAAATTTGACATCTTGTTTTTGAAAGTCATTAAAATTTAAATTCATCTTTAAATAATTGTCTCCTGATATTGTTAAATATCTTTTTTAAGATATATTTGTATATAACATTTGTCGCATATATTAAATAAATTTAAACATGATTACAGGAAAATTTCCAGCTTTGAGACTTAGACGCAGTAGAAAGACTGATTGGTCGAGAAGATTAATTGAAGAAAATAATCTAACACCTAGTGATTTTATTTTACCAATTTTTCTTATTGAAGGGAAAAATAAAAAACAATCAATTAAATCAATGCCAGGTGTATACAGGTATTCAATAGATAAATTGAATTTTATAATAGATAGAGCAATCAAAAAAAGGATACCCATGATTGCATTATTTCCTTACATAAGTAAAAAGAAAAAGAATGCTTTAGGAACGGAAGCTCTTAATGAAAATAATCTTGTTTGTAGGGCTTTAAAGGAAATAAAAAGAAAATATAAAAACGAGATAGGGATAATGTGTGATGTCGCATTAGATCCATACACGTCACATGGTCATGATGGTCTTTTACAAGACAAATATGTTTTAAATGATGAGACAATAAAAGTTTTATTAGATCAATCTTTACTACAAGCACAAATGGGTTGTGATGTTCTAGCACCGTCAGACATGATGGATGGTCGAATTGGTGAAATTAGAAAACATCTAGACAAACACAATCTTAAGATGACACAAATTCTTTCTTATGCAGTTAAATATGCATCAAGTTTTTATGGACCCTTTCGGGACGCCGTTGGTTCAAAGAATTTATTAAAAGGAAATAAAAAAAATTATCAAATGGATTACAGAAACATTAACGAGGCTCTAAGAGAAGTAGCCTTAGATATTAAAGAAGGAGCTGATATGGTTATGGTTAAACCAGGTCTCCCTTATCTTGATGTTATCAAGAAAGTTAAAGAAAATTTCAAGATTCCAGTAATGGCATATCAAGTTTCAGGGGAATATTCATTATTGGAAAATGGAATTAAAAATAATTTAACCGACAAAAACATAATTTTGGAAAGTCTAATAGCATTTAAGAGAGCTGGCGCAAATGCAATTGTAAGCTACTATGCTGATAGATTAGATCATATTATTAAATAATCATTTTAAAGTGTTGATAAATTGTAATCTACTAACTGGTTGACTCAAATTATTGGGCTTTAAAATAGACTTCTCAAGATAATCACTTAATAATTTTAAACCAGTTATCAGAGAATTTATATCTTCTTTAGTCTCTTTTTTTTCTATAAGAAAATTAGGTATAATTCTTTTTTTTGGTGATTTTGATATATATTGTTTTTTATCATCAATAATTTTTTCATTTACTAAGTTTTTAAAATTTAAGTCATATCCCAAGGATTTAAACAATTCTAATTCCCAAAAGATATAATTCTTAATCCAAGATTTGGAATTCAATAAAATATAAAATTCTTCTAACAAAGAAAATATTTTTGTATTTTTTTGTGACTCAGCAGTAAGTAATTTAACTAAATTCATAGCTGAGTAAATACAAGATAATTTTTGAGGATTGTCAAAATATAAAGGAGTTAGGGCCTCCTGAATTTCTATTTTAAAATGACCCATGCTATTTTCATTTTTAGAATTATAATTTACATAAAGTTTATTACCTATCTGAAGATAGCTCTTTATTTTTTTTGAAGTTCCACCAAAAATGATGCCACTTATTTTGCCAAAATTTTGAGTGTAGATTTCCGATATTAATGAATTTTCATTATATTTATTTTTAGCTAATAAAAATCCAGTATCGTCCCAAATCATAATTTTATTTGATTTTGTAAACATTTAGTAGCAGCATTTTGTTCAGCATCTTTTTTTGAATTACCCTCTGCTAAAAAAAACTTTGTATCGATTAATTTTACACCAACTTTAAAGAGGGGTTTGTGTCTTGGTCCTGTATTTGAAACAAGTTTATAAATAGGTAGTTTCTTAAATTTTTTTAAAGAAAATTCCTGTAATTTTGTTTTAGGATCGATCTGAGTTACAATACTTTCTTTAATATTATTTGACCATAATTTTAAAATAACTTTTTCTACAGAACCAAAACCTTTATCTAAATATATTGATCCTATCAAAGCTTCACAACAATCAGATATAACCTTATCTTCAATTATATTTTTCTTTTTCTTTATATCCAATGTTAAAATATATTTATCAAGATTAATTTTTTTTGCAATTTGTAAACAAGTTTTCTTATTTACTAATGATGCAAATTTTTTGTCTAATATACCTTCTCTTTCATTGGGGTAAATTTCCAAAAGTTTCTTTGCAATTACTAACCCTAAAACTCGATCTCCTAAAAATTCTAATTTTTCATTATTGATTTCTTTACTATAACTTTTGTGGGTTAATGATCTAATCAATAAATTTTTATCTTTAAAAATGATTTTAATTTTTTTTTCTAAAATTTGGTAATTGATTTTCATTAATTTATCTTTTGAAAAAATCTATCAAATCTGATCGATCTGTTCCATTTCCAAAATGAAAAAATACTTCCGATAGATCTATCTGAAGAGAAAAATATAAACTGAGCCTTCCCAACTAGGTTATCTTTATGAACATAACCAACACTAGATAAATATCTACTATCTTTAGAGCAATCTCTATTATCTCCTAAAAAAAAATAGTGATCTTTTGGAATTATAAATTTATCAGAATTTGTAAAATTATAATCTTTCAAATAAACAGTTTTGTGTTTTTTCCCATTCGGTAAAATTTCCTCAAAAGTAAATACATCAATATTTCTTTTTCCACAGAATATTTTATCATTAACTGAGATTCTTGATTTTAGAATTTCAGAGTTATTAACGTACAAGTTTGAATTTATAAACTGAACCTGATCCCCAGGTAAACCAATTAATCTCTTTATATAGTCTGTTCTATTATCAGCAGGTGTTTTAAATACCACAACGTCTCCTCTTTTAGGTTCATTAAAAATTAATCTTCCTTTAAAAATTGGAGGACTAAATGGAAATGAATGCTTGCTATACCCATATGAATATTTAGTTACAAACAATCTATCTCCAACTAAAAGATTGGGTTCCATTG
>CACPGB010000003.1 GCA_902633515.1 uncultured Pelagibacteraceae bacterium | reverse complement strand
GGGTGATGATACATCAATAGTACAGTCAGCAAGAGTATCATATGGAAAAGGAACCAAGCAAGTTTCGACTGATGCTGGACTTATTAAGTATTTGATGAGACATTGGCATAGTACTCCATTTGAAATGTGTGAAATAAAATACCATGTTAAGCTTCCGATATTTATTGCTCGACAATGGATTAGACACAGAACAGCAAATGTAAATGAATATTCTGCCAGATATTCAATTTTAGATAAAGAATTCTATTTACCCACAGCAGAAAATTTGGCTGCTCAGTCTTCAAGTAACAGACAAGGAAGAGGTGATGTTATTGAGGGAGAGCAGGCAATAGAAGTTTTGGAACTTTTAAAAAATGACGCTGAAAGAACTTATGATAACTACGAAATGATGCTTAATGAGAGATTTGATGGATCAACTATTGATGAAAACAAGAAAGGTTTGGCACGTGAGCTTGCAAGAATGAATTTAACTCTGAATACTTATACCCAGTGGTATTGGAAAACAGATTTACTCAACTTAATGAATTTTTTAAGATTGAGGGCTGATAGTCACGCCCAGTATGAGATAAGAGTTTATGCCGATATAATGTTAGAAACAGTCAAAAAGTGGGTTCCAATTACTTATGATGCATTCATGGACTATAGGGTTGGTGGAACAGAAGTTTCTGCTAAAGGAAAATTAATTATTCAAAAGTTGATTAAAGGTGAAAAAGTTGATGCAGATAGCTCAGGTCTTTCCAAGCGAGAGTGGAATGAACTAATGACTGCTTTTGATTTTAAAGATAAGTTGATTTAATTTTATCAGCAAAATTTAAATATATTTTTGAAATTTCGTGATCGATATCAGATTCTACAATAGGCTTTCCCTCATCTCCAAACTTTCCAACTTCAGGACTAATAGGAACTTCCCCAAGAAATTCTTTTTGGAACTTTTCAGCAGTTTTTTTTACGCCACCTTCACCAAATATCTTATATTTTTTTGCATCCTCTCCAATAAAAAAACTCATGTTATCAACTAAGCCTAAAATCTTGACTCCAAGCTTATCAAACATTTTAATTCCTCTTATCACATCCAATAGAGCTACTTCTTGTGGTGTAGATACTATAATTGCACCATCAATTTTGATATCTTGAGAAAAAGTTAATTGAGTATCACCAGTGCCTGGAGGCATATCCACAATTATAAAATCTAAATTTTTCCAATTAACTTTTTGAGTAAATGTTTTAATCGCACTAGTCACCATCGGTCCTCGCCAAATCATAGGTGTTTGTTCATCTGTTAAAAAACCAATTGACATACATTGGATGTCATACTTAATTACCGGCTCTAGTTTTTGACCATCACTTTTTGGTTTTTCATTAATTCCTAACATTTTAGGTATGGATGGCCCATAAATATCTGCATCTAATATCCCAACTTTACATCCTCTATTTTTTAATGCTAAGGCTAAGTTTGTTGCAAAGGTTGATTTTCCAACACCTCCTTTTGCACTAGAAATTGCTATAGTAAATTTAGTGCCTTTAATTGGATTTTTCTCGGGTGTTTTTCTACTCATTTTAGCAGGCATTGCGTCACTTAATTCTGGTTTTTCTTTAGACATAAATGGATCTTAACTTGTTTTTCCAAATAAAGACATTATATAGATTGCCATATGTCAGATGATTTTCAGCAAAGAGGTGGAAGTCCATGGGGAGCACCTCCAGGTGGAGGTGGAAGTGGCAATGGATCTGGAAGAGGTCCTAGACCACCAGACGTTGATAAAATAATAAAAGAGTTTCAGGAAAAGATTAAAAAATTTTTACCAGGTGGAAGTTCATCTGGGGGAAAACAAGCTGTTTTGGTACTAATAATTTTAGGATTTGTATGGTTAGCTAGCGGACTTTATAGAGTTCTTCCTGATGAGCAAGGGGTTGTTTTAAGATTTGGTAAATTTGTAAAAACAACTCAACCGGGTTTGAATTATCATATCCCTTTTCCAGTAGAATCTGTTCTGACACCAAAAGTAACAAAAGTTAATAGAATAGATATTGGATTTAGATCTGAGAGAGATAGTGGTTTTTCCTCATCATCAGGAGGCGTAGCAGATGTACCTCAGGAAAGCCTTATGCTTACAGGTGATGAAAATATCGTAAACATCGATTTTTCAGTATTTTGGGTAATTAAAGATGCAGGGAATTTTCTATTTAAAATTCAAGATCCCGAGGGAACAGTAAAAGCGGCAGCAGAAACTGCAATGAGAGAGGTAATCGCAAGATCAGATATTCAACCGATTCTTACAGAAGGAAGATCAGTAATTGAGACAGATACCCAAGAAATAATCCAAAAAATTTTAGATGAATACACTTCAGGAATACAGATAACTCAAGTACAAACACAAAAAGCTGATCCACCGGATCAAGTAATCGATGCATTCCGAGATGTACAAGCTGCTAGAGCCGATATGGAAAGATCTAAAAACGAAGCTGAAGCATATGCTAATGATGTGATTCCGAGAGCGAGAGGTGAAGCTGCAAGAATTCTTCAAGCTGCCGAAGCTTACAAAAAGGAAGTTGTAGCGAAAGCCGAAGGTGAGGCAAGTAGGTTCTTAGCAATTTATAATGAATATAAAAATGCAAAATCTGTTACACAAGAAAGAATGTATTTAGAAACAATGGAAAAGGTGCTAGCTGATATTGATAAAGTGATTATAGAGAAAAATGCAGGATCAGGTGTTGTACCATATTTACCATTGCCTGAATTAAAAAAGAAAGTGACTAATTAAAATGAAAGCTGGAAAAATTATAGCAGGATTAATTGTTTTAACCGCTGCAACATTATTCTTTTCAATTTTCATTGTTAAAGAGGTAAATCAAGCAATTGTACTCCAATTCGGTGATCCAAAAAGAATACTTTTAAAACCTGGGTTAAACTTTAAATTACCGTTTATTCAGAACGTAGTATTTTTAGATAAAAGAATTTTAAATTTAGATACTCCGCCAGAAGAGGTAATTGCATCAGATCAAAAAAGATTAATTGTGGATGCTTTTGCAAGATTTCAAATTGTAGATCCACTAAAGTTTTATATTTCTGTTGGAAACGAGAGAGTTGCAAGGTCTAGATTAGCAACAATCATAAATTCAAGAATAAGAAACGTTTTAGGTCAACAAGAACTACAGACACTTTTATCAGAAGATAGAACAAAACAAATGGCATTAATACAAGAAGGTGTAAATAACGAAGCACAAAACTTTGGAATTGAAATTGTTGATGTTAGAATAAAAAGAGCAGATTTACCCCAAGCAAATAGTGATGCAATTTTTAGAAGAATGCAAACAGAGAGGGAGAGGGAAGCAAAAGAATTTAGAGCAAAGGGTGCTGAGATGGCAGTCACTATTACCTCAACTGCAGATAAAGAAGTAACAGTTATTCTTGCAGATGCGCAAAAGAAGTCTGAGATCATGAAAGGAGAAGGGGATGGTAAAAGAAATAATATTTTTGCTAGCGCTTTTGGTCAAGATCCAGAATTTTTTGCATTTTATAGAGCAATGCAAGCTTATGAAAAAGCATTAATTGGTGGAGAGACATCTTTGATCTTATCTCCTGATAGTGAGTTCTTTAAATTTTTTGGAAATATAAAACCTAAATCACAATAATAATCAATGAAGGAATTGATCATTGCATTTGGTCTGTTCTTGTTTATTGAAGGTATTTTATATGCCATATTTCCATCAAAAATGAAAAGTATGCTAAAGAAACTAGAGCTTATAAAAGATAGTCAATTAAGATCGGGCGGATTAATCTTTGCAGTGTTAGGCTTTATAATAATTTACTATATGAAGAGTTAAAATGAGCAAAATAAAGACACTATTTATAACAACTGTACTTATAATAAGTTTTCAATTAAAATCTTTTGCTCAAAATCATCCTAGTTCTTTTGCAGATCTAGCAGAAAAGTTAATGCCATCTGTTGTCAATATCTCAACTACAACTATTGTGAAAACACAAACAAATCCTTTCCCTTTTCAATTTCCTCCCGGCTCACCATTTGAGGATATGTTTAAAGAATTTGGCACTCCTCAAGAAAGACCATCAGCTGCTTTGGGATCAGGATTTATTATAGATGAAAAAGGTATAGTTGTTACTAATAATCACGTAATTCAAGATGCAAAGGATATTATAATTCGTGTTGGTGACAAAGAAATTAAAGCTAAAGTGCTTGGTGCAGACCCGTTATCTGACATTGCAGTGCTGCAGTTAGAAACAAGTGAAAAATTTACACCTGTAAAATTTGGTGACTCTGATAAAGCAAGAATTGGTGATTGGGTAATAGCAATAGGTAACCCTTTTGGTTTAGGCGGCACTGTTACCTCAGGAATTATATCTGCAAGAAATAGATCAATCGGTTTGACAAGGTACGAAGATTACATTCAAACTGATGCTTCCATTAATCAAGGAAATTCTGGTGGACCTTTATTTGACATGAATGGAGATGTAATAGGAATTAACACAGCTATACTTGGAAGAAACGGATCAATTGGAATTGGTTTTTCAATTCCTTCAAATAGTGCAAAATTAGTTATTGATCAATTAATCAAATTTGGTGAAACCAAAAGAGGTTGGTTAGGTGTAAGAATTCAAGATGTTACAAAAGAGATTGCAGAAGTAGAAAAATTAGATAAACCGCGTGGAGCTCTTGTAGCAAGTGTTGCTGAGAATAGTCCATCTGCAAAAGCAGGAGTAAAAGCTGGGGATATAATTTTAGAATTTAATAGTGAAAGAATAGATCAGATGAAACAACTTCCATCGATTGTTGCTCGAACTGAAGTTGGAAAAAAAGTAGAGATAAAAATTTGGAGAGATAAAAAAGAAATTATTAAGATTGTTACTCTTGGAAGATTAGAAACTTCAGAAGATTTTAAAGTTTCAGAAAAAGTTGAAGGACCTAAAGAAACTGAAATAAAAGATTTGAGAATAACTATAAGACAGATTACTAAAGAAGATATTAAGTCAAGAAACTTACCAAATCAAACCTCTGGACTAGTTGTCACTAAGATTGCAAATGATAGTCCTTTAGCAAAATCTATTGAAGTGAATAGTATAATTTTAGAGGCTCAGAAGAAAAAGATTAGAAATGCTAATGATTTAACAGAAATAGTAAAACAAGTCTTAAATAGTAATCAAAAAACTATTTTATTAGTAATTTATAATAGCCAAAATCAGAGACGATATATTGGTATTAAACTAGATTAATTGATGGATTTAAAATCCAAAATTATTTTAATTTTTGGACCAACAGCATCTGGGAAGTCTAATTTTGCAATTAAACTTGCCAAAAAGATTAATGGGGAAATTGTCAATGCTGACAGTATGCAAGTTTATAAAGAGCTAAAAATTTTATCTGCACGACCACTACCAAAAAATTATAGTAATATTAAACATCATTTATATGGTTTTCAGAGTGTAAAAAAAAATTTTTCTTCTGGAGATTGGCTAAAACTAGTTAATAAGAAAATAAGAGATATAAAAAAAAGAAAAAAAAAACCTATTCTTGTTGGTGGTACTGGATTATATTTTAAAGCTTTAACTGAGGGCTTGGTAAATATTCCAAATATTCCATTTCGATTTAGATCAAAAATTAGACTCTTACATAAAAAAATTGGATCAAAAAAGTTTTTTTTAAAGTTAGTCAAATTAGACCCTATAACTAAAAACCTTATCAAACCTTCAGACACTCAAAGAGTTATTCGAGCCTATGAGGTAAAATCATTTACTAACAGATCTATTTATGATTGGTTCAAAAATACACAATCTGAATATGAAAATGATGACTTTTTTAAAATTTATATTGATTATCCAAGAGCTGAACTAATTAAGAGAATAAATGGTCGTACAGTGGAAATGATTAAAAATGGAGCAATTTCAGAGGTAAAAAAATTTATAAGATTAAAAGTTGGAGGAACCATAACTGCCTCCAAGGCAATTGGAATTGCAGAAATTAGGGAATATCTTAATAATAAAATTGAGTTATCAGATGTTATTGAGAAAATATCAATAAAGACTAGGCAATATGCTAAGAGACAATCTACTTGGGGTAGAGGTAATATGTCGGATTGGAACAAAATTAAGTCTAAGGATCTAAATAAATTTTTAAAAAAAAATTTAGATACTATGCAGTAATTCTTGACCAATTAGCACAACTTCAGCTAGATTGGTTGAATGTCTAAATTATATACAGGTGCTGAAATTGTGTTCAAATGTCTTGAAGATCAAGGAGTTGAATTTATTTTTGGCTATCCTGGTGGTGCAGTTTTACCAATTTATGATGAGCTTAAAAATCACAACACAATTAAACATATTTTAGTTAGACATGAACAAGGCGCAGGACATGCCGCAGAAGGATATGCAAGATCATCTGGTAAACCAGGTATTGTACTTGTAACTTCTGGTCCTGGAGCAACTAATGTTGTAACTGCGTTAACAGATGCTTACATGGATTCTGTTCCATTAGTTTGTATATCTGGACAAGTACCAACACATTTAATTGGAACCGATGCTTTTCAAGAATGTGATACGACTGGAATTACAAGACCATGTACAAAACATAACTGGTTAGTTAAAGATATTAAAGATTTATCAAAAACTCTTCATGAGGCTTTTAAAGTTGCAACAACAGGAAGGCCTGGACCAGTTTTAGTTGACATACCTAAAGATATACAATTTGCTAAAATAGGTTATTCAAAACCTAAAGCAGAAAAAAAACTGAATGGAAAATCATTAAAGCATTTTTCACAAAAAGATATTGATGCATTTATTGATTTAATGAACAAATCAAAAAAACCCATTATCTATTCTGGTGGTGGCGTTATCAACTCAGGACCTTTAGCAAGTAATGTTTTGAGAGAACTAGTTGAACTCACAGGGTTTCCAATTACTTCAACATTACAAGGTCTGGGCGCATATCCTGGAGACGATAATCAATTTTTAGGTATGCTTGGAATGCATGGCACTTACGAGGCCAATAATGCGATGCATGATTGTGATTTATTAATTAATATTGGTGCAAGATTTGATGATAGAATAACTGGTAAAATTGATGAGTTCTCACCAAAATCAAAAAAAGTTCATATTGATATTGACCCTTCATCAATTAATAAGATTATTAAAGTTGATTTAGCTTTAGTAGGTGATGTTAAAGAGGTTTTAAAAGGTATTAATAAAACTTTAAAAAAGAAAAACTTAGATTTAAAAAAATCAAATAAACAAAAAATTGCCAAGTGGTGGGAACAAATACAAAAATGGAGAACAAAAAATTCTCTTCACTTTACAAATAGTGATGAGACAATAAAACCTCAACATGCAGTCCAAAGATTATATGAGCTAACAAAACACAAAGATACCTTTGTTACTACTGAGGTTGGTCAACATCAAATGTGGGCAGCTCAACATTATAAATTTAACAAACCGAATCGTTGGATGACCTCCGGGGGATTAGGAACAATGGGATATGGATTACCTGCAGCTGTAGGTGTTCAAATAGCTCATCCAAAAAAATTAGTGATTGATATTGCGGGGGAAGCGTCAGTTTTGATGACTATGCAAGAAATGTCAACTGCTGTTCAATATAATTTACCCATTAAGATTTTTATTCTTAACAATCAGTACATGGGCATGGTTAGACAATGGCAAGAATTATTACATGAAAAAAATTATTCTGAGAGTTACTCAGAGGCGTTACCTGATTTTATTAAAATGGCCGAAGCTTATGGTTGCAAAGGTATTAAGGCAGAAAAACCAGATGAATTAGATGATAAGATTAAGGAAATGGTTGATTTTGACGGACCGGTTATTTTTGATTGTAGAGTAGACCCAAATGAGAACTGTTTTCCAATGATTCCCTCAGGAAAACCTCATAATCAGATGATATTAGGACCAAGTGAAAAAGAAGAAAACAAGATTACTGGTAAAGGAAAAGCTTTAGTTTAGTCATGGCAAACCCAAAATCTGCATATAGTGTTGCTTCAAAAAAAGAAAAATCAAACACACATATTATCGTTGTTTGGGTGGATAATGAAGCTGGTGTTTTAGCAAGAGTAGTTGGGTTATTTTCTGGTCGAGGTTATAATATTGAGTCCCTTGCAGTAGCAGAAGTTGACGCAAAAAGAAACATATCAAGAATTACGATCGTCACTACTGGAACACCTCAAGTAATTGACCAAATTAAACTACAATTAAAGAAATTGGTTCCAGTTCATAAAGTAGCAGATTTTAAAAGAAATGATAAAGGGGTAATATTTAAAGAAATGGCTTTGTTTAAAGTAGTTGGCAATAATAGCAAAATCAAAAAAGCTATTAACGCTTGTAAAAAGTATAATGCTATAATATTGGATAAAACAAAAAAATCAAATGTTATTCAAATTACTGCACTTAGAAGAGAAATAGATAAAATGGCAAAAAATTTAAAAAAATTTGGTTTAGTAAGTGTGTCTAGAACAGGAGCAGTTGCTATGACAAGAGGAGATAAAGTTTTTAATTAATCACTAGGGAGAAAAATTATGAAGATGTTTTATGAAAAGGATACTGATGTAAATTTAATTAAAGATAAAAAAATTGCAATATTCGGCTACGGAAGTCAAGGTCATGCTCATGCTTTAAACTTAAAAGATAGTGGCGTAAATGAAGTTGTTGTTGCATTAAGAGAAGGATCTTCAAGTATACCTAAAGCAGAATCTAAAGGATTAAAAGTTATGAATTTATCTGATGCTGCTGAGTGGGCAGATGTGGTTATGATTTTAACTCCAGATGAATTACAAGCCTCAATTTATAAAAATCATATAGAACAAAGAGTTAAAGAGGGTAAGTCGATCGCTTTTGCTCACGGATTAAACGTTCATTATGATTTAATTAAAGCTAGAAAAGATTTAGATGTTTTTATGGTTGCCCCAAAAGGACCAGGTCACTTAGTAAGAAGTGAGTATGAAAAAGGTGGTGGAGTTCCATGCTTATTTGCCGTACATCAAAATGGTTCAGGTAAAGCAAGAGATCTTGCTATGTCGTATGCTTCCGCAGTTGGAGGGGGAAGATCAGGTATTATTGAGACCACTTTTAAAGATGAAGTTGAGACTGATTTATTTGGTGAACAAACAGTTTTATGTGGAGGACTAGTCGAGCTTATAAAAAATGGATACGAAACTTTAGTCGAAGCTGGTTATGAACCTGAGATGGCGTATTTTGAAACTGTTCATGAGGTAAAACTAATTGTTGACCTTATTTATGAAGGCGGGATAGCAAATATGAATTATTCTATATCAAACACAGCAGAGTATGGTGAGTATCAAACGGGGCCAAGAATAATTAATAAAGAAGAAACAAAAAAAAGAATGAAAGAGGTGCTCGCTGATATCCAATCTGGTAAATTTACTAAAGAATGGATGGATGAGTGTAAAAATGGCCAAAAAAACTTTCTTGCCACAAGAGCAAAATTAGCCGAACATCCGGTAGAAAAAGTTGGAGCCAATTTAAGAGCTATGATGCCATGGATAGGTAAGAAGAAATTAGTAGATAGTGACAAGAAGTAAATTTTAGATCTAAATTGAGACAAATTTAGTATTTTATTTTGCAATCTAAACGAGAGGTTGTATATTTCTATAATAAAAATTTTAATATGCCAGATAAAGATAAAGTATTTATTTTCGATACAACGATGAGAGATGGTGAGCAATCACCTGGCGCTTCAATGAGCGTTGAGGAAAAAATTCAAATATCAAGAGTTTTTGATGAAATGGGAATTGATATTATTGAGGCTGGTTTCCCAATATCATCACCTGGAGATTTTGAAGCTGTTAGCGCAATAAGCAAAAGTGTAAAAAACTCAATTCCTTGTGGACTAGCAAGAGCAACAAAAAAAGATATAGATGCTTGTCACGAGTCTTTAAAATTTGCGAAAAGATTTAGAATTCATACTTTTATTTCTACAAGCCCAGTACATATGAAGCATAAATTAAATATGACTAACGAACAAGTTTTAGGGGCTATTAAAGAGAGTGTTTCTTATGCAAAAAAATTCACTGATGATGTTGAATGGTCTTGTGAAGATGGCACAAGAACGGATTTGGATTTTATGTATAAAACCATTGAACTTGCAATAAAGTGTGGCGCTACTACAATAAATATTCCTGATACAGTTGGATACTCTATACCAGAAGAATTTGCTAAAACGATTAAATCAATTAAAAATAATGTACCAAATATTGATAAAGCAATAATTTCAGCTCATTGTCATAATGATTTAGGCTTAGCGGTTGCAAACGCATTATCTGGATTATCAGCTGGTGTTAGACAAATTGAATGTACAATAAATGGGATAGGTGAAAGAGCGGGTAACGCTGCTTTAGAAGAAATTGTTATGGCAATAAAAACTAGAGACGATCTATTGCCTTATGAAACTGGTATTAAGACAGAATTAATAAGCAAAGCTTCAAAAATTGTTTCTAATGCCACAGGTTTTCCCGTTCAATTTAATAAAGCAATTGTTGGTAAAAACGCATTTGCCCATGAATCTGGCATTCATCAAGATGGAATGCTTAAGAATAGGGAAACATACGAAATAATGACACCAGAAAGTGTGGGTGTAAAAAAAACATCATTAGTAATGGGTAAACATTCAGGCAGACATGCTTTTAAAGATAAATTGAGTGATTTAGGTTATGCAGATGTTACCGATGATGTTGTCCAAGCCGCTTTTGGAAAGTTTAAAATCCTAGCGGATAAAAAAAAACATATTTATGATGAAGATATAGTTGCTTTAGTTGATGATAGTTTGATTATCGATAATAAGATTAATGCAATTAATTTAAAATCTTTAAAAGTTTTTGCAGGGACAGGTGAGCCACAAAGGGCTGATATGACCTTAGATGTTTTTGGCGACATTAAAACTACCACTCAAACAGGAGATGGTCCTGTTGATGCAATATTTAAGTGTATAAAAGAGCTTTATCCTCATGATGTTAAATTGTCTTTATATCAAGTCCATGCAGTCACCGAAGGAACTGATGCACAAGCAACAGTTAGTGTTAAAATTGAAGAAAATGACAGGACTACAGTTGGGCAATCAGCTGATACAGATACCTTGGTTGCCTCAGCAAACGCCTACCTTAACGCATTAAACAAAATGTTAATAAAAAGAGAAAAGAAATCTCTTTATAAAAATATAGAACCTAAAAAAGTAAAAGGAGTGTTTTAATGGGCATATTTGATAGAATGAAAAAGATCTGGAGCCAAGACATGGCTATTGATCTAGGTACAGCTAATACTTTAGTAGTTGTTAAAGGACAAGGAGTAGTTCTAAATGAGCCCTCAGTTGTCGCGATAGTTGATCAAGCAGGAAAAAAACAAGTTTTAGCAGTAGGAGATGAAGCTAAAACAATGTTAGGAAGAACTCCAGGAAATATTCAAGCAATAAGACCTTTAAGAGATGGTGTGATCGCTGACTTTATTGTGACCGAAGAAATGATCAAACATTTTATAAAAAAAGTTCATAAAGGAAGTACTTTTGCTAATCCAAGAATTTTAATTTGTGTTCCAACAGGATCTACTCCGGTCGAGAGAAAAGCTATTCAAGATAGTGCTTTAGCAGCAGGTGCAAGAAGAGTTCAATTAATTGAGGAACCAATTGCAGCAGCGATTGGAGCAAATCTACCAATATCTGAGGCTACTGGCTCAATGGTAGTTGACATCGGCGGAGGTACAACTGAAATAGCAGTTATGTCTTTAGGTGGTTTAGTTTATTCAAAATCATTAAGAGTTGCAGGAGATGCAATGGACTCTGCAATGGTTAACTATATGAGAAAAGAATACAATTTGATGATCGGTGATAGTACTGCAGAAAAAATAAAAAAAGAAATTGGTACTGCAATTCCAACAAATAATAATACTTACGCAGTTAAAGGAAGGGATTTAAGATCTGGAACACCAAAAGAGGTGAATATTACTGAAGAAGATACTTCAGAAGCATTAAATGATATTCTAAAAGAAATGGTTAATGGTATTAAGGATGCTCTTGAAAGCACTCCTCCGGAATTATCTGCCGACCTAGTCGACATGGGACTTACTTTGACTGGAGGTGGAGCTTTATTAAAAAATATAGACAGAAGGTTTTCCAAGGAAACAGGTTTACCAGTTCATATTGCTGATGATCCATTATCTTGTGTTGCAGTTGGGACTGGAAAAGCTCTCGATCAAGAACAAACATTCTCGACTATGTTGACTGAATATTAAGATTAATGGCCTCTAGCAGAGATGATTTTATAATAGCAATTCGTT
Source organism: uncultured Pelagibacteraceae bacterium (assembly GCA_902633515.1). GTDB lineage: Bacteria > Pseudomonadota > Alphaproteobacteria > Pelagibacterales > Pelagibacteraceae > Pelagibacter. The sequence continues at coordinate 33,383 of CACPGB010000003.1, read as the reverse complement.
CTGCTTTTTTAAAAAAAAGCACTCAACAAAAATTTTCTCTACTTACATTAGTTTTTATCTCAATTTTTATTATTCTTTTATCTAGCTTGGACTTTAAAGCAGTTAGATACCTTAAAGCTGGATTGAGTGAGCTAGTCTATAGATCGTCATTCATAGTTTCTATACCTGAAAATTTTATTAAAAATTCTTACCAAAATGCCATGGAATACTCAACTTTTTTTAATAGATATCAAAAAAATAAAGATGAATTAGAAAACTTTAAATCTAATTTTGTATCAAATGAAATTATACGATATGAAAATCAAGAGTTAAAAGTATTAATTGATGATTATATTTCGAGTTCAAACAAAATTTTAGCAAAAATTATTGTTGATCATGATAGCCCTTTTTTAAAAAGTATTATCATAAACAAGGGCAGTAAGGACGACATAAAGATAGGTACAAATATTTACGATCAATCTTACTTAGTTGGCCGAGTAATAGAAGTAAATTACAAAACATCTAGAGTATTATTATTATCAGACTTAAATTCCAATGTTCCAGTAACAATTGCTCCACAGAATATTCAAGCAATTGTCACAGGCACTGGAGATAATTATGGTCAAATTAAATATATTAGATCTGGTCTAGCTGAAGAATTAATTGATGAAAGTATAGTTTACACCTCAGGCACTGGTGCAATATTTAAAAGTGGTGTGCCAATTGGAAAATTAAGATCAAATAGTATTGATCCTTCAAATAGATATAATGTAGAATTTTATAGTGATTTTACTCAACTAAAGTATGTTTATGCTGAAATAATAACTCAAATTGAAATTCCCTCAATAGATCAGAATATTTTTATGACAGAAGAAAAAATTGACGAATTTTCCGAGGCAAAATTAAAGATTTTAGAGGATGAGCTCAAAATAATCGAAGAGACAAACATAAAATTTATGGAAGAAAATGAAAATCTAATAACTGAAATAAATCAACTAAATAACAAAATTTCAATTTTAAATAATAAGATTTTTTCTCAAAAGCAAAAAATTAATCAATTTAACATTGATACTCAAGAATTAGAGTTTTTAAAACTTAATTTAGAGTATGGTCACAAATGTAGAAAATCATTTTTAAATACCGATGGGTTTAATCTTGGAACCGAAGGATATAAGAGTTGTGTCTTAAATAAAGGGAGAATAGATGGCTAGTTTAAAGACAAAAAAATCATTTTCAAAATTGTATACTTGGCTGCCAATTATCTTATTATTTGTTTCTGTGTTAAATGAATTTGATTTTAATTATTTAAATCTTGAATACTTTTCTTTTAATTTTCCATTTATTTTAATTTTTTTCTTTACTTTAAAAGATTTTAAACATTTTGATTATCTTTTTGTTTTTTTTGCAGGATTATTAAATGATACTGTGATTGGTTTACCTTTAGGAATAAGCAGCCTGTCTTATACTTTGATATGTATTGCTACAGCATATATAAGGAATATAACAATTAGACCCAATCCTATAAAAGATTGGTTCTATTTTTTGTTTGTAATCACTTTAATAAATTCTTTAAATTACACAATTTTAACTTTGTTTTTTTCATATGAAATAATTTTAACTAGCTATCTAGTCAACACTACTTTTACGTTTTTACTTTATATAATTTTTTTAACAATTTTTAAATATTATATGAAAGGAGTTAATGATTAATTCTTCAAGTGATAATGTAAAAAAACTAAATTCTATTAATAGAAGAATGTTCATAGTTGGTTCTTTAAAGTTTTTTATAATGATAGGAATTGTAAGTAGATTGTTTTTTTTACAAGTTAAAGAAAACAAAAAGTACTTAACTTTATCAGACAAAAATAGAATTCGAGAATGGAAATTGGCTCCTGTCAGAGGGGAATTTCATGATTATTTTGGTAATGTTATAGCGGGAAATTTTGAAGCCTATCAACTTCATGTGATACCTGAACAGGTTGAAGATTTCAGATATGTAATTTATCGTTTAAAAGATTTACTTGAATTAACAGATAAAGAATTTAATAAAGTATTAAAGAAAAAAAATCAAATCAAACCCTGGGAAACTTTAATTGTTTCAGATAATTTGAGTTGGCAAAAATTTTCAAAAATTAATAATCATTTATACGATTTAAATGGAGTAAAACCAGTAATATCAATTTCCAGAAACTATCCTTTTAAAGAAAACTTTACTCATCTAATAGGTTATGTAAGTCAAGCAAATCAGGACGATATTGAGTCTGCTCAAGTTATTAAAAAGAATTTTGTTCCAGGTCTTAAAGTTGGAAAAATAGGTTTAGAAAAAACATTTGAGGAAAAACTTATTGGAACAAATGATATCGAAAGATATGAAGTTAATGCCTATGGTAGAAGAATTAGTCAATTAGAATATCAAAAAGGTGAAAAAGGTAAAACTTTAAAGCTAACTATTGACACAGAGATTCAAAAGTTGGCCAATAAATTATTAAAAGATAAAGCAGGTTCAATCTGTGTAATGGATATTTACTCAGGGGCAGTAATTGCTATGCACTCATCACCATCGTTTGATCCAAACTTATTTGTTTTTGGTATAAGCCAAGATGATTGGCAATTAATTCGAAATGACCCTATGAAACCATTAGTGAATAAAACGCTACAAGGAAATTATTCACCAGGATCTACCATCAAGCCTATTGTAGCTTTATCTGCATTAGAAAATGGAATTATAAATACCAATTTTACAGTTAGATGTACTGGTAAAACAGAAATGTATGATCAAACTTATCATTGCTGGAAGAAGAAAGGTCATGGCTATGTAAGTTTAAGAAATGCCATGAAACAATCATGTGATACTTACTTTTATGAAATTGCCCGTAAACTTGGTGTTGATAAATTAAGTGAGACTGCAAAAAAATTTGGTCTAGGAGAAAAAGTTTTTGGTGATTTATTTGATATTGAAAAAAAAGGTTTAATTCCAAATACGCAATGGAAAAAAGATGCATTAGGTAAAGGATGGTTATTAGGTGAGACAATAATTACAGGAATTGGTCAAGGTTATATTCAAACTACTCCAATTCAGTTATGTTTAATGACAGCTCAAATTGCTAATGGAGGTTATAAAATTTATCCTCATATTGTAGTTGATGATAAGATCAAAGATCAGCCAATTGATAAATTTACTCCGCTATGTAAAAATTCAAAACATATAAAGATTGTACAAGATGCTATTTTTGGTTCAACAAATGAAGTTATGGGTACATCTTATCGTTCAAGAATAGATAATCCAAAATATCAATTTGCTGGTAAGACCGGAACGGCGCAGGTCAAAAAAATTACTGAAGAAGAAAGAGAACTTGATCTTAAGACTTTTGAAATACCTTATGAGCAACGAGACCATGCTTTATACATAGCTTTTGGGCCATACAAAAACCCCAGATATGCACTTAGTATAATTGTAGAGCATGGAGGAAATGGAAGTACAACGGCTGCTCCTATGGCAACAAAATTATTTAAATTAATTATTGATCGTCACAAGATTAGAGAGACATTGCGAAATAAGAGATATTTGGAGATATAGATGTATCAGCATACAAGATTATCAACAAACAGACTCGGTTTTTTTCAAAAATTCAGAAATTTTGATTATATATTGTTGCTTTGTATTTTATTACTTGGCTTTATTAGTTTAGCAACTATGTACTCTACAGATGGTGGTGAAGTTAAATTTCATACTAAAAGTCATTTTACAAAATTAGTAGTGTTTACTCTAATGATGCTGATACTTTCATTTATTAATATAAAATATTGGTTCTCAATTGGTTATTTAGCTTATGTCGTTGTAATTGGCTTGTTGATCTGGACTTATTTGTTTGGAATTACTTCATCAGGTTCTCAGAGATGGATAAATTTATATTTTATAAATTTACAACCCTCTGAATTGATGAAAATATTTATCATTGTTTGTCTGGCTAAATTTTTTCATAGAAAGAAGTTGGAAAATGTTAATTCTCTTTACACAATTCTAACTTCTTTAATTATAATTCTTTTACCAATGGGCTTGGTAATTGTTCAACCTGATCTTGGGACTGCAGTTTTAATTGCTATAAGTGGGATTGTAGTATTGTGGTTTGCAGGAACAAATTATAAATACTTTATTTATACTTTTTTAGGTTTTATAATTTCTTTACCTTTTATAATAGCCTTTTTACAACCATATCAAAAACTTAGAGTTTTAACCTTTTTGAATCCTGACAAAGATCCTTTGGGTGCTGGATATCAAATTATTCAATCAAAAATAGCCGTAGGGTCTGGCGGTATCTTTGGTAAAGGTTTTTTAAAGGGTACTCAAAGTTATCTTGAATTTTTACCTGAGAAACATACTGACTTTATATTTACCCTTTTTTCAGAGGAATTTGGTTTTATTGGTTCCGCATTACTCTTGGTGATTTATGCAGTAATTATTTATCGAATTATTGCGATCGGAGCTGGTTCGAGAAGTTATTTCGCAAAGATTTTCTGTTATAGCTTTGGTGCAGCTATTTTTGTTTATATAACTATAAATATGAGTATGGTTTTGGGTTTACTACCTATAGTGGGTTCCCCACTGCCAATCATGTCTTATGGTGGATCTTCTATGTTAGCAACAATGATTGGATTTGGAATAGTAATGAGTGCCAGAGTTCATAATCAACAATTAATCGCCTAAGTATAATTTGTCGCTTAACTTATTTCCTAGATAAATTGTATATTTTTTTATGGGTAAAAATTTACATGTTGGTATTGTTGGCTCTGGAATACAAGGAATATCGAATGCGCTTTTTCTTCAGAAGAAAGGTTTTGACGTAACTATATTTGATAGAGATAATCCAGGAAGTCCCGCAGCTTCATATGGAAACGCAGGTCACTTTTCACCTTATGCTTCCTTATCATTAAATAGAACAGACGTACTTGCTGACGTGCCAGCTATGTTATTAAGTTCAACTGGACCCTTAGCTTTAAAATGGAACTATGTTCCAAAAATGATACCTTGGTTTTTAAAATTTATTTTAAATACTACCAAAAAAAAGATGATGCATACTGCGAGAAATATGCATCAAATCTTAGATTTAGCGTTACCTGCTTACGACGAGCTGTTTGATGAAATTAATCTTGATGGATTAGTTGAAAATAAAGGAATTCTTTATGTCTGGAATAATAAAGATTTAAAAAGTAGAGATTTAGAAATCAAGGTTAGAGATGAACTTGGAGTAAAACAACAATTAGTAAATAAATCTGAAATTCATGACCTAGAACCTAATTTAAAACCTTTTTACCATGCTGGAGTTTATTATCCCTATGCAAGACATGCGCGGAACCCAAAAAAAATTTTACTAAAGTTATTTGAACTATTTTTAAAAAAAGGTGGCAAGTTTGAGAAAAAGAATATTAATGATATAACGTTTGATACTGATAAGCCTGTTTTTGTATCTGATAATGAAAGACATACTTTTGATAAAATTGTAATTGCTTGTGGAGCATTTTCTAAAAAATTGACAGATAATTTGGGTGAGCGAATTCCATTAGATACCGAAAGAGGATATCACATTCACTTTAAAGATTGTGATCATCTTTTAAGTAGACCAGTTATTTTTTCTAATAGAGGATTTGGTATTACTCCAATGGAACAAGGATTAAGAGTGGTTGGTACAGTTGAGTTTGGAGGTTTAGATAATCCACTTTCAAAATCAAGAATTAAAAATTTAATTGATAATGCAAAGTATATGTTAGGAGACCTACCAGATCATGAAGATGAGTGGTTAGGTTTTAGGCCCACTCTTCCCGATTTTTTACCTATTATGGGACCCTCAAAAAATTACAAGAATGTATTTTATTGTTTTGGGCATCATCATTTAGGATGGACATTAGGACCAATTTCTGGAAAGATTGTCTCTGGTATGGTTGCAGAAGAAAATACTAATTTAAATTTAAAGCCTTATAGTTCGCACAGATTTAATTAAGTGGGCAAATCCTCAAATCTTGTTGCTTATATTTATTTATTACTAACAGTTACTTTTTGGGCAGGAAATTTTATTGTTGGAAAATTTGCAAGTTATTACGAAGTCCCACCATTTTCTCTTAATTTTTATCGATGGTTTTTTGCATGGCTTATTTTAGCTCCATTTACGATTCCAGAAATTTTGAAAAATTTAGATTATATTAAACAAAACTATAAATTATTTCTGATTTTAGGTGTTACAAGTATTACAATTTTTAACTCGATTGTTTATTATTCTTTAAATTTTACGCAAGTCATTAGCGGAGTTTTAATGATCTCTACAATCCCTGTAATGATTATGTTCATTTCATCTATATTAAAGATTGAAAAAACAAATATTTTTCAAATTTTAGGAGTTTTATTTTCTTTTATGGGAGTTATTTTGATTATAACCAAGGCTGATATAGAAATTTTAAAAAATTTAGATTTTAATAAAGGTGATATTACAATGGTTATTGCAATGTTTTCTTGGGCTTTGTACTCGGCATTATTAAAAAAACAAACTTATAAACTAAGTCAATTATGTCTTTTAGAGGTTATTATATCATTTGGTTTATTGTTTTTAATTCCTGTTTACTTCATTGAATATCAACTCGGATTTAGAATTGATGTTGAAAAACCATTTATTATGATTTTAAGTTATGTTGTTTTATTTCCAGGGCTTGCATCATTTATATTATGGATTAAAGGGATTTCTTTAATTGGTGCTAATCGATCAGGAGTTTTTTTACATTTGATGCCGATATTAAGTGCAATAATGGCTATGATTATTTTTAGTGAAAAATTTATGCTTTATCATATTTTAGGAGCTGTTTTTATTATTTTAGGAATAGTTTTGTCTAATAGAAAGGTTATTAATGCTTAAAGTTGCAATTTTAGATGATTATCAAAATGTTTCACAAAAGTTTGTTGATTTAAAAAAATTATCAGCCAAATACGATTTCAAAATTTTTAGTGAACCCTTTAGTGATGAGGCTGATGCCCTTGACCAATTACAAGAATTTGAAGCATTAATGCTTATGCGAGAAAGAACACCTATGACTAAAAATTTAATTGATAATCTTATTAACTTAAAATTTATAATTACAAGTGGTTTAAGAAATAAATCAATTGATATTGAGGCAGCAAAAAAAAGGAAAATAATTATTTGTGGAACTGAGATGAACTCTCATCCAACTCCCGAATTAACGTGGGCTTTAATATTAGGACTTGCAAGAAATTTTAAAGAAGAAATTGATAATATGTATCAAGGTTATTGGCAGACTACATTAGGAGTTGAACTAAAAGGAAAAATATTGGGTTTAATCGGCCTTGGACGTGTGGGTTCACAAGTTGCCAAGATTGGTACGGCTTTTGGTATGCAAGTTATGGCATGGAGTGAAAATTTAGACTTAAACAAATGCAAAGAATTAGATGTTTTGCCATGCACTAAAGAGGATTTAATTAGTAATTCAGATTTTTTGTCTATCCATGTTCAAGGTGGTGATAGATATAAAGATTGCATCACTTTAAAAGAACTTGATAAAATGAAAAACACAGCCTTTATAATAAACACCTCAAGGGGACCAATAATAAAAGAAGATGATTTAATCATAGCCTTATCAACAAATGTAATTGCTGGTGCAGGTCTTGATGTATATGAAAAAGAACCTTTACCAGAGAACAATAAATTAAGATTTTTACCTAACGCATTACTTACGCCGCACATTGGTTATGTAACTGCAGAAAATTATCATATGATCTACAACCAAATGATTGCAGCATTAGAATCATGTGTTGAGGGCAAACCAATTAGAGTTATTGAGTAATATGGATTTATCTGTAGTCAATCATCAAGATTATTTTGCTCAAATAGGTGATGACCATAAATTTCCAATTGATAAATTTGGCGAACTTGCGAATTATCTTATAAAAAAAAAGATAGTTAAAGAATTTCATAAACCATACGCTTGCTCTGAAGAGACCTTAAAAAGAGTACACTCAGAAAAATATATTAAAGACGTAAAAAATAAAACATTAGATCAAGACACTATAAAAAAAATTGGTTTTCCATTGGTTGATAGTGTCGTTCAAAGATCATTGGTTGCAACAGGCGGTACAGTGCTAGCCTCAAAACTTGCCATAACAAATGGTATTGCTTGTAATACGGCTGGTGGCAGTCATCATGCAAACTTTGATGGTGGTGCAGGATATTGTGTATTTAATGATGTTGCAGTTGGTGCCCAATATTTACTTGATCGAGGATTAGCTAGTAAAATTTTGATTGTTGATTTAGATGTTCATCAAGGAAACGGGAGTGCTGATATTTTTACTAAAAATAAAAATGTATTTACGTTTAGTATGCACTCTAAATCTAATTACCCAGCAAAAAAGTCAATAAGTGATCTTGATGTGGAACTCGAAGATAATACGGAGGACAAGCGCTACTTAGAGCTGCTTAACTTCCATCTTAATGAATTAAATGGAAAAAATTTTGATTTTGTCTTTTATATAGCTGGTGTTGATATTCACCATAATGATCGTTTGGGAAAATTAAAAATTTCGGATGAAGGAATAAAAAAAAGAGATGAAATTGTAACAGAAAATTTCTTTTTAAAAAAAGTACCATTGTGTGGAGTACTCGGGGGAGGCTACAATAAAGATTTTAATAAACTTGTTGAATTGCATTCTTTTTTACATCAATCCTGTGCTAGGTTAATATAATGACAAAAAAAAATCCAAACCTAAATGCAGAACAAAAGTTAGTAATGTTTGAGGCTGGAACAGAACGGGCAGGTAGCAGTGAATTAAATAGTGAAAAGCGGGAAGGAAGTTACCACTGTGCAAACTGTGGTATCAAGTTATTTGAGTCAAATGCAAAATATGAAAGTGGATCTGGCTGGCCATCATTTTTTCAATCTGTGCCAGATGTTTTCGAGACAGAAACTGATTATTTAATTGGATATGCAAGAACAGAATATCATTGTAAAAATTGTAAAGCTCACCATGGACATATTTTTGAGGATGGACCCCAACCCACTGGCAAAAGATATTGTAATAACGGAATTTGTTTAGTATTTCGCGAAAAAAATAAAAAGTGATTTTAAAATATATTAGTTTTTTAATTGGACTGACTTGGTCTTATTCCTTAATAAAAACGCAATCTATTTTTAGTAAAAAGGCAGGTTTAATCTTTAAAGTATTCATTTCCAAAGTATCTTGGCTGACTTTTATAATAGCAATTTATTTTGGGTATAAGAATTTTTCATTTAAGTACACTTTAATTGGAATTGTTATTTCAGTTGCATTGGTACATTTAGGATTTATGTTTTTGAGCAAACTTTTAAAATCTAAATTTACAGAAAAAAAATTACGCTTAGCAAAAATTTTTTTTGAGTACACGCTTATTCTGTGGATTTTATATTACTTTATCTATTAGATAATTACCTATTTTGGTCGCTTATGGATAACTAAATATTGTTTTTTATAAAAATTATATATAAAATTTAGTATGTTTGAAAAATTAGAAGAATTAGCAAAAAATAATAAAAAAATATCAGATTTCCATATTAGAACCGGCTGGCCTCTTGCTTATAGACAAACAGGTGAAATTCATAAAATACCTGATGTAATGGTCAAGGCCCAAGACCTTCAGGATTTATTGTCGACAAATTGTAATGAAATTGAACTAAAAAAATTTCAGGATACTCATGAGCTTGACTCATCAGTTACATTAAGTGGACTTAGATTTAGGGCAAATTTTTACAAAACAATTCAAGGCCCTGCTGCGGTGTTAAGAAGAGTAGAAAGTGTAATACCATCAATGGACCAATTTGATTTACCTCCAGTGCTTTATGATATTATAGATATGCACAAAGGACTTGTATTGGTAACAGGTCCTACAGGTTCGGGTAAATCAACAACACTTGCAGCTATTGTAAATGAAATAAATAAGACAAGAACGTCAAATATTATAACTGTTGAAGATCCTGTTGAATTTATTCACAAAGATTTAAAGAGTATCGTTTCTCACAGAGAAGTGGGCAAGCAAACTCAAACGTTTGCAACAGCTCTTAAGGCAGCTTTAAGAGAAGATCCAGATGTAATTTTAGTGGGTGAGATGAGAGATTTAGAGACAGTTTCACTAGCATTAACTGCTGCTGAAACTGGACACTTAGTTTTTGGCACACTGCACACTAGCGGTGCACCAAGTACCATTAACAGAATTATAGATGTATTTCCTCCAGAACAACAAGCTCAAATACGAGCACAGATTTCTACTTCTTTAAAAATGGTAGTAACTCAAAGACTTCTAAAAACTAAAGATGGCCAAGGCCGTTGTGGTGCTTTTGAAGTGATGAAGTGCACACCTCCAATTCAAAACTTAATAAGAGAAGCAAAAATTCATCAGATCCCAAGCATCATGCAAACTGCTGTCAAAGATGGTATGATCACAATGACCAAATCTTTAGAAGATTTAGTAAAAGCAGGAAAAATAGATGCGAGTGCAGGACGAGAAAATTAAAGGATTTAATATCATTGAATTATTGGTTGTTGTTGTATTGATCGGAATTGTTTCTGGTCTAGGTTATCCAAGTTTTACGAAGTGGCGATTAGATCGTGAGGTAAGAGATTCTGTATTTCGTATAAAATCTTTAATAGAGGGAATTAATGCACAAGTTCAAAGAGGTCAGTATGTTTTTGTTCAAGTTGACGTCGAGGAAGGTGCTTTGGGAGATAATGAAGATGGATTGATAATTACATCTAAAGGAATGGGTGCAAAAGACTTTGCACCTCTCTTAAATGATAATGAGAGTACTTGGTGGGTAGATGAGGAAAATCGATGTAATATTGATGATACAGAATATTGGACAGATAATCCAGATCCTGACAGAAATAGAATAATTGATAATGATGCAATCGAAGTTAGACAACTTATTTTAAAGAAGGTGTCAACTAGTTGGACAGGAAATGTTGGAGCAGTTTGTTTTGGCAAAAATGAGCGATGGTTTAATGGCAATGGAGAATTAGTATCTGGAACAGGCGCTGATGCAGTTGTTGATAATTTCTTATTTATTTGTGAAAGAACTAGTCAAAGAACTCAGTGCGATATAGATCCAAATACCGGCAATCCTTTAACTGAACATAGCAACTTATTTGCTATAGAATGGTCAAGATTTGGTAATATTAGTATTGATAAATGGTATAATGGGACATGGGTAAACCAATAATATGAAAAAAAGTAAATTTAAAATTTCAGGGTTATCAATTTTAGAAGCATTAGTTTCTACTGCTATTGTTGGAATTGGCTTCATTGCGATATTACAGATGACAAATTTTTCAGTTCAGTCGATTGATAGATCAGGAGAACGTACGAAAGCAAATTACTTAACTGAAATGATTGCTGAGGATGTTATAGGTAGCAAAAATTCACTTTACGGTATTAATTCTGATAGCGAGGATCTTCAAATTAGAGGAGATGGAACTATATCACTGAGTGGAGGCGGTGACGCTACTGGCATAAGAAAATTTTCTGATCACTTAGTTCAAAATGCTTGGAGTGCGGGTTTAAATTGTCGTGGAGGCGCAAATCAATTTCAAGAAAATATTTATGAAACTCAGGAGGTCGATGCACCGAGAAATAAAGAAGCGAAATGGAACTTGATATTTGCTGAAAATAGATTTTTAAAATGCTTAAGCGACAATGAGATTAAAAGATTGCAAATGTTTACGATCTGCAGATGGGCTAGTTGTGGTGAGTTTCAGTCGGAAAATGTATTTGATGAACCACTCTATATTGGAAGGGTTGAGATGCGTTTAAATGATGGAAAAAAAAGAAAATATTTATATTTTCAGTCTGATTACAAAATAAAACGAGAGAATGAACAACCACCAGTTGGAGGAGAGCAAGGTGAAGGTGGCATGATAGGAACACCTGCTGGTTAAATGAAAAGAAAATCTATTAAAGATATACTAGGTCTTACTCTTGTTGAAATTTTAATTGGTCTAGTTGTTTCTTCTGTGATGATGGCAGCAATGTATACAACTTATTCAATAGTTAATTCTACTTATGGTCAAGTTGTAGATAAAGCTCAAATTAGTAGAAATTCTAGAGACTTAGTTGAATTATTAATTCGAGATATTAGAATGTCAGGCTTTAAATATTATTTAGGCACTAATTCATTAAATTTTCCTAAAGAAAGTTATTTACAAATAGTAGATGCTAATAATATTGAAGATAGCCACGCTCCAATAATAATAGAGGAAGGTTTAGATCATGTAAGTTTTGTTGATACAGGCGCACCACATCAAACCAAAAATACTAAAAATAATCCTCTAGATATATGCTGTGATAAAATTCATATAGTGTTCGATGATTTTAATCAAAACGACGTACTTCAACCTTACAAAAGATATAAAACAACTTATTATGCAAGACCTACAGACGATGGCACCGATGCACAAGGATTACCTATTAACCAAAGATACGCAATATATAAATCAAAAATAAGTTGGAGTCAGCCTCGAGCTGCGGCAACAGCATCTTGGCCTGAAACTGGCGAATGGATTGGTCAACAACAAGGTTGTTCAGAATGTTACCATGAACAACTAATAAGAGATTATGTGGAAGATATAGAATTTATTGCATTAGACAGAAATGGTAGAAGGTTATTACCTCTTCCAGATCCAACTACTGCCGCTGGAAGAGATAATTTATATAAAATTAGATCTATAGATATTAAATTAACATTCAGATCTGAAAAAAATTTTTTTAGGTTCGATACCAAAGATGGTCAATCAAGAAAAGTGCTTGGATTTTCTAGAACTAAAGAAGATTATACAGATAGGTATTTGAGAGATACGGTAGTAGTAACTGTTTTTACAAGAAATATAGTTGATGAGGGGCTCTTCTAATGAAAAGAAATAATCAAAAAGGTTTTACACTAATATTATCATTAGTTCTTTTATTAGTGATGTCTTTAATGGGTGGAAGTTTAATTGTTATTTCATCTGGTGATCATCAAAGCAATAATACTAGCGATGAGTACCAACAAACTTTTTATATCGCAGAACATGCTTTAGTCGAAGCTGAAAAATATGTAATTAACGAAATGATTGGTCCCTGGATAAATCCAGGTGAAACTACTAGACTACAACCACCAAATCCAGCGACAGCAACTGATGCAGAAAACGAAGCTCACACAGATTATTTAGAGTCTCTTACTTCTGAGGCCAATCTTAATGGTGGATTTGCCAGACATACTGATGCAATTCATCCCTGGCCAGTAGGTAGAGGAACACCAATCAACGTTGTTACTTTACCAGACACTCCTTGCACAAATAGTTTTAGAAATCTTGTGAGAAATGATGCTGGTGAAGTAATGGTATCTGTACATAAATCCAATTTAAATTTTGGTGATGTAATAGCACCCATTTTGATGAATGAAGGTGCTCTTGATGAATTAACACATATGCGAAGGTATAGGTGGGAATATTTTGCGATCAATGTTGGAAGACAACAATTTTCTGGAGGTGGTTCCAGCATAAAAAAAACTACAACCAATGTTCAAAAACAAGGTACAGTATATAAAGTTTATGGCTGTGGAATTTTGATGCCTAAAGGCTCTAGTGATGCTGCATTTGAAAATCCTGAGATCTTGATTCCTTTGGAAACCTTAGTAATATTATCAACATAAACCCAAAATGATTAGATTTGACAAAATTGATTATTTATTAATTTTGATGGTTATGTAATATTTTATTATGAAATTATTTTATAAATTAAATTTAATTTTTTTTATGTTCTTTAGTCTCAATTCAATTTCAAAGGCATGTGATTTTACAAATTTGACTATGGGTACACAGGTTTCAGCAATCGAGGATAAATATGATGATTTGAGTGTTACAAATAACGATGATTATGGCGACTCAACTGTAATGTATACATATGACACTTCGTTATTTTGCAAAGATAATCTTTTAAAAAATACTTTCATAAATGTTTATGTTAAAGAAAAAAAATTAATAGGAATGCAAATTGAAGGATTACAAAGTGATAAAAATACCAATGAAATTTATAAATTTGCTCAAATAAATTTTGGATTAAATAACGATAAAGCGAAATCAGGAAATTGGGTAGGTGCTGTGGATTTGAGTTCAGATATAAATTCTATTATATATGGTAAAGTGATGGGCTTTGACGGAATACATGAAACACTAGAAATTTCTTCTTTCGAATATGCAAATTTTTTAATTGATGGTGAAATTGTTGAGGCATTCCAATGATAAGAAGTTTTAAATTAATTTTATTCTTTTTTATTTTTTGTGGTTTTAATCAAATTACTTACTCAAAACCATTACCTCCAGGATCAGGAACTGGAGACGTTCCAGCAAATATTTTAGTTCTGCTAGATAGTTCGATCAGTATGAATCGTACAATTGGAGCGGGCATTCCAAATATTTCATCTATGACAATTGATGGTGATGGTAATAAGGTTCTGTCATCTGTTGCTAGAAGAGGAGGAGGTCTTTTTAAATTTAACGCCGCAGGTGAGAGAGTAAACATAGCGGGAGTAAGAGATAATGGTGACACTTATTCTGCTTGGCCTTGGCGTGTAACCAATCAAACTGATAGATCTTGTGATTTTGGTTTATCAGTTGAAGATGGTTTACAAACAAATATAACTGTCCCAATATTTGGTCAATTCCATGAAGTTGAATATGTTGAAAGCGTAACTATACCTGGCACCACTATTAATGATGATTCTTTATTGTTTGTTGGAATGTACAACAATTCTAATGCACCATATATTATCGGTCTCGATGCAAATTATCGATGTCGTTTAGTAATATCGGGCGATCGAGATAGAATTATGGGTTTTGACGTTGCCTTAAGGGATGGTGAACCAGTTATTTATTTTTATGGTTATACTTCAAGGACAAGAAGAGGATCTTTTTTAGCAACTTGTAGCATGGCAGCTGCATCTTGTGCTGAAATGATAGGCAGAGGTAGAGGACGAGGTGATGTATTCGGGCGAATGTGGAATGCCGCACGTATAAGAGTAAGTAATGAGGCCGAAGTAGTATATGTAAGTAACGCGGGTACTTTATATGGCTACCAACTACCTGATCAAGTTAACGGTCTTCCTACAAATACGAATGATCCTTTTAGGCGATGCAACCCAACTCGAATTCTTCCTTTTGGTCTCTCTAGTACAGATGCAGATATTTTTTATGGAGGCGATTGGAATAATGCTCGTCTACATAAAATTGAATGGACAACTAATACAAGTTGTACAATACTCGATACAATTGGAACCTTTAGTAATGTAAGAAACACCGGTGCAGCAGGTAGTATTGCGGCTGAAAGTATAAGAATGGGTGGTCTAAATGGTGTGAGGGTTATTGGGAACCGAATTCTATATTCAAGTCGTTCTTATGTAGATGAGTTATCTCAGAATTTATTTACAGATGCAGGCAGGAATTCGATGTGGCAAAACCAAGTTGGTGGCCCTAAAATAACAAGATGGACTGGAGCAAAAGATGCCTTAAATGCTGTTTTAAGTGATAGCACATTAACTTCTGGAGCTAATTTTGGTTTTGGACACTGGAATGCTGGTCAAGAAAATTTAGGAAGAAGGGTAGAACCTTTTGGTGGAGCCTGGTGTCATAAAAATGGTAATAGTTGTAATTATTATGGAGGTCTCAATACAAGCGTAGATCCGCCTAGAAGTAATATATGTACAAGAAATTCGTGTTTAAATGTAGGTATAGGCCCAGGAGGTGCAGCTGATGCTCTCGAAATTCTTGAAAGACTAGGAGTAGAATGGGGAACAGACTCAGAGGCTTTTTCTCAAATGGCTCATGATTATTTCTTTAATGATTTTGAGGAATGGGATCCTGAAGCTTTTTGTCAATTGAATTATGTAATTGTTATTGGTGATGGAGAGATGTCTAAAACTGGAACTAATGGTCAATCAGGTAGAACTGATGAGAGATTAGAATTGTTAAGACAAAGTGGAGTTAAAACATTAATGGTTGCTTATGGAGGGGGAATAAAAGCAAATGGAATGCGGTTATTTGATTCCTTGGCCAGAATAGGCTCTTGTGAAAACGAAGGTGATCCTGATTGTAGACCTACAATTATAGCTGATACTCCACAAGAGTTACGAACACAATTGCAAGCAATTATAAGACAAATTATTGCAGAAAAACTTGCCTTTACAGCACCATCAATTACAGCGACCATTCAAGAGGGAGGTTCGTTATATCAAGCTCAATTTGAGTACGTACAATTTGGTGAATGGCAGGGAAGTATACATAGATCAGAATTGACCCCAGAAAAAGAAGTCATTCAAGGTTTAGACCATACCGGAAATTGGAGTTCTGCTGATAGATTAAGAGCACAAATTATAGAGGGTGGAGGATCAGCAGGCGATGGTAGAAATGTTTGGACAGCGTTACCAAATGTACCTTATTTAGATAATTGGAATAATTGGAACACAGAAGATGCAAACAAAGATGCAATTAATGCATTAATGGGTAGATTAAATTTTGGATTGCTTGATTATCATAATTCAACTTCAGAATGCTCAACAACTAATAGGCCAATAAGAGTCCCTACAGATGTAGGTCAAGATGGAACCAGTGATGAAATAGAGGGCATCATTAATTTTATAAAAGGCGCTGATTATTTCGATTATGATGGGGATTGTAATATCACTGAAATTAGACCCTGGGTTCAAGGTGACATTTATCATTCACAGTTAATTGAGATTGGTGCTCCAGATGCAAGCACACAATTTAGCGATAATAATCAGGAAGGGTATTTTAGAGCTGTAAATAATTACACAAATTTTAAACTCCAAAATGCTTCAAGAAAAAATATTATATATGCCGGTTCTAATAGCGGTGTATTGCATGCGATTGATGCTGTAACGGGTAGAGAAGAATGGGCATTTGTTCCACCATTTATAGCTGCTAAATTACCAATAGCTATTAATCCACTGATGGATGGGCAAGGTGCAAATGGCGAAGGAGGTAGTAACGCCATGTTCGGTGTCGATGGATCTCCTGTGGTTCATGATGTTTTGATGAGAGGTTTAAATTCTCAAGGTGAATTAGAAGATGATCCAACTTGGCATACAATCTTGTTTATTCCATACGGAAGAGGTGGGTCTGGTTTCTCTGTTTTGGATGTCACTAATCCTATAGTTGAACCGTCGAGTGGACCTTTACATATGTTTTCAGTTTATAATGATTATGTAAGTAAGATCGTGTACATTGCCGATGAAGAGGGAAATATAACTGAAAGAGCTTATACATCAAACTCTGTTAATGTAGAAGAATCTAGAGAAGCTTTACGCGCTGGTATTAATTTAGAAGAGGTTTTAACTGAGGATGGTTTTTTTAATGAACCTCCATCTGAAACAACAACCAATCAAGATGCAAGAGCAGTTTGTCAAACAAATGATGATGCAATCAGTGGTGAATATGCAGTTGATGGAACTAATACTTGTTATATTGGAAGAACTTTCACTTTCGATAGTATTGTTTTAGATGTGCCTGATGGGGAAGAAATAGATGCCAGCTTAATAGATGTTTCAAAATTAAATGAAGATGGTGATTATGAAAATTTAGGATTTGCAAGTGCAAGAATGATCAATGGATTATTCGAAATAACATTTAATGATGATATAATATATAATCCAGGTGGTAGTGAAAATGAAACGAGACAAACTGATAAATTTTTTATTCAAACTTCTTGTAATGCGGCTACAGGAATAGAACCTGAATATGATTATAGTAAAATGGGAGAAACTTGGTCTACACCAAGAATAGTTCGATTACCTTCCGATGTTCCTGGAGAAGAGCTTGATAGATCATATGATAAATATGTTGCAATCATGGGTGCAGGTTTAGCGGCTACTAATCGTTGCGCTGGATCTGCGTTATATTTAGTTGAGCTTGATGATATGGAAAACCCTGCAAAAATTTATGGCGCATTACAAAATCAAGGACCAATTACCATAATAGATACCGATCCAGGTGAGATAAGTATTGGTGGTTCCTCAATAGAAACTCCCAATGGTAGCAATATCAATAATTCTGTGCCGACCGATCCAATTGTTATAACTCCAGACACAGCATTTGGTGTTCCTTGGAGAGGAGCGTTGGTTTATATCAATGATTATGAGGGAAAAATAACAAAAATTAATCTAACCGACTCCACAAAGCATAATGCTCAAATGTTTGATCAAACTACTCTTTTTAGATTAAATGCGAATACCCAAAATGCTCGATACTCATTTTTTTCAATGGACGCAGGTGTAGGAGTAACAACTAGAGATTTTTGGTTGTTCGGTGGAACAGGAAACTTTAATAAGTTAGCATCTAGGAGCAGAACAATGGACAACATTATTTATGGTATTCGAGATAGAGATTATCCATTTTTTAAACATTTAAATGGAGTTGTAATTCCAAGACAAACAGATCCTACCTTTGTCGAGATGGCTCATTTAGGAGCAAATGCAGCACCTGCAATAGATAATCCTGATGGCTCTCAAACAGCTCAGTGTAAAAATGTTACTGGAGATGCTGATGGAACCGAATGTCCATCCACAGAGGATGCATGGTACATTAAACTTGATCAACAAGATGGATTAGATCCGAATGATCTTTTAACTACAAATACAATGAGAAAAACTTCAGCTCCACCAACGCTCTTTCAAGGTCAGGTGTATTTTCCAATTTATGAGCCACCAGCTGGAACAGGAGAGGAGAGTTGTAGTATTGGAAATGCATTTATATGTGCTTCTGATGATGAATGTGGGACAAATAATTCTCATAAGTTAGTTAAAGGAAGTACAGCTAATGCTGAAGCATGTACGTTTGTTAGGGAAGGTGTTCTGTCGGAACTTGTTGTTTTTGATAACACACTTTTTGCAAACATTGCAGGACCAGCTGACATGAAAGATACTTTGTATAAGATAACTGCCATCGCAGGTGAAGTTCTATCAAACTCAGGTGGTTGGCGAGATGTTGGCTTCTAGTTAAAAGTTCTTGTATATCTATTAAGGTTGGTCAAAAATTTTATAATAAAAATATATTATACACATAAATATATTTAATATGGTAATTAGTATAATTACTAACTCACAAGGGTATCCTGATTAATTTTTTTCTCCACTAAATTGGAAAAAACTTAAGTCAATATGCGTAGCTATTATGAATATGTTCAAGGTAGTATTTATTGAATTTAAAAATAAAAAGTTTTTTAATTTAAGAATAATTTAATCTGGTTATTAAAAAAAAGAAAAATAATACACCCTGTAATGAGATAGGGGCCAAATGGTATTTGAGAGGAAAGTTTTTTTTTATTCTTGATTAAATCTGGTATAACAATGATTAAAGCTACGGCAGATGAAAAAAAAATAACAAAAGGGATTGAAACCCAACCAAACCAAAAACCAATCACGGAAAGCAATTTTGCATCACCTAAACCCATTCCCTCTATGTTTCTTAATTTTTTATAAATAAAAATTATCAACCAAATTAAAATATATCCAAACAACCCACCAACTATTGAGTTGATGAAATTTGGAAATAAATAAATATTTAGATTAGGGTCAAATGATTTTAAAAAACCCACCAACATTAATGGATATGTAATTTCATTAGGGATGATAAAATGTTTTAAATCTATAAAAAATATTATTATAAAGCCGATAATCAAAACAAAAAACAGCAGAGTTGTTAAGGTGAAACCAAACAGATAAAATATGAATACAAAACTTAAAGCAGAAAATAATTCTACTATGAAATATTTAAAATTTATCTTAGCGAAACAATCTCTGCATTTCGCTTTAAGAAAAATAAAAGATAATAAAGGGATATTATCATACCACTTAATTTTTTTTTTACATTGAGGGCAGTGAGAACGGCCAGTGATAACACTTATATTGTCAGGGATTCTATGAATACATACGTTACTAAAACTCCCCCATATACTTCCAAAGATAAATGCTATAATATAAAACACAATTTATAGTTTAATTTGAGAGGAAAATTCTATGAGCCCATTAATGCAGTATTGTATAAATACCATTGCATCTGCTAGGTGCAAGTAGAAATTAGGCGTATGAATAATGACTTCCATCAATGTCAAAATTATCAAAATACAAATGAATATCAATTTATAAATAACATGTTTTTTGGGGGAAAAAAAAAGGAAACAACTAAAATAGATGATACTAGTATCAAAGATTTAGAATTAGTCACTAAAATGAATCAAGAGTTTGCTACATCTCTTGATCTAAAAGAAACTTTAAATAACTCATTAGAATTAATTATAAAAAGAATTAATGCGCAAGCAGCGAATATTTTTTTGATAGATCAAAAAAATCAATCCTTTCAGTGTATTGCTTCAAAACATCAAGCTTATCTTGAAGATTTTGAAATACCAATTACTCAAGGAGTAATGGGAAAAGCTGCAGTTATGAAAAAGTGTATAAGAGTTGGCGATGTTAGAAAAGATATTAGAGAAATTGCAGAATTTTATTTTGATTTAGATAACAAAACAAACTTTACAACTTACTCAGTTTTATGTTCACCATTAATTGTATCAGATGAATGCATTGGTGTAATTCATTGCTTAAATAAAAAAACTAATAATAAACTCTTTGAAGAAAATGATAGAAAACTTTTGGAAACTTTATCTGGCCCAGCAGCTTTAGCAATTAACAATGCGAAAATGGCAAAGGATCTTGTTGATAAGAACCGAATGCAAAAAGAAATTGAAATTGTAGGTGAGATACAAAAAACTTTATTGTCTCAAAATGAAAAAGAAGATTTTCCAATTGCGGGAATAAATATACCAGCAAAAATTGTATCTGGAGATTTTTATAATTTTGCAAAATTATCAGATGGAGTTTACGGTTTTGGTGTCGCAGATGTTTCAGGAAAAGGAATTAAATCTTCATTACTTATGTCTAAAGCTTCAAGTTTATATAGATGTTTAAGTAAAACAAATTTTTCTGCAGCAGAACTTTTAAATATTTTAAATTCAGAAATTTGTGAAACAACTTCAAGAGGAATGTTTGTAACAATGTTGATTGGAATTTATGATAGTAATAAAAAAGAATTAACATTAGCAAACGCTGGACATGAACCTCCATTAATCTATTCAAATGATGGAAACTTTTCAAATTTTGACGAAGCAGGACCTCCGTTAGGTATTGCGCCTAAATTTAAATTTAAAGAAACTAAAATTAACTTTTCAAAAAGCTCAATGTATATTTTTACAGATGGTATTACAGAAATAAAAGATATTAGCGGAAACATGTTGGAGTCTGATGGATTTAAAAATTATATAAAGAAATATCAGCAGACACCCAATCATGAAAGATTAAATAAAATTGTAGAGGATATAATTAAGTCAGGTCGAATTCAAAAAGATGACTTGACGATTGTAGTAGTAGACAGTAAATAATTTTGTTTTGTACTCCATTGGTAAAATAATGATTTTGTTTGCAATAGTTCTTTCCACTCTATTGTATTGGGCAACCTCAAATGTTTGTAGATATAATTTTATAATTGAAAAAAAAACTAATCAGTTAAACATTATTGCTGAAAGTGTACATCCAACGCTTCCAACAGCTAAAGTATATTATTTTAAAGAATTAAATTGTAATAACGTTAATCTAACATGGGATTATGAAAGAGTTTTAAGCAACTTAAACACTATTTCAGTTTTGATTTATCAAGAATTAACAACAGATATCAGAGGAGATCCTAATTAATGAAAGAAGATTGGTTTTTTGTTAATTTACTAAAAAAAATTTTATTTTTATTAACTCTAAAAAAAATTCACTCTATAAGTGTTAAATTTTAAATTTTTCTATGAAAAAACTTACAATTTGAGATTGAAAAGCTAAATTTTTGAAAATTTTATCATTAAATTTTTTAACAAAAAGAGAAAATAAAATTAATCAAAAAAAAACTTGTTTCTCTAACACAAAAAAAATTAACTCTAACACAAAAATTAACTTTTTGACAACATTTGGTTTTTTGTTGATTTTACTCACTTTTCTTACAATTAAAAAAATAAAATAACTCTAACACAAATTCATATTTGCTCTAACACAATTCCTAAAAAAAAATTGTGTTAGAGAATCTCTTAAATAACTTATACTATCTAAAATTGGATATTAAACTTATATGTTAAAAAACCCATATTTTACTTACTTTTTTTAAAAAAACTCATTTTGAACATATAATTAATTATTTTGTGTTAGACTAAAAATGAATTTTGTGTTAGAGATTCGTTAGTTTGTGTTAGAGAAAAATTTATAGGTTATAAATGAGCGATCAAGACGAAGACAAAAAAAATATACCGGAAGAGTCACCGGATCAAGTATCCGAAAATCAATCTCCAGTTGATGAAAATAATCTACCTGAGGATGTAGAAAAACAAGATAATTACTCAAGTCAGGAAATCATCGAAAATAAAAATCAAAATAATCAGAATAATGATGAAATAAATCAAAATAATGATCAAGACGATAAACGACCACAAATTTTTGACAATTCAGATGAAAAAAAAGACGAAGAGGAAGGAACAGGTCATCAAGTAATCCATAAAAAAGACGGAAGATTACATATTTATGTAAGGCAAGATAAATACAAAGGAGAATTAAAATCAAAAAACTGGGTTGGCAGACTTTATATAGACGGAAAACAAAAAATTTCATCATCAGGCACAACAAATTTAGATGAAGCTGTTCCAATTTTAGAAAAATGGTTTGATGATGTTCAAGAAGAGAGTGAAAAATTAAAAAATCAAAATAAAGAAACACAAATTAATGAAAATCAAGATACATCTGAAGAAAATGTTTCCTCAACAGAAGACAAACAAAAATTTCAAGATGCACTTAGAGGATTAGAAAAGGTTCAAACTCCAGTTAATAATACGCAAAATCAAATTAAAGAACAAACACCTCCTTCTACATCAAATGAAAGTACTCAACCAAGCAAACAAGATAAATTAAAAAGTAAACTCACAAATATTTTTGGAAAATTAAAAGATATCAAATTAAAAAAACCTTCGTTTGCAAATAATCTTAGTAAATCTTCTTCTAGGAATTCAAAAGTTGGAAATTTAAAATCGAAATTTGAAAGTTTCTTTAAATCGAAATTAGGTAAATCCACTGTTCAAGGTGAGGAGATATTAGGGGTTGAACTTTCAAATAAAGAAATAAGATTAGTCCAAGTTTCAAGTAATAAAGCAAATCAGTGGGTGTTAGATAAGTTGTATATCCACCCAGTTGATATTACAGATGATAGTTCTCCAATTGAAAATGCAGATAAGTTTACCGAGGAATTAAGATTAGCAATACAAAAATATAAAATATCTTCGCCAAATGTTGCAATATCTATACCAGTCACTAGTGCAATTATAAGAGTTGTTACGGCGCCATTAATGAAAGATGAAGAATTAGAAAAAGCAATTGAAACTAATTCTTTATGGGAAAATTTAGTTCAATTAACTGATAACTTAGAGGATTATTCAATTTTTCATCAAGTTATTAATAGAAATCAAAAAGATAACACGATGGATATTTTGTTTGTTGCATCGAAATTAACAGATATCAATAGCTATACTTCTATAATTAAAAACGCAGGCTTAAACCCTGTTATCATTGATGTTAAATGTTTTGCTTTGAAGTCAGCTGTAGATCAATCAAATCAACTTACAAATAGAGCTGAAGATGCAAATTTAACTGCAGTATTAGAATTTGGATTAGATGAAAATTATTTAATGATTTTATATGATAATAATCCAATAATTACGGACATTTTTATCAGAGGACAAGATAGAAAAATTTTACAAGAATCCCAAGATGCTGAAGAAAAAGAAGGTTTGGTAAGAAGATACATTACACAAGTTAAACAAGCTATTCAGGATTTTGAGACAAAATATGAGAAAAGAATTAGAAATGTTAAAGTTGTATCTGACATTGCGAATGTCGAGGAATATTTAGGAAATTTTAGAAAAAACTTGATGAATGTTGGATTTAATACCTTCGATCCTACTGAGGGATTAAAAATTCCAAGTCAATTTCAGCAAGCGTTGGATAATAGAGACAATCGGTCATATTTATCTACATCTATTGGTCTTGCCTTTAGAAAACTTGATGTATTTGGTTATTACAAGTTCGTGACTGCAGTTAAAAACATCAACTTATTACCAGATAGATCAAATGTAATGAAGCAAAAGAAAATGAAAGCAATTTCAGGATTTGCTTTTAAAGGAATTACAGCAGCGGTAGCAGCAATTTATTTAGTTTTATTTGGTTTATCGTTTTGGAATATTTTTTCATACAACGCTAAATTAAAAGACTACAATAATGTATTGGCCGAACATGCAAAATCAGTAAAACAAAAGAAAGTTGTTTCAAAAGAACTAAAATTAATGAATACAACTCTCAAATTAAGTAGAACTTTAAAATCAAATAAAGAATTAACTTACAGAATTTTAGCTCAAGTAGCTTCCAGTGTACCAAAAAGAGTAAGGTTCGACCAAGTGGAATTTAATGGATCTAATACAGTTACAATTCAAGGGGTTGCAGCAAGTGATCAGGATATATTAAAATTTATAGAAAATTTAAGTAAACAAAAATTAGTTAAACAAGCCTCATTGTCATCTATGAGATTACCAAAAACTACCGTAGGTGGAGCGACAATGAAAGGTTTTAGAGTTTTTGTAAAAATTAAAAGAGGTTAAAGATGGCTATGAATATTGATTTAAAAAATTTAAATATTTCTGATCTTAAAGATCAGATTACTAAACTGGCTGATAAAAAAACTTTAACAAGAATTGGAATTGTTGTTGGTGCAATTTTATTATTTTTAATAATTTATTACGCAATACTAAATCCGATGGTCAATTCTAGAAAAGTGAAATTGGATGATATGAATTTAAAGAAAGAAGAAACTCAGAAATTTATAAATGAAATTAATTCAATGAAGAGAAAGATAAAAAAACTTAAACCTCAATATAAACAATATTCAACACTTTTTCACTCAAAAGCAGAGGTAGAGGGTTTGTATCAAACATTAAGTGAGTTTGCGGGCCAAAATGATTTGGTTATCACAAGTATAGAAAAGAGAAAAATTAAGCAAGTTTTAAAAGCACAAGCATTAGCGAGTGTGGATGGAAAAAAATCAAAAAAGAAAAAGAAGGTTAAAAAAACCCAGACGCAAGATGTCAAAAATATAGCTTATTATCTAATACCCGTGGATTTTGAGATTGATGGTAATTTTATTGGCTATATTAAGTTTAAGAGAGCTCTGTCACTCTCAAAAAAGATGTTAAACTTTGACAAAGAGTCCATACAAGTGGTAAAAGGTAATTCAACTGGAGCGATAAAAGTAAGAGGAACATTAACTATAGTGGGGTTACCAGATGAATTTTTTTAAAATTGCTTTAATATCATTATTATTAATATCAATATCAAATTTATCATGGGCAGATAGCCATACTAAAGAGCAAGATATTATAGACAAGGCAAAAGAGATAAATAAAAAGATAAAAGAAAAACAAGCAAATACCCAAGCAAATATCTCTTCTGAGATTAATCAAGAAGAACCGCTTCCACTAAACGATCCGTTCGTCGGAGATAGCTCTCTTACTGGAGGGACTCTATCCTCTATAAGTGATCCCGAAGAAGCTAGAAATGAAATGAGTTTATATAAGTTTAAATTAGTTGGGGTGATGGCTGCAGAAAATGATACTGGTTTTGTGTCTTTAATCAATGCAAGTGGAGAAATAATCACTTTAAGTTTATTTGAAGATTTAAGTCCAGGTGTAAAATTAGTTGGATTGAATAATAGAGAAGCAGTTTTTGAAAAAAATGGAGGCTCGCTGTTAGTGATAAATTTTAAAAATCAAATTATTGAGAGAACAAGGTAACTATGCAAATTAAAAGAAACGTATTTTTAGTAATTCTACCTTTTTTAATTTTTACTCTCACCGGTTGTGCAGATAAAATTGTAAAAAAATCAAAGCCTTTTAAACACGACACACCATTAATAAAGACAGATGTAAAAAAACTTGGGAAAGTAGAATTAGAAAAAAGTGCTGAGATGGGACCTGTCCCTATTGAGGGGGATGTAATCAAACTTCAAAAAAGAAAACAATTATCTTCTGTAAAAGAAAAAAATTATTTGTTAATTTCTGATGAATTCTCAGAGTTAAAACAAAATGTTTCGTTCAAATTTCAAGCACTAGATTTTAAAGAGGCGATGAGTTTAATGGCTGAGATTGGAAAAATAAATATTCTAGTCGGCGATGAAGTAGCGGGTGCAATAACTGCCGAGCTTGACAATGTTCCTTGGGATAAAGCATTTAATGCTCTCTTAGATCTTAAAAGTTATGCTGCTGACATAGATGTAGCTAGTAACATTATAAGAGTATCAACACCATCAAATTTGACATCCCAAGAAAGTTATAAGTCTGCACGAGCCTCTGCCGTAAAGAAAAAAGTTGAAATTGAAGATTCAGTAGAACCAATCATTTCAGAAATTTTTAGACTCTATTACATCACTCCAGCAGAAGCTAAAGCTACTGTTACAGAGTTATTTACATCAGTTGGCAGTGGTGGAAATTTTATTCCTATACAAGTGACTGAAGAAGTTACTACAAGGTCAATTATTGTAAGAGGTAAAGAAAAAGATTTAGATATTGTCGATAAAGTAATAAGAGAAATTGATAAGAGAACTAAACAAGTCTTAATTGAGGCTTTTATTGTTGAAGCAAGTTCAACTTTTGAGCAAAGTTTAGGTAAGAGGCTTGGATTTGCTTATACAAGAAATAGAGAGAGAATTGGAGGTACTCAAGGTGGTAGTACTGTAGGTGCTTCAGGAGGAACAGCAGCAGAAATATCGGATAATACTGGTGCTTTTACAAGTGGAGCAGGGACCGATAATTTAATTAATCTTGGTTCAGCAGCTTCAACAGCTGGAATTGGAATTTTAAGAAGAACGGGTTCAGCTGTACTTAAAATAGAACTTGATGCATTAGAAAGTGAGGGCCTATCAAAAACAGTGTCTAACCCAAAATTATTTACATTGGATAATCAACAAGCAAGTATTAACCAAGGTGAAACAATCTACATTGATGGTGGAGATGGAGAAGATAAACCAGTAGATGCTTCTTTAAAACTAATTGTAACTCCAAACATAATTGGCGATGGTAACGTAATGCTTCAAATTCAAGTTAATAATGATACTCCAAATAGAGCTAATCCTGGAACACCTGGTGTCAATAAGATGGAGATAAATACTAAATTATTAGTTGCGGATGGAGATATTGTTGTTATTGGGGGCATTAAAAAGAATAACGTTGCAAGTGGTAAAGATGGAGTTCCGGGTGTTTCAAAAGTACCCGTGGTTGGTAAAGCCTTGAGTGGAACAAATAAATCTGACACAATGAATGAATTATTGGTATTTATCGCGCCTAGGATTTTATAATGCTAAAAATTAGTCGAGAAAGTGAAATTAATTTAGTCAATGTCTTAATTGATAACGATATTATCTCCGGCAAAGATTTAATTGATATAAAAAAAATAAGCACTGAAAATAATAAATCTCAAATTGATGCTATTTTTGAATTAAAGCTTACCGATGAGCAAAAGATAATTAATTTATTAATTAAAGAGCAAAATTTAGAGACTATTGATCTAAAAAAAGTTGAAATTACGGATGAAGTTAAAACAGTATTGCCATCAAATTACATAAAAATGAATTTTGTAGCTCCATTCAAAATTGACGGAAAGACATTACATATTGCAATACCTGATAGTTCAAAGCTTGGTCTCATGAGAAATTTGAAAGCTATCACTAAGAAAGATATCGAATTACATGCTGCAAAAGTATCTGATATTTCAGAGTTTATAGAGAAATTATCTAGCGAAAGTGATGAGGTGACTATTGCATCAATCCGGGATGATAATAGAAAAAAAACTAAAACATTTGATAGTGATTTAGGTGATGCTGGTGAAGTTTTAGAAAAAGCTCCTGAAGAGGATATTGAAGCAATAGAAAACGAGTCTGAAGTAATAAAATTTAGTACAGCAGTTGTTGCTGAGGCAATCAAAATGGGTGTAAGTGATATACATATCGAACCATATAGATTTAGTTCAAGAGTAAGATATAGACTTGATGGTATGCTTCAAGAACAAGAGCAATACAAACAATTCCTTCACGACAATTATGGTGCTGTTGTTACAAGGTTTAAAATTATGGGTAAACTAGATATCGCAGAGAGAAGACTACCACAAGATGGTGCAATTAATTTTAAAATAGAAAATAAAGTAGTCGATCTCCGATTATCTATACTCCCTACCGCAAACAATGAGAGAATTGTTATGCGTATTCTTAATAAGGATGCAGGGGACATCACTCTTGAACAACTAAATTTTGAGGATCAAGATCTTAAGAGTTTGAGAAAAGCTATTCATTCTACACAAGGACTTATTTTGGTTACTGGACCGACTGGTTCGGGAAAATCTACCACTTTATATAGTATATTAAAAGAGGTCAGCAAACCTCATTTAAATATATTAACTGCCGAAGATCCAGTTGAATATGAATTAGATGGAGTAGGACAAGTTCAAATTAAAGATCACATTGGTTTAACATTCGCCTCAGCACTAAGATCTTTTTTAAGACAAGACCCTGAAATCATATTAGTCGGAGAGATGCGAGATAAGGAAACTGTTGATATTGGTTTAAAGGCTGCATTAACAGGCCACTTGGTATTTAGTACACTTCATACAAATGATGCGCCAAGTACAATTACCAGACTACAAAATATGGGAACACCTGACTATTTAATCAGCGCCGCAACTCAATTGGTTGTTGCCCAAAGGTTAGCAAGAAAAAATTGTAAAGATTGCAGAATACCTGATGATGATGTTAATCCTAAAGTTCTTCAAGATTTAGGATTCAGTGCCGAGTTAGCATCAAGAGTTAAAGCTATAAAAGGTAAAGGATGTGCCAAATGTAGTAATACTGGATACAAAGGTCGACAAGGTATTTATGAAATTTTAGTAGTATCAAAACCACTTAAAGAAGCTATCTTAAGACAAGCAACTACTCCTGAACTAAGAGAGATTGCTGTAAAAGAGGGTTTTCAACAGATGCAAGATATGGGAAGAAGATTAATTGCATCTGGTGAGCTTAATTTTAGAGAATATGAAAGAGTTCTTTCAGGAGACTAAAAATGGAAGCATTCACCTATAAAGGAATATCTGATGGAAAATATGTTACGGGTGATATAGAAGCCATAAATCTTGACGAGGCTTCTCATTTACTTAAAGAAAAAAAAATAATAATTACAGATATAATAAAATCTAAAAAAAAATCTGGTGCTAAAAAGAAATCAAGTGGCTCTTCACTTTTTGGCAAGAGCAAGAAAGTAAAAGTTGAAGATATTCTAATATTCTCTAAGCAATTTGCAACAATGGTTAAGGCTGGTTTACCTATTTTACAAGTTTTAGCGATGTTAAGAGATCAAATGGACAGTCAGGGCATCAAAGATATTATTGAGGATATAAGAAAGAGTTTGGAAGGTGGTGTTAATTTATCTAAATGTTTTGAAAAATATCCACAGCACTTCGATAATGTGTATGTGAACTTGATCAAGGCAGGTGAGGCGAGTGGTAAGTTGGATGTTTTTTTACTTAAAATTGTAGATTCACTTGAAAAGAAAGAGAAGATTAAGAAAAAAATTAAATCAGCGTTAATGTATCCATCCATTATGTTTACAGTGGCAATTACTGTTAGTGCTTTCATGTTAGTAAAAGTAGTGCCGGTTTTTGCAAAAATGTATGATGGTATGGGCTTAGAGTTGCCTGCTGCAACAGCTACGATTATGGCGATGAGTGATTTTTTAAGAGGCACTGGTGGTAAAGTTATTTTATTTGGTGGAATTGCAGCTTTTTTCTCATTTAGATATATTACCAAAAATAATGCCACCATTCGTTTCAAATGGCATAGACAAGTTTTAAGATTACCAGTTTTTGGAGATATGATTTTAAAATCTATGTTAGCTAGAATTTCTTTAATCATGGGAAATTTAAGTGCAGCAGGAGTTAATTTGCTTGAAAGTTTAGAGATTGCAAAATCTGTGAGTAATAATGATGTCATTACCGATGCTTTGGAAAATGTTAAGAAAGGCGTTTTTTCAGGTGATACATTAACAAAACTTTTTTTGAAAGAACCACTTTTTCCACCAACTTTTAGTCAATTAATATCTGTTGGTGAACAAACTGGTCAGTTAGATGAAATGTTTAATTCTGTGGCTTCATATTATGAGGAAGAATTTGATACCACTGTAGATAATATGTCTAGTTTAATTGAGCCAATAATGATTGTGTTTATGGGAGTGATGATTGGTGGATTAATGATAGCGATGTACTCACCAATATTTAACGTTGGTGCTTTAATTGGTTAACTACAATTTTTTTGTTAAAACTAAATTATTGATCCAAGGTTTATCACCTTCTTTAAACTTTATTGAGTCCATTATTTCTTGAATAAAAAATGTTCCTAAACCACCAGGCTTAACATCATCTATTGCTCTGTGTTTTACTTTGCTTTTTTCAACAGGTTTTCCTTTATCAAAAAATGAAATTTCAAGTTCTTTGTCGGTACAAGAAATTCTTACAGCCATTCTGTCTTGAGTATCGGGATAATCCTTATAAGCATGTTTAACTATATTTTGAGCTGCTTCAGCAATTGCCAAAACAAGTTCCTCTCGCAGATCTTTTTTGATCTTAAATTTCTCGAACACCTCCCTAGAAAAGCTTCTTACATCTTTAAGGCTTGCAGAGTTTACTAAGAAATCTTTTTTTTCTGATAGATTTGTTTGATCTGAGGCTTCAGTACTCATGAAATTTAATTACTCCAGATTTAAAATTTGCTCTAACTTTGCCATCATAATCACTTTTAGCACTGATTTACTCACATCTTTTATAATGAGCTTAGTTCCTTGCTCCAATGCTTTTTGGTGGCTTTCAATTAAAACGGAAATACCCGACGAGTCCATATATTGGACATTGCTTAAATTTAAATAAACATCTTTTCCAGAGTCAATAATTGGAAAGATAACCTCCTTAGCACCCTCAGTTTTATCCATATCAATTTCACCATCTAAAAATATAGTGCTTGAATTTCCCTCTTCAGTAACTTTATAGGTCATAAAAATTTCCTTGCCATTGCTAAAACTTTTTCAACAGGTTGACTAACCTCTTTTAATTCGACTTTGGTATTTTTTTCTTTGGCTCTTTGATTACTTTCAACCAAGACAGATATTCCAGAGGAATCCATATATTGTACATCTTTTAAGTTGAGGTGCACTTCTTTTCCAGCATCGATTAAAGGAAATATAACCTCCCTAACATTATCTGCAATATCCATATCTATTTCTCCGTTAAGAAAAACCGTACTTATATTTTCGTTCTCTGTAACTCTAAATTTCATAATTATAATTTTTAACTAAGCTAATAACAAAAAACATGCACAAATTAAACCCAATTTGGTCAACGAGGGTGATAATTGAGATAAAATAAGCTAAATTTTCAGTTTACATCAGAATAATTTATTATAAGTTTTTGATATTAATTAATTTAAAGAGGAAATATGAAAAATAACAAAGGTTTCACACTAATCGAATTATTAGTTGTTGTGGCTATTATTGGTATTTTAGCTGCAGTAGGTGTAGTTGCGTACAATGGTTACACTAAAAATGCACAAATAAATGCATCTAAATCTAATCAAGCCGCTGTGCTTAAATATGCAGCCGCTGAAATGCAAAAATGTAACATGGGAGAATCTACTGCTATGGGAGGAAGCTTAAGTTGTAATGATCTTGATGGAAATACTCCAGCTACTGCTTTACAAGATGCAATAATTGGTGCTCTTGCAGAAAATTTTAAAAATCCACATAGTTCCAAATGTCCAGGAGTTGTAACAAGTACGACAGCTGTAACAGCTGATCCAGAATGTGGAATGACTGGCGTGGGCTATACAATCTTAACACCTAATGATACTACTGAAATAGTTACTATTACAACTGTTACAGGTGAAGATGGTGCAGACCCAATGACCGCTGATTTAGAAATTGAGTAATTAACTTAATTGATAAATAATTTAAAAAAAAAAACTAAAAGCTCACTTGGATTTTCTCTTATTGAGCTTTTAGTTGTTGTAGCAATTTTAGGAATTTTATCAGCAGTTGGTGTTACGACTTATGGTGGGTACATTGCCTCCACAGAAAAGAAAGCAACCAAAAATCTTTTGCAACAAATTTCACTTGCTCAAACTGAGGAGTACTCAAATTCTGGTGCCTTTTTTACCCAAGACACTGGTTCGTGCTCACCTACTGCAGCAACAACTCAGGAAATTGAACAGGATTTGCTAGGCAGAGGTAATTATACAATAGAGTCAGGGGATCCAAGTCAAACTGCTAAAGATACGGGTTATGAGGTTTGTATTGGTGAGTTAGGTGGATCTAATAATTTTGAAATAAGGGCAATGCAGACTAATGGTGAGGGAGGAGTAAAACCAATAGCTCAATCATGTATTATAACGCTTAATCGGACTGGAATTTCAGCCGAAAACGACAACTGTTAAAAAAACTTAATATTAAAATCAATTTGGTCACTTAGTTAATTGCTAGTTGAAATTTATTTGCTAGGTAACTAAGATTATGAATGATGATATGGCTCAGAATGTAATTGATTTAGTAACAAGCAATATTGATACACTATGGGTTATTAATAGTGCAATTTTAGTTTTCATTATGCAAGCAGGTTTTATGTGTATGGAAACAGGTTTATCGAGACATAAAAATAGTATCAACGTTGCTCTTAAAAATGCTGCAGACTTTGGTGTCTCGGTTGTAATCTTTTGGATCTTTGGCTTTGGTATTATGTTTGGTACTTCCTACAACGGATTTTTTGGTACTGATTTATTTTTCTTTAAAACCGATAAAGCTGAGTACATGACTTATTTTGTCTTTCAAGCCATGTTTGTTGCAACTGCAGCAACGATTATTTCTGGGGCTGTCGCGGAAAGAATGAAGTTTAATGGCTATTTAATAATGACTGTTTTAGCGACAGGAATAATTTATCCAATTGTTGGTCATTGGGCCTGGTCTTCAAGTTATCTATCTAAATATGATACCGTTGACCAACTTCTAGCAATAACTGGAACAGTAAAAACTACGGGTTGGCTTTCAGATTTAGGTTTCATTGATTTTGCTGGCAGTACCATTGTTCACTCTGTAGGTGGATGGATTGCATTAGCGGCAGTGATAATTTTAGGA
>CACPGB010000002.1 GCA_902633515.1 uncultured Pelagibacteraceae bacterium | reverse complement strand
ATGAATGGCTATCGGCTAAAGAAAAATTAGCTATTGGGATAAAACAAATTGTAGAAAATAATAAAGCCTCTTTCGCATTCCCAAGTTCCTCGATTTATATTGAAAAAAAATGATAGCTATCTTTTATTTAGTTTTACAACTATTAAAACTTTATTCATATGTGGTTATTGCAAATGTTATCATCAGTTGGTTGATTGCTTTTAATGTATTGAATACTCAAAATAGATTTGTTTATGGAGTTTTAGATTTTACTTACAGATTAACAGAACCATTTTTGAGAAGAATTAGACGATTTTTACCAAATTTGGGTGCACTGGATATTTCTCCAATTATTTTACTGCTATTGATTTGGTTCATAGAAATGTGTATGAAACTCTACATCGCACCAATGATATTCTAGGATTTATGTTTTTAATTGATGGAAAAAAAGAAGCAGCAATATTAAGAGAAAAACTTAAAAAAGAAGTATCTGATCTCAAAAATAAGTATAATAAAGTTCCAGGTTTAACAGTAATTTTGATTGGAGATTTAACCCCTAGTCAGATTTACGTTCGAAACAAAGAAAAATCTGCTAACGAAGTTGGACTTAAATCTGATGTGATTAAATATCCTGATAGTGTTGAAGAAAAAGTAATTTTAGAGAAGATAGATGAATTAAATAAAGATAATTCTGTGTCAGGTATTTTAGTTCAATTACCATTACCAAAACATATAGATAAGCAAAAAATTATCGAGTCAATAAATCCTTCAAAAGATGTTGACGGGTTTCATCCTGTAAATGTGGGAAACCTTTCCTCAGGTTACGAAAGTTCAGTTCCATGCACACCACTTGGATGTTATTTATTAATTAAAAAAATAGAACCAGACCTAAATGGAAAAAAGGCTGTAATAATTGGTCGATCAAACTTAAACGGAAAACCAATGACTCAATTACTTTTAAAAGAAAATTGTACAGTTACAATAACACATTCAAAAACAAAAGATTTAAAAGCAGAGTGTCTGGAAGCAGATATCATTGTTGCAGCAGTTGGTATACCTGAGCTAGTTAAAGGTGATTGGGTTAAAAAAGATGCAATAGTGATTGATGTTGGAATAAATAAAACAGAGAGAGGAATTGTTGGCGATGTTGCGTTTGACGAAGTTTCAAAAAATGCAAAAGCTCTTACTCCAGTTCCTGGTGGAGTAGGTCCCATGACAATTGCGTGTTTATTAAAAAATACAATTGACTGTTTCAAAAGATCGCAAGTTTAATATTTACTCTAACAAATCTTTTTTGGTAAGCTAATTTATGAAAAAACCTAAATACCCCTATAGAATTGCACTTCTAATGCTCATACTCACTGTGCCACCAATAGGCGCGACACAATTAGGTTGGTATTTATATGATCAACAAACTGGATTTGATTATGGTATGATAGTAGGAACTTTCTCAGTAATTTATGCTGCTTGGTTGATGTATGAAAAAAATTGGAGAGAGGACGATGAGGATTAATATATGGAAAAAATAATTTTTTTTGGATTAGTTATACCGATTTTAGCATTCGTTCTTTATTTGGGAGGCACAGCTATCATGACAGGATTTGAAGCTAAGAGAGAAAATAGATCTAACGAGAGCGTTGAAGATCAAGATCAAGAAAACAGATTATCTGATAATAATAATAAATTAACAGACGAATTGGATAAATTAAATCAACTCCTCAAAGATGGCGTTTTAACCGAGGAAGAATTTGAAAAAGCAAAAAAAAAAATTTTAGATAATTAGTTGTAATCAAGTAATTTTTTTAAAGATCCAAATTCACCTATTTTATAAATAATTACATCTTCTTTTTTAAATCCATATTTTTCCGCTCCAGCTTTAAATCTTACAGGTGGCTCCATGATTGGCTCTAGAGATAAAACAAACGTGCCCCAATGCATTCCAATCACCTTTTTGCTCTTTAAATTTTTTGCAACCTCTAAAGCTTCTTCAGGATTAGTGTGATAAACAGACTTATCTTTATAAGGCATTATTGGATAAAAATTATAGGCTCCAATATTTATAAATGTAAGATCAATTGGACCATACTTATTACCTATATCTTTATAAATATTTCCTACTCCAGTGTCACAGCCAAATAATAACTTTATATCTTTATATTCGATCAAAAAATTTCCCCATAAAGTTTTATTAGTATCTGTTAGACTTCTTTTTGACCAATGCACAGCAGGTAAAAAAGTAATATTTAAATTTTTATTTATTTTAATCTTATCATACCAGTCCATTTCATTTACATCGCTATAACCATTTCTGTTAAAATATTTACCAAGTTTTAATGGGAGTAAAACTTTAGAATTTTTAAAAGGAAATCCCCGGATCGTCATCATATCTTGGTGATCATAATGATTATGGGTGAGTAAAAAAATATCTGTTTTTGGAATTTCGTTTAATTTTATTGCTGGCTCGGTAAATCTCTTGGGTCCAAAAATTAGTGGTCCAGCATTTTTTGAAAACACTGGATCTGTAATAATTGTTGTTGCACCAAGCTTAATTAAAAATGTTGCATGGCCAATCCATGCTACATAATCGTCTTCCTGAAATTTTTTTAAATCTGCTAAAACTTTCTCTTTTTCAACAACATGTTCTTTGGGAACTGTCATATCAAGCTTTTTTCTCTCTCTATTAAAAATTTTGAAAGACCATTTAACATTAGGATCTGGTTTTGGTGAACCCTCAGGATTTCTAAAAGTACTGTCTGGTAAATGGTGATAAGGTTTTTTTTCCACTTAAACTAATTTTTCTTGTTGTTAGTTTTTATAATTGTCTCCTCTAAGGTTCTACTTATTATTATGGTGCCCTCTTCATTTGGATGTATGCCATCACTTAGATTAAACTTGGGATTCATAGCCACTCCTTCAAGCAAAAAAGGAATAAGCTCTATTTTAAATTTTTTAGCTAAATCAGGAAAAATTTCGTCAAATTTTTTTTTATAAGAAAAACCATGGGAGGTTGGAGCAATCATTCCAGCTAGGATAATTTCAATATTTTTACTTTGAGCAATTTTTATAATTTTTTCTAAATTGTTTTTTGTTTCTTTTGGTTGGATGCCTCTTAACATGTCATTAGCCCCTAAGCATAAAATTATAAGATCTATATCTGGCTCACTTAAAGTCCAATCAGCTCTATTTAATCCCCCTGACGATGTACTACCAGAAACACTGCCATCAACAATCTCAATATTGTAACCCTTTGCTTCTAAATTCTCTTCTAAAACCACTGGTAAACTATTGTCATCAGACAGACCATAACCAGCCATTAAACTATCACCAAATAGTACAATCTTTTCGATTGCATATGCATTAATGGTTAGTAGACAGATAATAATAATTTTAATAATAAAACTTTTGCTCATGAGTACTCTTCTTAAATTAAAAAAAATAAATCTTAAATACCAAACTGGTAAAGATAATATCAGTGTTTTAAAAGATATAAACTTGACCACAAAAAAAAAAGAAACTATTTCAATAGTTGGTGAAAGTGGTTCAGGAAAAACAAGTTTAATCATGTTAATTGGTGGTTTAGAGCGTCCAACTTCAGGCAAGATATACTTTCAAGACCACGA
This sequence comes from uncultured Pelagibacteraceae bacterium, assembly GCA_902633515.1. Classification (GTDB taxonomy): domain Bacteria; phylum Pseudomonadota; class Alphaproteobacteria; order Pelagibacterales; family Pelagibacteraceae; genus Pelagibacter. The sequence goes on along the minus strand of CACPGB010000002.1, from coordinate 47,966 downwards.
AATTACAAAATTAAGTGAGGATGAAGTATCAAAAATCAGAAAAAAAAATATTGGTATAATTTTTCAGTCTTTTTATCTAATCCCAAATTATACAGCACTAGAGAATGTAACCTTAATTCTTGAATTGAACAAATTTAAAAATCCTGAAAAAGAAGCAAAATCTCTTTTAGATAGATTCGGCTTAAAACATCGACTAAATAATTTACCCAGTCAGTTATCTGGAGGAGAACAACAGCGTGTCGCTATCGCGAGAGCTATTGCTATGAAGCCAGAGCTAATTCTAGCTGATGAACCTACAGGAAATTTAGATACAGAAAATTCGGATATGATTTCTAAAATTTTATTTAGGTATGTTAAAGAGGAGGGTTCCTCATTAATTATGGTAACGCATGACCCAAAACTTGCTAACCGCGCAAGCAGAAAAATTAAAATTAAAGATGGAAAAATTAAATAATTTTTATCAATACAAGTTTATCTTAATATATGCTCTGAGAGATTTAAAAAGGAACTATAAAAAAATTTCAAGTATAATCATCACTCTGTTCATCAGTCTTTTTATATTAAGTGCAATATTCACTATTGAAGATAGTTTAAAAAAAGAACTCAAAGAAAATGCTAAAGAGCTTTTAGGTGGAGACTTAGAAATTGATTATAATAGAAATCAAGGAAATATAGATTTATTAAATAAAGTTGAAGAGTTTTCAACTATATCAGAGATGGTTGAATTCAGCACAATGCTTTCGACAACAAATCGAGAGAAAAATAAATCTTTATTTACTAGAATAAAAACAGTTGACCAAAAATATCCTTTATATGGTGAAGTAACTTATGAACCTGCTGATGCTTATGAAAGAATGCAAAGTGAACCTTATACAATTTTAATTAATGAAAGTTTATCAAAAACCTTAAATATCAAAACAAATGAAATTGTAAAAATTCAAGATCAAGAATTTCTTGTTATTGGCAAGGTAAGATCTGTTCCAGATGTAAGTGGATTTGTGACTTTTGGAGATTGGGTTTTGACAGGTAAACAAACTTTGGATATCTTAAAACTTAACGGAATAGGAAATTTTTTAAATTATGAATACAAAGTAAAATTTAATAACAATGATAACCAAGAAATAATCATAAAAAAAATCGAAAGTATTTTTAAAGACGATCAAAAGGTAAAAATTAGATATCCGGAAAATGCAGCAAGTGGATTAAAAAGAGTAATTGGTAACTTTTCACAATTTTTATCCCTTGTCTCAATAAGTGCGATGCTTATTGCTGGTATTGGTATTGCTAATACTCTTTTGTCTTTTATAAATCAAAATAATTTGTCTATAGCAGTCAGAAAGGCCTTGGGTTTCTATTCTGGTAATATTAAAAAACTTTATTATCTTCAATTGGTAATATTATTATTTATAATTACTATTTCAGCATATTTAAGTAGTTTATTAATTGTGCCATTAGCAGATAAATATTTGTCAAGTAGCTTTGGACTTAAGATAAATTTATTTTTTTCTTTTTTTAATTTTTTAAAAATATTTTTAATAGGTTTATTAGTTTTGATAATTTTTTCGATTCCTACAATTAGTTCTATCGATCAAGTCAAAGCTTCAAGTCTATTTAGAAATGTATTTCAAAACTTACAATTTTTTTATTCAAAAAAATTAATTGGCATGAGTATTATTATGTTATCGATTTTGATTTTAACATTTACTTATAGGTCAGAAAATCTTGTTTATAGTCTTGGGTATTTTGGGGCATTTTTCATTTGTTTGATTATTTTTTTTCTACTTTCAAAGTTAATCATATTTTCTTTAAAAAAGTTAAAATTTAATTCGAGCACTCCTTTAAAAGTATCTATTAAAAATATTACACAATCAAAAAGTATTACTCCTATAACAATTATGTCTTTAGGCCTTGGTGTTACATTACTTTTGACCTTAGCATTAGTTGGAACTAATTTTAAAAGAGAGATAGCAAAATCAATACCTGACATCGCTCCTGATTATTTTTTTGTGGGCATCCAAAATGGAGAGCGTGAAAAGTTTGAACAAAAAATTTTATCAATGGATCCTGGTGCAAATATTGAAATTGTGCCAATGGTTTCTTCAGGAATCGCAAGGATTAATGGTATAAATCCAAATACATATATTACACCTGAAAATGATAGCTATTGGGTTATAGGTAGTGAACGGAGATCATCCTGGGCAAAAGAAGTTCCTGACGATAATCTAATTATTGACGGTAAATGGTGGGATTTGTCTAAACCAAACCAACTTCAGATATCATTAGACGCTAAGGTTGCAAAAGATTTTAATATTAAATTAGGGGATATATTTACTTTAAATATCTATGGTAGAGAAGTTGACGGTGAAATAGTCAACTTTAGACAAGTTGATTATAGAGATCTTAATATAAATTTTGCAATGCTGTTTAATCCTGACTTTGCAAAAAATATTCCTCACGAATATTTAGCGACCACAAAGTTCTATAATTTAAATAAATTTGATGAAACAAAAATGCTTGAAATTTTTCCTAGTTTATCAATGATTAAAATTGCAGATTATTTAAATAAAGTCACAAATGTTTTAAATAAAGTTTTCATAGCAGTTATTGTAATTTCAACAGTCACCATTGTTATTGGCTTAATAGTAATATCAAGTGCGATTATGGTTCAAGGAAAAGTAAGAGAATATCAAAATTTAGTTTTTAAAATTTTAGGGTTTTCAAGAAAAGAGATTATCTTTTCTTCATTAATTGAATTTATGATCATTTTTATATCAGTAATAATGATTGCAATTTTTTTTGCTGTAATTGGTTCCAAATTTATAATTGAAAATATTTTTGAGTTATCCTGGAAGTTTAATCTTGAAGTCTTAATTTACCTTGGACTATCTATTGGTTTTGTAACTTTAGTACTGATATTATTAACTAACATCAAATATTTAAATCCAAAGGTTTATCCACTTATAAGAAATCAATAGTCATTTACAACTATTGAATTTTTTGCATTAGCCATAAACTATCTCCTGCTAAAAAATAAATTTTACCATTTTCTGGATGTACTTGTATATCTCTTAATCTTCCAATTTTTTTTTGAAAAATAATATCTTCTTTTACATTTGATAAATCTTTAAATATCAGTTTTCTTAGAGACTGATCTTTCAATGATGTTATAAGTGCATGACCATTCCATTCACTAAATTCCTTACCTTTGTAAATTGTGATGGCACTTGTGGCAATTGAGGGTACCCAATAATGAATTGCTTTTGTAAAGCCCGGCTTCCATTTAGGTCCAATTGGGATACCGGAGTAATTTGTCCCTCCCCATCCTAAAATTTTCCAACCATAATTTTCACCTTCTTTAGCCTCACCAAACCAATCCCCACCCCTTGCTCCGTGATTACTCATATAAATTTTTCCGTCAAATGGAGATAAAGTTAAACCTTGTGGATTTCTAATACCGATTTGATATATTTCTGGAAGCCAGTTGGATTTCCCTTTAAATCTAGGATTGTCCTGTGGAATACTGCCATCTAAATTTATTCTGATAATACTTCCTGGATGTTTTGTTGGATCTTGCGCAATCATACCCTCACCTCTTTCACCAGCAGATGCAAAAAGATAGTCATCTTTAATCGCTAATCTTGATCCAAAATGATAACCAGAATTAATAGGAGGATTTGCTTGGAAAATATTTTCAAATTTTAATTCTTTTTCGGCAAATTTTGTTTTTGCAATTGAGGTGCTGGTTTTACCATTACCTCTATTTTCTGTGTAAGATACATAAATAAAATTATCTTTAAAAAGAATATCTAGTATTCCACCTTGACCATGTTCTAAAAAGTTAAGATTGTGCTTTATTTCAGAAATTTGTTTTGAAATAATGTTTACAACTTTTATTTTTCCACTTTTTTCAGTTATAATTAGCTCTTCATTATTAATAAATGATGAGCCCCAAGGACCATTTAAATCCACAATTTTTTCTAAATTAAAACTTTTTGCAAATGAGAGGTTTGTTAAGAGTAAGAATAAAGATATTGAGAAAATAAACTTTTTCACTTTACGAGAGCTTTGATCTTCCACCATCAACTGCTATAATTTGACCTGTCACCCATGAGCTATCATCTGTAATAAGAAATTTGGCTAAAGAGGCCGAGTCTTTTCCCTCACCCAATCTCTTTAATGGGTGAGCTTTTGCAATTCCATCTGCCAAAGCCTTGTTCTTTAACATTGGTTCAGCGATTTTAGAATTGGTTAAACTTGGTGCAATACAGTTTACTCTTATGTTCGGAGCAAATTCTGCAGCCAAAGAAACTGTCAAACCCTCAACAGCAGCTTTTGTAGAGGCAATTATTGCATGATTTGTAAAACCTCTTTGAGCAGCAACTGTAGAAAATAAAACCACCGAACCTTTATTTTTTTTCAAACTATCCTGGTATCCCTTTATAATCTCGACTGCCGAGTATAAATTTAATTTCATACACTTGTTAAAATCTTGCTCATTGACCATTCTTAAAGGTTTCAGATCAATTGACCCTACACAATATGCAATACCTTTCGCGTCAGAAATATCATTTTTAACCTTATCAACAAATCCATCTTGCAAAACATCAGCTATTGTGAATGCACAACCTAATTTATCAGAAATATTTTTAGTTTCATTTTCATTTCTACCAACTAAATGAACTGAATTCCCTGAATTTACTAATTGTTCAGCCAAACTAGAACCGATGGATCCTGTCGCACCAAAAATAAGATATTTTTCTGACATAAAAATTTTTATTAGTTATATTTAAATATGAAGTTATTTTTTATACTTGGCAATCAATTATTTCCACCAAAATACTTAGATCGCTTCAAAAAAGACCATCTATTTTTTATGTCTGAGGATTACGAATTGTGCACTTATGAAAAACATCATAAACAAAAGATACTTCTCTTCTTATCTTCCATGCGGTCACATGCAGAAAGTCTTAAAAAAGATAAATTTAAATTAGAATATATTAAAATTGAAGATAAAGAATTTAAAGATGATTATTTAAAGAAATTAAAGAGAATCATTATTTCAAAAAAAATAAAAGAAATTTCAAGTTTTGAAGTTGAGGATAAATTTTTTGAAAAAAAAATAAATCAATTTATTAAAAAAGAAAAACTAAAGTGGAATGTTATACAAACCCCAATGTTTTTAAATTCAAGAGAAGAATTTAAAGAATATTTATCTAAATCAAAAAAACCTTTTATGGCAACTTTTTATAAGGATGTCAGAAAAAAATCAGGAATATTAATGGGTCCAGATGGGAACCCTATAGGAGGTAAATGGAGCTTTGATGAGGATAATAGAAATAAATTACCTAAAAATATTTCTATTCCAAAATTTCCGAAAATTAATGAGACAAACCACACAAAAAAATTAAAACTAATTATTGAAAAATTATTTAAGGATCATCCTGGTACAACAGATAATTTTTGGCATGCAACAGAATATAATGATGTCATTAAGCTTTTAAATTTTTTTATTAAGGAAAAATCAAATTTATTTGGTGATTATGAGGATGCAGTTGATCAAAAGGATAATATCTTATTTCATAGTGCTTTAAGTCCTTATATAAATTTAGGGTTGATAACGCCTGAGTTGATTATCAAAAAAATACTCGATTTTCATAAAAGTAAAAAAATTAAATTAAATTCTTTAGAAGGTTACGTACGTCAAGTAATCGGTTGGAGAGAATTTATGAGAGGAATTTACCAGAGTTACTCTAATGAAATGGAAACTGGAAATTTTTTTAAACAAAATAGAAAAATGAAAAAATCTTGGTATGATGGAACAACTGGTTTACCACCACTCGATTATGCAATTAAAAACGCTCTTAATCATGGATGGTCTCATCACATTGAAAGGTTAATGATCTTATCCAACATCATGAATCTATGTGAGATAAAACCAACTGTTGTTTATAAGTGGTTTATGGAGATGTTTGTAGACTCCTCTGATTGGGTAATGGTGCCAAATGTTTATGGGATGGGGTTGTTTAGTGATGGAGGAATATTTGCAACCAAACCATACATTTGTGGATCAAGCTACTTTATGAAAATGATGGATTTTAAAAAAGGTGATTGGTGTAACATAATGGACGGGTTGTACTGGAGATTTATTGATCGAAATAGAAAATTTTTTTTAAAAAATCCTAGACTATCCATGATGGTTAGAATCTTTGATAAAATGAAAACTGATAGAAAAAAATTAATTCTTCCAGCTGCAGAAAGATTTATTAAACAAAATACAATTTAGTGAGAAAAGAAAATCTTCCTTTTAAAATCTGTATTATTTGTAAAAAACCTTTTACATGGAGAAAAAAATGGAAGTTAAATTGGGAAAGAGTTAAGTATTGTTCAAAGAGATGTTCTAGCAAAAAAATATGAACTTAGAAAAATACAAATGGAAAACTAGAATCTTACTTGTTTCTACGCCAAATTATAAGGATAGAACCTATCTAGAGGCTAAAAAAATTTATCAAGCTAAAATAAAAGATTTTCATAAAAGATATGTAAAATTAATTTGTAAAATTAATAAGAAGGAAAAATCTTCTATTAATTTAATTGGTTTCGATGGAAAATCTAAAAAGAAGATGGATAACCTTAACTACAAAATAGCGTTTAAAATCATAGATAAAATGCCACTAAGTAAAAAATTTAGACCTATAAATTTATCGCTTTATTCAGATTACAATCCTAAAACCACTACTCAAGGTTTGGGATTTAAAAACAAGGAAAAAGCTCTTTACACAATTAAAACTATTCAAAATCGTTCAACTAAGTATCAGGTGAATGTTATCGCAACCATGCTGGGTAGAGCAAAGAACCATCCTAACAAAACTAGGGATATGGAGGATGCTATAAAAATATTTGGTGATTGGATGAAAAAATATAAAAGTAAAAAAAATGAAAATTAAAATAAATAAATATTTAAAAAAAATAGTAGTTTTATTTTTTTTACTTACCCCGAACGGTCTATATGCCGATTTCTTTGAGGATATTACAAACCAAATTGTTGATAATCCCAAAAGACTTAGTTATGGAGTTTCTGTAACGGATGTAAATCAAGATGGAAATTTTGATTTTGTAGTTACAGGTTTTGGTTATCTAAATTTAGCTTTATCATACGAAGACGGAAAATTAATTAATATTGTAAAACAAAAAAAATTTACAGATGAGTTTAGAAGAACAATTGGTGTAGCTGCATGCGATATAGATAAAGATGGATACGAAGAAATATATTTTCTTAACACTGATACTTATAGTGGTACAAAAAAATATTCAGATAGACTTATAGATTTAAAAAAAGATGAATATATAGATTTATTTGAAATCGGAAAAAACCAGAGAGACCTTAATTTAACTGCTGGCAGATCAGTTGTTTGTGTCGATAGAAAAGGTGACGGAAATTATGGGATTTATGTTGCTAATTATGGCGGACCAACAAGGTTTTATGAATATACTGACGACATCATAGTCGATAAATCTGTACAACTTAATCTTGCTAAGATTACTGGTGGTCGAGCAGTCGTAGCTGGACATATTATTTCTGATAAGATTGATGTGTTCGCCGCTAATGAGAGAGGAGCAAATTTTTTATATAAAAATAATAATGGTAAATTCTTAGATGTCGCCAATGAATATAGAGTACAAGACATCCTTCAAAATGGCAGAGGAACTGCTTTAGCTGATATTTATTATAGAGGACGATTGGATATTTTAAATGGAAATTGGGGAGGATTTCACAGAGCTTATGTGCTTAAAGATAATATTTTTGAAGATATAGCTAAACCACCTTTTGATGAACCATCAAGAATAAGAACCGTCATTTCAGCTGATTTTGATAATGATGGTTACGACGAAGTATTCATGAATAATATCGGTGAACCAAACAAACTTTTTAAAATTTTAGATAATGGTTTGATAGAGCAAATACCATTAGAGGTTGGCTTAGAGCCAAATGGATATGGAACTGGCGCAGCAGTTGCTGATATAGATAATGACGGTGTGCTAGAGTTGTTAGTTTCTCATGGGGAAAGTTTTGATCAGCCATTGTCGTTGTATAGAGCAAAAGTAAACCCAAAAAATAAATATTTAAGAATTAAACCTTTAAATAAATATGGTGCACCTGCAAGAGGAGCAACAGTTACATTAATTTCAAATTTAAGAAAACACTCTAAAACAATCGACTCTGGATCTGGTTATCTTTGCCAAATGGAGCCAGTGGCTCATTTTGGAATTAGAAAAAATGAAAAAAATATAAAAATTCAGGTTAAATGGACAAATGGTAAAATAGAAACAATTTCTGTTAAAAAATTAAATAAGACAATTACCTTGAATCAATCAAACTAATTTAAAGGTTGAAGAACTCTATTTATAAAATGGATTACACCATTTGAGGCTTCAATATCAGCCGTTACAACTTCAGCTTCATTTATATAAACTATACCATTAACTTTTTTGATTGTTATTTCTTCACCATTAATTGCCTTAAGTTTTATCTCACCATCTATTTCCGAAGAAGTTATTTTTTTTGAAAAGACGTGTCTTCCTAAAATATTTACTAGCTTTTGTTTATTCTCTTCTCTTAATAGGCCATAGTATGTTTGTGCACTAATTGCAGCAAATGCATCATCTAATGGTGCAAAAACTGTAAATGGTCCGTCACCTTCTAAATTTTTATTTAATCCTGACTTAGTAAGAGTTTCGTTTAATTTAGTAAATTTTCCAGTCTCATTAAGTTTATTAATTATATTTGCAGATGTGATTGATGGTATTAAAATCATTGCAAATAGAGAGATTATTGAAAAAATTTTTTTCATAGGAACTAATTATATAAAAATTAATAATTTAAAAAGTTTATTTGGTGCGACAAATGTTGAATAAAAAAATATAAATTTTCAATATTTTACACTAGAAAATAGCATCTATTAATTTACACTAATCAATTATTGAAAAATTCTAATTGTAAATAAATGAAATTTATAAAAAAAATTATCAAATTATCAATTATTTTTACTTTAGTTTTGTCTTTTTCAAATATTTCAAGCTCATCAGAAAAAAATTATTACAAAGATTTGATTAATGACTGGTCAAGAATATTTCCTGATAAAAATAGAAATGCTGCAGGTCCAAAATTCTTTAAATATATAATTGATAAAGACAATACTTATAAAGATTTTATAGAGTACAATAAATTATATTGTGCTGTATCTGGTTCATTAATTGATCCTAACAGTCAGCCAGATTTTATATTTGTTAACGAAAGAGAAACTAAAAATAAGATTTGTGGCAGCTACTATAAATGCTGTATCCCATGTTCATGTGATATTATGAAATACTCTAAGGTTCAAAAAATGAAACATAAATTTAGTGATGGTATAAAAGAGTTTTTTGTTTTTACAATTAAAAATCCCTGCAAGAAAGAAGACTTTCCAAACAGAGTAAATAAAGATTATTTTTGTGATGGTGATAAAATTAATGATAAACAGGTTTACAATATCAACGATCGAATAGTAATAGGTTTATTACACAACGGGAAAAATTGTGCAAAAGATGAAATAGACTTTGTTAAAAGTCATCAAGTAACAGGTAGCTATTGTGAGTTGAGAAACAATACACCTTTAGAAAATTTAGATGCTGGAATGGGTGATATTTTTATAAAACTCGCAAGATAGAAAAATATGAATAATAAAATTTTTGAGTGGGCAGGTGTTATCACTGCTATATTGTATTCATTATTTGTGGCTATGAATATTGGTATAGAGTTTTTCGGCTTTTGTTTGCTAGTTTTATCTGCAATCTTAATTGGAATTTGGGCTTACAGGGGGGGTCACAGAGGAATATTATTTTTACAATTTTTTTACGCCACAGCTGGAATTATTGGAATGTTTAGGTGGTTTTAATTAAGCGTTGAAATAATTTTTGGAATATAATTTTTAAAATTAAAAAAACCTTTATTACAATATTTCCAAGAGTATTGATCGAGTTTTCTATATAAAAAATCTAACTTTAAATTATTTAAATTTAAATAATCAAGGTTTTCACCTACAGTTGGGTATAAAGCAATTAATTCCTGACCTAAATTTTTAATTTCTCCTATATCTATCACCTCACAATCAATAGATTTATCTTTTAACCTTTGCTTTTGATCGTCAATTAAGATTGATTTAAATTTAATAACTTTTTCACTTAGTTTGATAGATCTATTTTCATTTTTATTTAAAATAATAAAAATTTTTTTAAACTTTGTTTCCTGAAAATCAGAGTTTTCAAATGATAAGCTATTTTCAAAAATTAAAAGATTTCCATCAACAATATTCCTATTGTTAAAATCTTGTTTGATAATTGAGTAAGTTTTTTCAGAAATTTTAGGAGGAGCATTTTCATTCAATTTAATATTATTGTATTTATTGTTAGTAAATTTCTTAATATTCCACTCACTTGCTAAATAATGTTTTCCTTGTGTTTGAACTCCAGCTACCCATCTCCAACCAAGGGTATTAGATGCAGCATCCCCATCATAAAGGTGTTGCATAAAAAATTCTGCTCCCAACTGCCAAGGCAATTCTAAAGTAAAAATCCAAATACTAGCAAACCACATTCTTGTATGATTATGTAAATAGTTGTTTTCCTTAAGCTCAATAACCCAATCATTAAAACATTCTATTTTAGTTTTTCCTGCAGTAGCGTTTTTATAATTTTGGCTATTTTTAAAATCTTCCTTAATTTTATTTAATTCAATCAAGTAGTCTGTCCAAACATTGGGTCTTAATTCTAGCCAACCTTTCCAGTAAGTACGCCACAAAACTTCTTGAATAAATTTTTCATTTTTTGAAAAAGAAAATTTGCTAAGTGATTTCTTAATTACTTCTTTTTCGTTGATAACCCCGTGAGTTATATATGGAGACAAACAAGAAATATTAGATCTATTCTTTGGCCCAAAATCAAAGTTTCTAAGTTTTGAATACTCTAAGAGATTGTTTTCTACAAAATAATTTAATTTGTCTAAGGCCTTAGCCCTTGAAGCTTCAAAATTCATTTAAATTATTTTGATTTTTTTTTCTTTAGACCTAATTTGTCACTATGTCTCAATCTCAAGATTACAATAGCGCCTGCTATTAGAACTATTGCAACAGCTTCATACACTAATGCACTCGGATCCATTTCTTTTCCTTGAAGAATAATAAATCGTGCTAATGCAGTAATTGCTATTAATAGTGGCAGTGTGATACTAATTGATTGTTGGTTCCAAAAAACCCTTACCATTGCGAGAACTTCTAGGTAAAGAAACATCAACAATAAATCAGCCAATGTAACTAATCGACTTTCAAACATTTTATAAATTTCTATACCAACTGCAATGACTGTGCTTATCAGAATTATGCACATTAAAATGAGTTGTAAGTTTTTTGCTATTTTTTCCATTATTGATTATTTATCTTTACTAAATGGTAGCCATTTTTCAAATACTGATTTTGAGGAACCATCATATGGAATTGAATATGAATATGGGTTTGGACTTGTCAATACCTCAATTCCTTTTGAAAAGACGAATATAAACACGATAACAAAGACTAAAACCATTATTTTAAAAGGGTCAAAATTTTTTGTTTTGAAGACACTAGCGGAATTTTCCTCAGCTCTGTGAAAATGTTTAAACGTCAAGTAAACAGCGAATATCAAACCAATGTGTGCCAAAAAAAGTCCAGTCCAACCAAATACAAAAGTTGTATATGAAAATACATATAAACTAAAAACAGTTGTCCAAATAAAACTTAAGACTAGTAAAATTTGTAATCTTACAGTTTTTGGTAATGACCTCAGATCATTTTTGCTATCATCAAACAAAATATTTGCTGTATCTCGCATCCAATTTTTAAATGATTCCATGGATTTAAATTAAGTTTTTTTCAAAAATAAACAATCCCCAATTTGTCCTCAAATAATCAGCTAGTTTCTTATCTTTTTTTTGTGAGAATTTATAAATCTTTCCACATTTGATTTGATAAATGATTTATTTTCCTCAAACGAAACCTTTTTCATTGAGTAAGCAGTGCTTTTTGTAATTCTAGATTGAATTATAACATTCCCCTTATAAAGCTTTAGTTTAACAGACCCATTAATCTTATTTCTTTTCGAATCCACAATTTTTTGGAGTTTAAACCTTTCTTTTGAAAACCAATATCCATTATATATTAATTCTGCATATCTCGACATAATAGCATCTTTCTTGTGCATTGTTTCTCTATCAAGAGTTACTGACTCTATTGCTCTATGTGCATTGATTAATAATGTACCCCCTGGAGTTTCGTAAACCCCTCTAGACTTGATGCCTAAAAATCTATTTTCAACAAGATCAACTCTTCCAATTCCATTTTTCCCAGCCATATCATTTAATTTTTTAAGTAATTTTGCTGGACCTAACTTTTTTCCGTTGACTCCAATTGGGTCACCATTTTTAAAGTTAATAGATATGTACGAGGCTTTATTGGGAGCCTTTTCAGGAGAAACTGTTCTTTGAAAGATAAATTCTGGTGCAGAATTTTTTGGATTTTCTAAAACCTTACCCTCTGTCGATGTGTGAAAAAGATTATCGTCTACTGAAAAAGGAGATGCACCTTTTTTATCTCTTGGAATAGGTATACTATTTTTCTTTGCGTAATTAATTAAATCTGATCTAGATTTCAAATTCCATATTCTCCAGGGTGCAATAATTTTTATTTTTGGACCAAAATAATGGTATCCCAGTTCAAATCTAATTTGGTCATTCCCTTTTCCTGTCGCACCATGAGACACAGCAAATGCTTTAAATTTCTTTGCAACTTTTATTTGATCTTTTGCTATCAAAGGTCTGGCAATTGAGGTTCCTAGTAGATAAATACCTTCATAAATGGCATGACCACGTATCATAGGAAATACATAGTCTTTCACAAAAATATTTTTTAAATCATTTATAATTATTTTTTTAACACCAAACTTTTTTGCATTTGAAATAATTTTTTTTCGATTAATTTCTTGTCCAATATCCGCAGTGTAGCAAATTACTTCTGCATTATAATTTTCCTGAAGCCATTTTAGGATGATAGATGTATCTAAACCCCCTGAATAAGCTAAGACAATTCTCTTATTTGATTTCATTAACTAACTACAAGCTTTTTTTGCAGTGTCATATGCTTTTGTGAAGCCAAGTAATGAATAATGATCAATTGTTTGAGATCCTTTTTCATTGTATCCAGTTACCATTATTCTCGATCCTTTCTTCATAATTTTGACCATTATTTTTTCTTTTTTATTACTAGTCATCCACGCAAAACCTTGTTGTTTAATATCAAATTTAAATTTGTTATTACCTGAAGTAGCTAAGACAGTATTGTTTTTATTAAACTCATAACCAGCAGTAGTGCTAATTTCATTGGTAATTTTCTCAACAGGTCTAAATGTTACAAACAATCTTGCATCTCTTTTATTTGTTTTTGGAGATTGCAAAATGGGTGAAGATTGAGCAAAACAAATTTTGCCAGACGCTTTTGCTAAAATAATTGTTTCCCAGTCTTTATATTTACCAACTTTTTTAAAATCTTCGCCAAAAGTTTTTGAGCTAAAAAAAAAAGTAAAAAATAGAAATATAAATAAAATTTTTTTAATTATGGACATGGGTTTGGGAATTTTTTTTGAATTTTATTAATTTCATTTAAAATTTCGCTTGTTAAACTTACATTTACACTTTCTATATTTGTTTTCAACTGTTCGATTGTAGTTGCACCTATAATTACACTTGTCGTAAATGGCTGAATTTCACAGAACTTTAATGACATTTGAGTAAAATCAATATTGAATTTTTGTGATAAATTATAATATTCTTCTATAGCTTTTTGACCATTTTCATTTTTATATCTTGTAAAATCTTTAAATAATTTCATTCTTGATTTTTCTGGTAGATTATTATTCCTATATTTTCCTGTTAAGTAACCAAACGCTAAAGGGGAATAGGCTAATAAGCCACTTTTTTCTCTTACAGAAATTTCTGCAAGTCCAACTTCATAAGTTCTATTAAGCAAATTGTAAGGATTTTGTACTGACATCATCTTTGGTAAATTTTTTAATTTTGATAATTCAAGAAATTTTGACAACCCCCATGCTGTCTCATTAGATAAGCCTATGTGTCTAATTTTACCTTGATCAATAAATTTTTTTAAACTCTCAAGGATGTCTTCAAATGGTGTCCAATCATTGTCATTTTCATCGTGTTCATAACCATGTTTACCAAAAAAATTAGTATTTCTTTCTGGCCAATGTAGTTGATAGAGATCAATGTAGTCAGTTTTAAGTCTTTTGAGACTTTCCTCTAAAGCTTGAGAAATTTTTTCTTTACCAAAATTATAACCACCCCCTCTAATATATTTGTTGGAGGTATTGCCACAAACTTTTGTTGCTATAACAATCTTGTCTCTCTTTTTAGTTTTTTGAAACCAATTACCGATTATTCTTTCTGTTTCTCCATATGTTTTCTCTCTCATGGGAATAGAGTAAATTTCTGCAGTATCCCAAAAGTTTACACCATGATCTAATGAATAATCCATTTGTTTGAATCCTTCCTCTTGAGTATTTTGTTCACCCCAGGTCATAGTACCGAGACAAATTGTACTCACATCTAGATCAGTATTGCCTAATTTTTTATAGTTCATTGTGATTTTATATGTAATAAATTTACATAAATCTTTTAAGCTATCTTGAAAAATTAGTAAAAGATTATATATATAAATTAATTATGGCATTTAATAAAAAAGGTATACTTGCTCGAGCTAAAGCTGCAGCACAACAAACCTCTGTAGTTACCGATGAGGGACTAAGAGCCTACATGTTGAAGGTTTATAATTACATGGCTACAGGAATATTACTAACAGGTATTATAGCTCTAATAACATTTAAAATGTCAGTAGTAACTGATGCAGGTGGTTCTATTGTAGCACTCACTGATGTTGGAAATGCCATTTATTTGTCAGGACTTAAATGGATTGTAATGCTAGCTCCTTTAGGTGTTGTTTTTTATATGAGTTTTGGGATCAATAAAATGAGCGCATCAAAAGCTCAAACAACTTTTTGGATTTTTGCTGCTCTAATGGGATTATCACTTTCTTCAATCTTGTTGGTTTACACGGGTATGAGTGTAACCAGAGTATTTTTCATTTGTTCGGCAACTTTTGGTGCTATGAGTATTTATGGCTACACGACAAAGAGAGATTTAACTAAACTTGGATCATTTTTAATGATGGGATTAATAGGTATTATTATTGCATCACTAGTTAATATTTTCATGAAATCTTCAATGATGTATTTTGTGATCTCTGTTTTGGGTGTTTTAATTTTCGTTGGTCTTACTGCTTACGATACTCAAAAGATTAAAAATATGTATTCTTCTAGTGATACTGGAGAATTGATGGGTAAAAAAGCAGTTATGGGTGCTTTAACTCTTTATCTAGATTTCATTAACTTATTTATAATGCTTTTAAGATTATTTGGTCAAAGAAGATAAATTTATTTTAAAGTTTTTCCAATTAGTATATTTTAATAAAGCATTAAGCTCTGATGAATTTTTTAAAATTTTGCCATTTGTATCTGTAATTAAATATTTTAAATTTTTATTTTTTGGTTTAAAATTTTTACAAATTTTATACATAGCATTTTCTGCTGAATTTTTAAAAACACTAAAACTAACCTGTTTACTTGAAATGTTAAGACCATAATCTTTCCAGGAACCCTCGGACACCATTTTTGCATACAAATCTAATATTATTTTTAATTCTATTTTTTCAAAAAAATGATTTTCGTCTAATTTTTTTTTATCAAGATTATTAATAACAAGCTGTAAATTATTCTTCATTAGTTTTATGTTTGTTGATTAGTCCGATTTGAAAAGCTGTAAAAATAAAGGTTATTGGAAGTAAACCCCATACTTTAAAATTAACCCAAAATTCCTCTGACTGAGTTCTCCAAACCAATTCATTTAGGATTGCAAGTCCAAAGAAAAAAAATATCCATCTTTTACTTAACAATTCCCACCCTTGATTAGTTAACAGTATTGATTTCCCCATTATTTTTTTTAATACAGGTTCGTTAGTAAAATATCTTCCAAATATTAGAGCTAAACCGAATAAAATATTAATAATTGTTGGTTTAACATAAATAAAGATAGGATTATTAAAATATATTGTTAAGCCACCAAAAAAAGTAATTAATATTCCACTTAACAGTGGAACTTTAGGTATTTTTTTTTCTAAAAACCAAACTAATGTTAATGCTATAATTGTCGCAATTATAAATGGCGGAATAGCAACTTTTAAATCTTTTCCACTATCGTAATAGTAGTAAAAAAAAATTACTAAGGGCCCAAAATCAGTAAGAAACTTTAAAAAAGATTTATTCACTGTAAGAATACTAACATAAATAATATTTTCACAAAAACTATAAATTTTTCTTATTGATTTTTATTTTTAAATACCCATACTAATCTAAATGGCAATTCAAAAAGCTAAATTTTCAATAGGCGATATCGTTAAACATAAACACTTTGAGTTTAGAGGTGTAATTTACGATGTGGATTTTGAGTTCAATAATTCTGAAGAATGGTATCAATCAATTCCAAAAAATGTCAGGCCTAGAAAGGATCAGCCTTTTTATCATTTATTGGCTGAAAATGATGAGATAACCTACGAAGCTTATGTATCGGAGCAAAATTTATTAATTGACGACTCTGATGAGCCAATAAAACATCCCCTAATTGAGGAAATTTTTTCAGGCAAAAAAGGCTCTAGTTATTTTAAGCCATCTAATTGAAGAAATTCACTTTTTAAACACATTTAGCTCAAATCTTTGTCACAGGCTGTTGTTATTATCAATTAATTCTGATCAAGAGTGTTAAATTTTTCCTTCGTTATTATCTCCCTCTACATTCTTGATCAGACTATTATTTCGTAATAAATAACCTTTATATTAATTTAAAAATATTTAATTTTATGTTTCAATTATTAGAACCAAATAGAATTTTTTCTATAACTTCTAAAGCACCAAAATATGTTTTATTGTTATTTATTTTGGTTGTCTCTATAGGATTGACTGAAGCCTTAATTCTTTCACCAGAGGATTATAAACAAAGTCATTCTGTAAGAATAATGTATGTTCATGTTCCAGCTGCATGGATCTCACTTGGTATTTTTTCTACTATGACCATTCTTTCTATTGTCAGTTATATATTTAAAATTAAAAATTTCTTTTTAATTTCAAAGAGTTTGGCTCCTTCGGGATTTGTTTTTAACGTAATAGCACTTGTTACGGGTTCTATTTGGGGAAAACCTACGTGGGGAACTTGGTGGGCTTGGGATGCAAGAATTACTTCTATGTTAATATTAGCTTTATTTTATTTAATGTATTTAATTGCTTGTAGAATTTATGAAAATAAAGAACAAGTTTTAAAAATAACTTTAATCATCACAATTTTAGGAATAATAAATGTTCCTATTATTAAGTATTCAGTAGATTGGTGGAATACACTTCATCAGCCAGCATCAATTAATATATTATCAAAATCTACAATTCATTCCTCAATGTTGTTACCTTTATTGATTATGACTGCGGCATTTGCCCTATTCTCGTTGCTAATTTTTTTAATGAAATATAATACAGAACTGATAAAAATTAAAAATAAAGGTTTAGACAGATTATGATGACTGAGTTGTTTTATATGAATGGGTATGGAATCTATGTTTGGAGTTCATTCGCGTTTACTTTTTTAAGTTTTATATCATTGTATTTGGTTATCAAAAATCAATATATGAAAGAAAAAAATAAGTTTATCGCTAAATTTGGAAATTTAAACTCTGAAAGAGCTGCCTCTGCTAGACTACAAAGAATTAATAAAGAGATTTTGTCCAACACTTCAACAATTTAACTTCTAAACCATGTATGGTCGTAAAGTTAAACTAAGATTTTTTTTTATATTCTTAATTGCTGTTACATTGAGTTTTACGATACTTCTTATACTAAAATCATTAGAAGAAAATGTTGTTTATTTTAAATCGCCATCTGAGATAAAAACTTTATCTGAGATGCAGCAGAAAAAGATTAGAATTGGAGGTATGGTAAAAAATGACTCGATTTCTATTGTAAGCAAAGAATTAAATTTTGTTATTACAGATTTTAAAAGTGAAATTAATGTTGTTTACTCAGGATTAATACCCAACCTTTTTGAAGAAGGCAAAGGTGTTGTTGCAGAAGGATATTTAAAAGATGATAATTTATTTTCTGCAACTAAAATTTTAGCTAAACACGACGAAAACTACATGCCTCCCGAAGTAAAGGCTGCTTTAGAGGAGAAATAAATTGGCAAGTTTAATTGGATATTATTCTTTAATTTTTGGTTTGGGTGTATCAATTTTAATTGTATTTTTGTCTATTAAAAATTTTAATCATACTCAAAAGTTAGATACCAAAGTTACTTCATTAGTCTTCTTACAACTCTTATTTGTGATAATAAGTTTCTCGGGCTTAATTTTATCTTTTGCTTATTCAGATTTTAGCAATGAGACAGTTTTTAATCATTCTCACACAACTAAGCCCCTTTTTTATAAAATCTCTGGAACTTGGGGGAATCATGAGGGAAGTTTGCTATTATGGTTATTAGTTTTAACATTATTTATATTTGTCTTTTTATTGAAATCAAAAAATCAACCAAAACAATATAAAATCTTAACTTTATTATTCCAACAGATAATAATTATTGGCTTTTTTATTTTTCTAATACAAACATCAAACCCTTTTAATCATGTTTTTCCGGTTCCAAAGGAGGGGCTAGGTTTAAATCCTATATTGCAAGATCCTGCATTAGCAATTCACCCACCTATTTTATATTTAGGCTATGTTGGAACTTCTATAATTTTTTCCTCAGCACTTGCAGCAGTTTGTTCAAACAATATTACAAAAATGTGGGCATCTCACATCAAAAAATGGGTTCTAGTCTCATGGATTTTTTTAACTTTAGGAATTCTACTTGGATCTATTTGGGCTTACTATGAGCTGGGATGGGGTGGCTTTTGGTTTTGGGATCCGGTTGAAAATGTTTCTCTAATGCCATGGTTTGCACTTACAACGTTATTACATTGTGTATTAGTTTTAGAAAAAAAGTTAATTCTCACTTCATGGGTTGTTATTTTATCGATTGCAACTTTTACTTTAAGTATGTGTGGTACTTTTCTAGTTCGATCAGGTATTTTAAATTCTGTCCATACATTTGCTGATGATCCTGAGAGAGGTTTATATATTTTAATATTTTTATTTATTCTAATTTTTTTATCTTTTTTTATTTTTTTAATTTTTCATAAAAGTGAAAAAGATAATAATCAAACTTTTTACTTATTAAGTAAAGAAACATCAATATTGGTTAACAATTGGTTTATGATGTATTTTTTATCTGTCGTACTAATTGGAACAATTTATCCAATATTTTTGGAGGTAATTTCATCTCAAAAAATATCTGTCGGTCCACCATTTTTTAATAAGTTAATATTACCTTTTTTAATCCCATTTATGTTAGCTATGGCAATCGGACCTAAATTAAAGTGGATTAAATCAGATATTGAAGACAAAATTTATTTAATTGTATTTTTTGTTATTTCTTTAACTTTGTCTATCTTAATAATAAAAAATTTAGATATTAATTTTTTGTATAATACTATTTTAATTACAGCAGCTTTTTATTTATTTTTTATTACTCTTAGAGATTTTTTCCACAAAAGATATAGAAATTTATCTCAAATCACAGCACACTTTAGTTTTAGTATTTTGATATTAAGTATTTTATTTAATAATATTTTCTCATCTGAAATTATTACAAACTTAAGGATAAATGAAACTTATCAAACTCAAAATTTAAAGATTAATTTTGAAAGCGTTAAACAAGAAAATAGGCAAAATTTTATAGCAATTATGGGTAAGTTTATTGTGGAGGATCAAAGTGGATCAATGGAAGTCATGCAACCTGAACTAAGAATATATAATCAACCAAATATTGTTACTAGTGAGGCAGACATTAAAACAAATATATTCACTGATAAATTTATGACAATGAATTATGTTCAAAATCAAGATTATTTTAATATTCGTTATCAAGTAAAACCATTTATGATTTGGATTTGGATTTCTACTCTTCTATTGTGCTTTAGTGGTTCTTTATCTTTAATTAAAAAAAAATATGAAAACTAAAATCTTTCCTATTTTTTTAATTATTACATTCTCAATAATTTTTTTTGTTTTCTATAAAGGTTTACAAAATTCAAGTATTTATACGCCTGAAATAAAATCAAAAATTAAGATTCCTAATTTTCAAGCAAAAGAGTTTTTTTCAAAAGACAAAATTAATTCAGATCAGATTTTTATAGGAAACGAATATTATTTATTAAATATTTGGGCCTCGTGGTGTATTCCATGTAAAGAGGAACATAAGTATCTTATGGATTTAAGTAAAAAAGAGAATATTAAAATTATTGGACAAAATTATAAAGATAGTCTTGATAATGCAAAAAATTTTTTGGCAAAGTTAGATAATCCATACGATTTAATCTTTTTAGATAACGATGGCACAATAGCAATTGAATTGGGTGCTTATGGAGTACCTGAAACTTTTTTAATTAAAAATAACCAAATAATAAAAAAAATAATTGGTCCGCTGAATCAAAATTTACTTTTTGAGATAAAAAAATTAATTCAATGAATATTTTAAAATTTTTAATTTCGATAATTTTTTTAATCAATTTTTTTTCCTCTGATTTAAAAGCTAGAAACCTAGAAACTGAAATTACAAAAAATTTAAGATGTTTAATTTGCCAAGGCCAATCAGTTTATGACTCAGATTCCGAATTTGCAAATAGCATAAAAATTTTAGTAGAAAAAAAATTAGATGATGGCTTTAACGAAAAACAAATTTATGATTATTTAAAAGACAAATATGGAGATTGGATTTTGTATGATCCAGGATTTACTAAAAATACCTATTTTCTTTGGTTATTACCTATATTGATGTTTTTATTTGGTGGTGCAATAATACTCAGGAAAGTTATTTTAAAAAAAAAAAAATTATGAACTATCTAAAAATTTGTTACTTAATAATTTTGTCTTTTTCAATTTCTTCTTCAATTCTAGCAGAGGAGATTAAAGTTAATGACGATAATACAAAATTTAATATTTATTCAGGGATGTTTGACTTTAGTGATGATGGAAAGAGAGCAACTTTAATTGGATTTCAACATCAAAATACTGATTTAAACAGAGATACTTTCCTTGGTAATCTATCTCCAATAACAGGACTTATGTTCACTGCTGATAGTGCAGCTTATCTTTATACTGGTGTGCAGGGGCAGTATTCTTTAGGAGCATTAAATATTATACCTAGTTTTACTCCAGGTCTTTATAACCAGGGAGACGGGAAAGATCTTGGACACTTGTTAGAATTTAAAAGTGAAGTTCAAATTTCTTTAAATTTGTTAAAAAATAGCCAATTGGGCTTTTCATATAATCATTTATCTAACGCCAGTTTAGGTGATAAAAATCCTGGGGCAAATAGTTATATGTTTAATTTTCTTAAAACCTTTTAAAAAAATATAATGATAATAAGATTAAAAGATTGTCACAATTTTAGTGATTTTAGAAAACTTGCTAAGCTAAAACTTCCATCACCCATTTTTCATTATATCGATGGTGCAGCTGATGATGAAATTACATACGCACGAAATACTAGCTCTTTTGATGATGTGGACTTAGTTCCAAACGTCTTGAGAGGTGTTGAGAATGTGGATTTATCTACCACAATTTTTGGTAAAAAATTAGACTTACCATTTTATCTTTCGCCAACAGCACTTCAAAGACTTTTTCATTACGATGGTGAGAGAGCCGTTGGTAAAGCAGCTAAAAAATTTAACACAATGTTTGGTGTTTCTGCATTAGCCACGGTTAGTGTTGAGGAAATATCTTCCTTAGTTGATACACCTAAAATGTTTCAGTTTTATTTTCATAAAGACAGGGGCTTAAATGACTCTTGTTTAGAGAGGGCTAAGGCAGCTAAATTTGATGTAATGGCATTAACAGTTGACACAATAACAGGAGGAAATCGCGAAAGAGATTTAAGAACGGGGTTTACTTCACCACCTAAATTGACTTTATCAAGCTTATTTAGTTTTGCAACTAAACCAATGTGGGGAATAAATTATTTAACAAAGGGTAAATTTGAGTTACCTCACCTTCAAGATTTTGTAAAAGAGGGAACAAGTACAAACTCTTCGATAGGAAATTATTTTTCAACAATGTTAGATCAGTCTATGAATTGGAAAGATGCCGAAAAACTTTGTTCTCAATGGGGAGGCCATTTTGCACTTAAAGGTATAATGAGTGTAGAGGATGCCAAAAAAGCAGTTGATATAGGATGTACTGGCATAATGGTTTCAAATCATGGTGGAAGACAACTTGATGGATCGAGGTCACCATTTGACCAGCTTGCAGAAATTGTTGATGCAGTTGGTGATAAACTTGATGTTATATGCGAAGGTGGGATTCATCGCGGTACTCACATGCTTAAAGCATTATCATTAGGAGCAAAAGCATGTTCTGGTGGAAGACTTTATCTTTATGCACTTGCAGCAGCAGGTCAATTAGGTGTTGAAAGAGCTCTTGAATTATATAAATCAGAGCTGGTTAGAGATATGAAATTAATGGGTTGTACTAAGATAAGTGACTTAAATAGAAGTAATTTAAGATTCAGAAAATAGTGAGTTTAAAGAATTGTTATAACTTCGAGGACTTCAGGAAATTAGCAAAGAAAAAACTACCCTCACCTATATTTCACTATATTGATGGAGGTTCCGATGATGAGTCGACTTTAAGAAGAAATACTGAGTCATTCAATGAATGTGATTTAGTACCTAATATTCTTGCGAGTGTTGGAAAACCTGATTTATCAACTACATTGTTTGGACGAAAAATTGATATGCCTATTTTTCTATCTCCCGCAGCTATGCAAAGGCTATATCATCCAGATGGAGATAAAGCTTCCGCTAGAGCAGCAGAAAAGTTTGGTACTTTCTATAGCATGTCCTCTATGGGAAATAATTCAATTGAGGAAATTTCAAATATTTCAAGTGGTCCAAAATTATTTCAACTTTATGTACATAAGGATAGATCAATATCTGATGATTTAATTGAAAGGTCTAGAAGATCTGGTTTTGATGCTATGTGTTTAACTGTAGATACATTGGTTGCAGGAAACAGGGAAAAAGATCATAGAACAGGATTTACAACTCCACCAAAATTGACGTTTCAAAGTTTAATGAGTTTTGCAATGAGACCAGGTTGGGTATTCAACTATTTAACGGGTAAAAAATTTGAATTATCAAATGTAAAAAAAAAGACTGATAAAGGCACAAGTATTGCTAAGTCGGTAATTGAATATATTAATGAGCAATATGATCCTGCAATGAGTTGGAAAGATGCTGAGTATTGTGCCAAAAAATGGAATGGACCATTTGCATTGAAAGGAGTTATGTCTGTCGAGGATGCTAAAAAAGCAATAGACATTGGATGTACTGCGATTATGATTTCAAATCACGGTGGTAGACAATTGGATGGATCTAGATCACCTTTTGATCAAGTTAAGGCAATTTCGGATGCCGTTGGAGATAAATTGGAAATCATTTTAGATGGAGGGATCAGAAGGGGAACGCATGTATTAAAAGCAATAGCTGCAGGTGCAAAAGCATGTAGTTTTGGAAAAATGTTTTTGTTCTCTTTAGCCGCAGGGGGTCAACAAGGTGTTGAGCATTTACTAAAAAACATGCACGATGAGATAAATAGAAATATGGTCTTAATGGGATGTAAGAATTTAAAAGAGTTGAATAGTTCAAAATTAATTTATAGAACTTCTGGTAAAATATAGAATTATGGAATTAGCAAAAAGTTTAGATAGATTAGGGACAGAGTCTGCTTTTTCGGTATTAGCTGAGGCAAAAAAACTAGAAGCCCAGGGTAAACCGATGATTCACTTAGGTTTGGGTCAACCAGACTTTAAAACTCCAAAACATGTAGTTGAAGCTGCAAAAAAAGCCTTGGATGATGGCCATCATGGGTACGTAATGTCAAATGGAATACCCGAGTGCAGGCAAGCTGTGACGAGGTGGATAAAAAAACGTTATTCCACTGTTATAGATCCTGAGAGAATTTTAATTATGCCAGGTGGAAAACCTACAATGAGTTATGCGATTCAGTGTTATGGTGAACCGGGTGTAGAAATAATTCATCCTACGCCTGCTTTTCCAATTTATGAGTCGATGATTAATTATACAGGATCAACATCCGTACCTTATGACTTAACTGAAGATAAAGATCTTAAATTTGACCCAGACAAGATTTTATCACTAATTACAGACAAAACTAGATTGTTAATTTTGATAAATCCAAATAATCCGACAGGGAGTTTTGTTGAGAAATCAGTGATAGATTATTTCGCAAAGGAGTTAGAAAAACATCCTCATGTTACTATTTTAAGTGACGAAATTTATAGCAGACAAATTTTTGACTATAAAGAAATGCCTTCTTTTTTCCATTATCCAAATTTGAAAGATAGATTAATTGTATTAGAAGGCTGGAGTAAGGCTTATTCAATGACTGGATGGAGATTAGGTTGGAGTTATTGGCCTAAAGAACTTATTGAGCATGTAAATAAACTTCTAATTAATAGTGTATCATGCGTAAATGCTGCAGCACAATATGCTGGTATTGCTGCATTAGATGGTCCAGATGATTCTATTAAAGATATGCTGGATAAGTTTACTTTAAGAAGAAACTTAATTCATCAGGGTTTAAATGAGTTACCAGGAGTAGAATGTAGTTTACCTGGAGGCGCTTTTTACGCTTTCCCAAAAGTTATTGGAACGGGAATGAATGGATCTGAATTTTGTAAAAAAAGCTATGCATGAGGCAGGAGTAGCAATAGTTCCCGGAACCGCTTTTGGAAAGACATGTAATGATTATGTCAGATTTAGTTTTGCGGCATCACGGGATAACATCACACAAGCTTTAGAAAACATAAAGAAAATGCTAACTAAATAAGGTGTATTTTTCTCTTAATCTTTACTAATATTATCAATTATAACTATATGAATGATCTAGTTAAGGCAGAATTAAAAAAACTCTTCAACGGCAGATTTTCAACTTCTGAGTCTACAAGAGCTAATTATGCAAGAGGTGAGGATACATATGATCCAATTTTATCAAAGGCAGTTGTTTTTCCTGAAACCAATGAGGAAGTCTCAAAAATATTGAGCTTGTGTAACCAGCATAAAATACCAGTAGTCCCTTTCGGTACAGGAACTTCATTGGAGGGTAATGTTGTTGGTAATGAAAAAGGAATTACGATTTCCTTAGAGAAAATGAATAAAATATTAAGCGTAAATGCTGAAGATTTTGATTGCAGAGTACAAGCCTGCGTAACTAAAGAACAATTAAATGAGTATCTTAGAGAGGATGGAGTTTTTTTTCCGATTGACCCAGGTGCAAATGCAGCAATAGGAGGAATGGCCTCAACATCAGCTTCAGGTACAATGGCTGTAAAGTACGGCACTATGAAAACAGTTATATCTGGACTAACAATTGTTCTTCCAAATGGAGAAATTATCAAAACTGGAAGCAGAACCAAAAAAACTTCTGCTGGTTATAATTTAACAAATCTTTTTATTGGTTCTGAGGGTACTCTAGGAATAATAACTGAAGTTCAGCTAAGATTATCTCCTATACCAGAAAGTATAATGAGTGCTGTATGCCATTTTCCATCTTTAGAGAAGGCAGTTCAAACAGCTCAACAGGTAATTCAATATGGAGTTCCTATTGCTAGAATTGAAATGCTTAATAAAGAGCAAATGGAAATCAGCATAAATTACTCAAAACTGAAAGATATAGAGGCAGTACCAACATTGTTTTTTGAGTTTCATGGTTCAGAACTTTCAAATCAAGAAAATATAAAAATCGTTGAAGAAATCTCAGAAGATAACAATGGAAGTTCATTCAAATGGGCAAAAGATTTAGAAGAAAGAAATAAGCTTTGGAAAGCCAGATGGGATGTTTACTATTCTGTTAAAGCATTAATTAATAATGGCAGAGTTTATTCAACTGATGTATGTCTGCCAATATCAAAAATAACAGAGTGTGTAAATTTTGCTGAGGTGGAAACAAAAAAACTTGGTCTCAGAGCACCTATGGTTGGTCACCTGGGTGATGGTAATTTTCACGTAATTTTACCATATGATCCTAAAGAGGAGGGAACATACGAAAAAATAAGAGATTTTAGCGATTTATTAATAAACAAAACTTTAGAGCTTAACGGAACTATTACCGGAGAACATGGAGTTGGACTTCATAAAAAAGCATATTTACTCAAAGAGCATGGTGATAGCATCCCTTTAATGAAGTCTATTAAAAGAAGTATTGATCAAAATAATATCATGAATCCTGGTAAAATATTTGATTTAAACTAATTCAATTTATAAATTTAATGAAAAAAATTTTAATCACAAGAAAATTGATTAAAGAAAGCGAAGATAAAGCCACATTAACTTTTAATCCAATACTCAATACTAATGATGAGTTGTACTCTCAGTCTAAAGTAATAGAAATGAGTCAAGGATGTGATGGAATTTTATCCTCTCTAACAGAAAAAATGGATAAACAAACAATCGATAAATTGCCTGATACGATAAAAATAATATCAAATTTTGCAGTTGGATTTGGAAATATTGATTTAGATGCAGCAAAAAAAAGAGGTATAGCTGTAACAAACACTCCAGAAGTTTTGTCTGATGCAACAGCTGAAATTGGAATACTTTTGATCTTAGGTGCTTGTAGAAGAGCATCTGAAGGAATAGTCTCTGCACATGAGGGTGGTTGGAAATGGTCTGCAGATTATTTGATAGGTAAACAATTAACGGGTTCCAGACTGGGTGTTTTGGGCATGGGAAGAATCGGGCAAAAAATTGCAAAGATCGCAAAATCCTTAGGAATGGTAATTCATTATCACAATAGGTCTAAGTTGAGTGAGGAAAAAGAACAAGGAGCAACTTATCATGAAAATATAAAAAGTCTTTTTTCTGTTTCTGATGTTTTATCAATCTGTTGCCCTGCAACGAAAGAAACTGAAAACATGATTAACAAAGATACAGTTGAGTATTTTCCCAAAGGAGCAGTCATTACCAATGTAGCAAGAGGAGATATTGTTGATGATGAGGCTTTAATTGATGCATTAAATAGAAGAAAAATATATGCAGCTGGATTAGACGTTTATAAAAATGAACCAAATTTAAATCCAGGTTATAATAAAATCAAAACAGCATTTATTCTTCCTCATCTAGGAAGTGCAACAAAAGATACAAGAATTGCAATGGCTAACTTAGCAATTGATAATATTGATGAGTTCTTTAAGACTGGAGATTGCAAAAATAAAGTGAATTAATTCTACTCTAGATTGTATATTCTTCAACTTGTGCGACATCTACGTCTTTTTTTAGAAAGACTCTAATCTCATTCTATGTTTTAATTAATGAGTTAATTAACTTTAATAGGAGTAATAATGACAAGAGAAAATAAATCATTGAAGGTGAAAACATCTTCAAGACGTAAGTTCTTTAAAACTGCTGCTAAGACAGGTGCTATAGCTGCAGCCGCTGTTGCAATGCCATATGTGAAGGCAAACGCAGCAACTACTTTAAAGATGCAAGCTGCATGGCCTAGTGGGGCGAACATCTTTTTTGAAATGGCTGGAGACTATTGCAACATGGTGAAAGAAATGTCAGGAGGATCTCTTCAGATTGATCTTCAACCAGTTGGTGCAGTTGTAAAGACTTCAGAAATCGGACAAGCGGTTAGTTCCGGTGTAGTTGATATGGGTCACTGGGTGACTGCATATTGGTATGGTAAAAATCCTGCTGCATCATTATTTGGAACTGGTCCTTCATATGGAATGTCATCTCAGGAAGTTATGGGATGGATGGAATATGGTGGAGGAAGAAAACTATATGACGAAACCCTTGCAAAAGTAGGTTTTGATTACGTAGGTTTTTTCCACATGCCTATGCCGGCACAGCCTTTTGGTTGGTTCAAAAAGAACGTAACTAAAGTATCTGATGTTAAAGGCATGAAGTATAGAACAGTTGGTTTAGCGACTAACGTTTTAACTGCAATGGGAATGGTAGTTAGACAATTACCAGGTGGTGAAATTCAGCCAGCAATGAAAACTGGTTTGATTGAAGCTGCTGAGTTTAACAACCCTACTTCAGACTCTCAGTTTGGTATGCAAGACGTTTCTAAGCACTATCACTTAGGAAGTTTTCACCAATCACAAGAGATGTTTGAAATTCCAGTTAACAAAAAAACATATAATAGTTTATCACCAGCACACAAAGCAATTTTGAAAAATGCTGCTTATGCTGCGAACAGTGATAACTACTTTAAAGCTTTAGTAAGATACTCAGCTGATTTAGCTAAGTTAATGAATGAGCATAAAGTAAATGTTTACCAAACTTCTGATGAAATCTTAGCTCAACAATTAAAAGGTTGGGATAAGGTAATTGGTGACTTTAATAAGAAAGATCCTTTCTTTAAGAAAGTTGTTGACTCTCAGAAAACATACGCAAAGAGAGTAATGAAGTATTTGCTGATGAACCAGCCAAATTACAAACTTGCATATGAAAACGAGTTTGGTCCAATTGGAAAAGTTAAGCTTTAATTAACTTACTTACTTAAATTTTTGAAAGGGGGGCATTGCCCCCCTTTTTTATTTGATTAATTAACTACAATTCAATAGAAGTTAATATCTATGATGAGATCTTACATAAAATTTGCCGATCGTTTAAGTGTCTCTATGGGAAAAGCTTTTTCATGGTGCATAGTAATTTTAATGGGTGGAACTTGTTATGAAGTTTTTATGGCCTACGCATT
This sequence comes from uncultured Pelagibacteraceae bacterium, assembly GCA_902633515.1. GTDB lineage: Bacteria > Pseudomonadota > Alphaproteobacteria > Pelagibacterales > Pelagibacteraceae > Pelagibacter. The sequence goes on along the minus strand of CACPGB010000002.1, from coordinate 18,917 downwards.
GAATGCACCAACTTTATGGAATTTTGACTTTAGCCTTCAAATGTATGGAGCAATTTTTATGATGGCTGGTGCTTATACTTTATGCACAGAAGCACATGTAAGGGGTGATGTAATTTACAGGTTATTCTCTCAAAGAGCTCAAGCTTGGATAGATATAGTTTTATATTTTATTTTCTTTTTTCCTGGCGTGATTGCACTTGCCTTTTATGGCTATGAATATGCAGCATTAGCCTGGAAAATTGGAGAGACCAGTTGGAATAGTCCGGCTCAAATTCAAATTTATATGGCAAAATCTTTAATACCTTTATCTGGTAGTCTTTTAACTCTTCAAGGAATAAGTGAAGTTTTTAGATGCGTAATTTGTATTCAAGAAGGTAGCTGGCCAGCAAGAGGAACTCAAGGTGATGCGGAGGAAACCGAAAAGATTTTAATGAGAACCTCTCAACAAGGAGACAAAGAAGATGTTATTTAGTTTAACAAATCCAGAAGTAGCGATTATGATGATGGGTATATTTTTATTTGCTGTTTTACTTGGTTTTCCAATTGCATTCACGCTAATGGCTATGGGTTTGGGTTTTGGATACTATGCTTACTTTGATCCAACTAAGATGGAACATCTTTTTGATAACAGGATATTCCAGCTTTTTGTTCAAAATACTTATACAGTTATGGATAACAATGTGTTAACCGCAGTCCCGCTCTTTTTATTCATGGGATACTTAGTTGAAAGGGCTGGAATAGTTGCAAAATTATTTTTTGCGATCAGATTAGCTTCTCACAAACTTCCTGCTTCAATGGCAGTTGCTGCTTTAATTACTTGTACTTTATTTTCAACAGCAACAGGAATTATTGGTGCTGTAGTTACCTTAATGGGACTTTTAGCTTGGCCAGCAATGGTTAAAGCTGGGTATGACAAAAAATTTGCATCTGGAATAATTTGTTCTGGTGGGTGTTTAGGAATATTAATTCCACCCAGTATTATGTTAATTGTTTACTCAGTTATTGCACAACTTTCTCCATTAAGATTATTTGCTGCTGCAATATTCCCTGGATTAATGTTAGCTGGATTATATATAGGATATGCAGTCTTTAGAGCGTGGTTAAACCCTTCAATCGCTCCAAAACCTGCAGCAGAAGAGATACCACCTCCAGCTGTGATTATGAGAGAAGTTTTAGTTTCATTTTTACCATTATTCTCTTTAATTATTTTAGTTTTAGGTACAATACTTGCGGGTATCGCCACTCCAGCAGAGGCTGCTGCAGTAGGTGCTTTTGGAGCCTTAGTACTTTCTTATTTTTATAAAACTTTAAAGTGGAAAAATTTTAAAGAATCTGTCTTTTTAACAGCAAAAACTACTGCAATGATAATGTGGTTGTTTATTGGTTCATGGACTTTTGCATCAGTTTTTTCTTATTTAGGTGGTCATGAAGTTTTTGAACACTTTTTTAAGTCTTTAAACCTTCAACCTTGGCAGTTTTTAGTAATTACACAAATAATTATTTTCTTATTGGGTTGGCCTTTAGAGTGGACAGAGATATTAATTATTTTTGTGCCAATATTTTTGCCACTAGTTGAATTTTTTGGGGTTAATCCATATTTCTTTGCAATGTTGATTGCTTTAAATTTACAAACTTCATTTTTGACACCCCCCATGGCAATGTCTGCTTATTATCTTAAAGGGGTTCAATCAAAGAATGTTGAGCTTATGCAGATTTTTAGTGGAATAATGCCTTTTTTAGGTATTGTAATTTTAGCTATGGTTTTAATGTACTTATTTCCAGGTATAGCACTTTGGTTGCCAGAAACATTATTTGCTAATTAATTTTAAATGACAGATATATTTTCTTTAAGTCTAGAAGAACTTTCGGCAAAGATTAAAGACGCTCAGCTTTCCTCGCTTGAAGTTTGTGAAAAGTATATTGAGAGAATCAATAAATTTGACAAAGATATTAAAGCCTGGGCCCATTTTGATAAAAAAGTTTTGTTAGAAAAAGCTGTTGAAGCTGACGATGATAGAAAATCTGGCAAACCAATTGGTCCACTTCATGGAGTACCCATTGCGGTCAAAGACATTATAGGGACAGTTGATATGCCAACCGAATGTGGAACAGTTATTAGAAAAGGTAAATCATATTCACAAAATGCAGAAATAATTGATCTGCTTAATGCATCTGGCGCGATTGTAATGGGTAAAACAGCAACCTCAGAACTTGCTTATTTAGGACCTCCTGCTACCACAAATCCACATGATAAAACAAGAACACCAGGCGGTTCATCTAGCGGATCTGCCGCTTCTGTGGCTTCTTTTATGGCACCTGCATCAATTGGATCTCAAACCGGAGGATCCATTATTAGGCCAGCATCCTATTGTGGAGTTGTTGGTTATAAACCTAGTTATGGTTTGATATCTAGAAATGGTGTTTTAAGAACTTCTTATAGTCTAGATCATATAGGAATTTTTGGCCGAAAAGTTGAAGATGTGGCTATGTTAGCAAAAGTATTGATAAAAAAAGATAAATTTGATCCAGCAACTATACATTTCTCAACAGAAAATATTTTGTCTGAAACAAAAAAAGGACCTTTATTTGATCCTAAATTTATTTTTTACAAAACTGAACATTGGAAATTAATAGATAAAAAATCTAGAGAGTCATTTGAATATTTCATTAATTCATTTAAAAAAAATATTGAGATTTTTGATACACCCTCCTATTTTAAGGATATTCACAAGTACCACCAAATTATTCATGAGACTGATTTAGCCAATAATTTTTCAGTGTATTTTAATAAATTTAAAAAGAAATTGTCTAAGTATATGCAAAATGCGATTACCAAAGGCAATAAACATTCAGCGAAAGAATACGCAGAAGCAATTGATTTTATGAAAAGAAGCTATGAGTCTTATCAGGAAGTTTTTGAGGATTATCATGGAGTTTTGTCACCAGCTAGTCCAGGTGTTGCACCAAAGGGTTTAAAAAGCACAGGAACAGCAGAATTTAACAAAGTTTGGTCTTATCTTGGTACACCATGTATTTCGTTACCTTTACTTGAAGGAGAAAATAATTTACCATTAGGTATTCAATTAATTGGCAATAAATATGATGATCATAGGTTTCTAGGAGTTGCCAATTGGTTAGAAAAAGAATGTCAAGATTAAAATGAATAAAATTACTACAATCATAGGATTATCTTTTGCAGTTTTCTTTTTAATTGGTTTAGCAACAACTTTAACGAGATCAATGATGATAGGCTTCTTGGATGTTATTCCAGTTTATCTTTTAATGGGCGCAGCTATCATCATGATGATATACGAAGCCTTCTTTGATAAAGATTAATATCAATTGAATTGAAAAATATTAAGATAGATATATTTCCATTATCATTATTATTTATACAACCAATATTTATGGCTAGTAACTTAGTTGTTGCTAGAGGTGGTGTTGAAATCGTTCCACCTATTTCACTTGCATTTTGGCGCTGGACAATAGTTTTTTTAATCTTATTACCATTCACTTATGTAACTTTAAAAAATAATTTTCATATAATAAAAAAGGAATATAAAAAATTATTTTTTTTAGGATCAATGGGATGTGGTGTATGTGGTGCTTTCCCTTTTTTAGCTGGTGAGACAACAACTGTAACTAATATGGGGATAATTTACACATCCTCTCCAGTTTTTATTATTTTGATTTCATATTTCTTTTTTCAAGAAAAAATAAATTTGACAAAGGTAATTGGTTTAATTGCTTGTTTGATTGGTGTTTTAGTCATTATCATTAAAGGTGATGTTGATTTATTAATTAATCTTAGATTTACAATTGGTGATTTATGGATGCTAGCTGCTGCAGTTGGTTGGGCTTTATATTCTATTTATTTATTTTATTGGAAATCAAAATTAAAAATTTTCGATAGATTTGCTATGATCTCTTTTTTTGGTGCTTTAAGTTTGTTACCCTTTTATGTTGGCGAGGAATTATTTTATAAAGAGACTATTTTTGTAACAGAATTTTATTTATGGGTGATTTTTGCTGCTATATCGCCGGGGATAATTGCCTTTACACTTTATACTATAGCTCAAAAAAAATTAGGTGCATCTTTAACTGGCTTTACGCTTTATGTTTTTACTGTTTACGGAGCAATTTATGGATACTTTTTATTTGACGAAAAATTTGAAAATTACCATCTTATTGGGACTATTCTGGTATTTTTTGGCGTATATTTAGCAAAGAAAAATAATGTTAAAAAGGCTTAGGAATAGTTTGTTATTATTTTTACAACTAACAATTTTAGTTTACCTTTTTCTTTTAGTATTTCTTTATTTTTATCAAAGGAACTTAATGTATCATCCTGATGAAAATAATTATTTTGATGACAAACTCTCAGTTTATATTAAAAAAGTAAAAGTCCCAACACAGGATGGATTAAATTTATTGGGTTGGTATCATGAAAAAGATATAAAAAAAAATAAAACAATTTTATTTTTTCATGGAAATGCTGGATCTTTAGAAAATAGAATTCATAAATTAAATCATTTTAGAGACATGGATGTTAATTTTTTAATAATTGCCTGGAGAGGTTTTAGTGGCAACGAGGGCAAACCATCTGAAACTGGATTATATGAGGATGGCGAAAGTGCAATTAAATGGTTGGTAAAAAAAGGTGTAGATGAAAAAAATATAGTAATTTATGGAGAGTCATTAGGAACAGGAGTTGCAACACATTTATCCCAGAATAAAAAGTTTGCAGGTGTTATTTTAGAAACTCCATTCACATCAATGATTGATGCGGCTAAAAAATTTTATCCATATATACCCGTTGGTCTTTTACTAAAAGATAAATTTGAAAATAAAAACAAAATTAAAAATGTTAAATCTCCAATTTTGATAATGCATGGTGAAAAAGATCAAATTGTTCCTTTTGAGATGGGTAAAAAGATTTTTGAAATAGCTAATGAACCCAAATATTCATATTTTACCAAATATGACAATCATATGATGGAATATGACGAGAGTCTTGTAAAAGCACTAAACTCTTTTTTGATTAATTTAAATTAAGCCATATTCTAAACAAATATTTTTCAAGATTTAAAATTAAGCTTAAAAAGTGAAAAATTTTTTTTTTATTATAATTTTATTTATAACTTTAAAAAGCTTTGCTTTTTCTAGAGATAATTCATTTTATCCTGACGATTTATTTCACATAGATCATATGGACTCACACAATAAAAAATTTGCGCTATATTTTAAGGGGCGGGAGAAATCGATTTTGGCCAGAGGTGAAGAAAGTAATTATATAAATGATTATCCAAAAGATCTTTATATCTATAATTATTCAACAAAGTCTTCTTCACCATTGATCTCTTATGATTGGTTTCCCTCTCAAGCCAAGTTTCATTTAGAGGAATATGACTTTCCTGTATTTCCGGACGACTTTGCCTATTATCTTTTAAAAGATGATAAAACACTGGTGATGATTAGTGCAGTTAAAAGTTTAAATGCAAACTTTAAGTATGATATTTTTAACAAGAAACTTGAACTTTACCCCACAACAGGAAAATTTGATTTTATTATTTCATCTTTTTCTAAGGGTTGTGGGCATTATAAATTTAAAGATAATTACAAGTGTAGTATTTATAAACCTTTAATCTCGAGTAATTTGATCAATTAACCTGTGTAAAAGCCTCAGCAAATTTTTCTGCATTAAATAATTGTAAGTCGTCTTCTTTTTCACCCAAGCCTAATGCAATAATGGGTAGTTGATATTTTTTTGCTATCGCCAATAGAATACCGCCTTTGGCAGTTCCATCTAATTTGGTCATGATTAAACCAGTTAATGGAATAATTTTGTTAAATTCTTCCACTTGATTAATTACATTCTGTCCTGATGTTGCGTCTAAAACTAAAATAATGTTGTGAGGGGCATCCTGGTCAATTTTTTTTGTTACATTGGCTATCTTTTTATATTCCTCCATTAAATTTTTTTTATTTTGTAGTCTTCCAGCAGTATCGATTAATACTTGGTGAAAATTATTTTTGATTGCTTCTTCAACTGCTTTATATGCGACAGATGCTGGATCAGAACCTTGAGATGATTTAGTTATTTTAACGTCAATTTTATTTGCCCAATTTTCTAATTGTTCAATAGCTGCTGCTCGAAAAGTATCAGAAGCGGCAAACATAACTTTGTTTCCATTAGTTTTTAAAATTTTACCTATTTTACCAATAGTTGTTGTTTTACCAACACCATTTACTCCTGAGATTAATGTTGCATTGAGTTTATCTTTTTTTTCAAAAAAAGAATTATTCTCTAAAGGCTTCATTAGATTAATAATATATTCTTTTAAAATAAGATTTATCTCGGTTGATAAATCTTTATTTGGATCGATTTTTTTAATTGAAATGATTTCCTTGATCTCAGATGCAGCCTCGACACCTACATCTGACTCAATTAAAAATTCTTCAATTTTATTTAAATTTTGATCGTCAATCTCTTTTTTTATTATTATTTCTTTTAGTCCAGATGTCAGTGCAGATGCGCTTTTTTTAAAACCTATCTTAAATTTATCAAAAATTCCCATTATAGTTTGAACTCAATTTCTTTTATTTCTGAAACGGGTCCTTTCATGTGGATTGAATTTTTATCATCTATAAAAATTGATAATTTACCTGTTTGAAATTCTATGTCTGTTTTATTTTCAGTAAGATTATTTAATTTACCGGCAAATGCTGTTGCACATGCAGCTGTTCCACATGCTTTAGTCAGCCCTGCTCCTCTCTCCCATACCTTCACTCTAATTAAATTTTTATTAAATACTTTAGCAATTGTAACATTACATTTTTCTGGAAAAATTTTATGATTTTCAATTTTGGGTCCAATTTTTTCAATATTAAAATTTTCAATTTCGTTTACAAAAAAAACAATATGTGGATTTCCAACATTAATAGCCGTCCCACCTGAATGTTCTTTGTTATTTGAATCAATAATCTTGATATTTAAATTTTTCGTATCTAGTTTTTCTGATAAAGGAATTTCGTTCCACTGCAATTTAGCTTTACCAATTTCAGTCGTAACAATATTTTTATCTAATATTTTTGACTCTAAATTTCCATTTGAAGTCGACAAAATTATATTTTCAGATTTTGTCTCCTCAGAGATTAATTTTGCAACACATCTGGTACCATTTCCGCACGCACCTGACTCCCCTCCATCAGAATTAAAAAATTTTAAATTTGCATCACTTGATTTGCTAGACTCAATAAATATTAATTGATCACAACCAATAAAATTTCTATCACAAATTTTTATGATTTGATCTTTAGTTAAATTGGTAATCTTTTGTCTATTGTCAATTATTACAAAATCATTACCTAATCCATCCATTTTAAAAGCCCTCATATCCATATATAGTTATTTAACTTATTTATTGACTTTTTGAACCTCTATTATAGTTTGTGGCAGTTTCCGCAAAAACGTTAAGTTTGCGGTGTCTTTGGAAACAAAGAGATCGACACTGGTCAGCGAGGGTTCGCCCACTAGTGCGATTACTGCTGTGTGAAATAAATATGTTTGAAAATTTGACTAAAAAATTTGAGGAAGTTTTTTCTTCTCTGAAAAAAGCCCCTTCGCTTGATGAGAGCCAAGTTGATGAAGGCTTTAGAGCTATTCGACAAGCCTTACTAGAGGCCGATGTATCACTTGAGGTCGCAAAAGAGTTTATTGAAAAAGTTAAACCTAAAGCTTTAGGGCAAGAAATTATCAGATCTACATCTCCTGGTGATATGGTTGTGAAAATCGTTTATGATGAATTAGTTAATTTATTAGGTGAAAAAAATATTGATGTAAATTTAAACGCCGTTCCTCCCGTGCCAATGATGTTAGTTGGTCTACAAGGTTCAGGTAAAACTACCACTACTGCTAAACTTGCAAGATATTTAGAAAATACAAAGAAAAAAAAGGTAATGATGGTTAGCTTAGATATTTATAGACCAGCTGCACAAGAACAGTTAAAATTTTTAGGTGAGCAAAATAATATCTTAACTTTACCAATTATAGAGGGTCAACAACCAGCAGATATTTGTCAGAGAGCAATAAGTGCTGCAAATTTAAATGGTGCCGACATTATCTTGTTTGATACAGCTGGCAGAACACAAATAGATCTTCAAATGATGAGTGAAATAAAGCAGATTGAAAATATAATCAATCCTGCTGAAACTTTTTTAGTTGCAGACTCTTTAACTGGTCAAGTAGCAGCATCAGTTGCAAAAGAATTTAAAAATACTGTAGGTTTATCAGGAATTATTTTAACAAGAGCTGATGGTGATGCCAGAGGTGGGGCCGCGGTAAGCATGAAATTTGTATCAGAAGTTCCAATAAAGTTTTTAGGAGTAGGAGAAAAAATTGAAAATTTTGAGGTGTTTCATCCTGATAGGATTGCAAACCGAATTCTTGGAATGGGAGATATTGTATCTCTAGTTGAAAAAGCAGCACAAGATTTAGGTGAAGAAAATATTAAAAAGACAGAAGAAAATTTAAAAAAGGGACAATTTTCAATGCAAGATTATTTAGCTCAACTAAGACAGATGAAAAAAATGGGTGGAATAGAAGGAATTATGTCTTATATGCCAGGTATTTCTAAAGTTAAATCACAAATGGATGCTGCGGGTGTTGACGAGAGTGTTATCACTAAGAACGAGGCTATAATTTTATCGATGACAAAAAAAGAAAGAGAGAACCCAAAAATAATTGATGGTTCAAGAAAAAAAAGAATTGCTAATGGTTCTGGAACTGATCCAGTCACTATCAATAAGTTGTTAAAACAATTTAAAATGATGTCTGAAATGATGAGAAAGATGTCTAAAGGAAATCTGAAAGGTATGTCTGATAAAGGAATACCTCCAGAATTATTTAATCAATTAAAATAAAAAAGGAGAGTAAATGTTAAAACTAAGATTATCAAGAGGTGGAACGAAGAAAAGACCAGTCTACAAAGTTGTTGTAGCTGATAGTCGTTTTTCAAGGGATGGACGTTTCATAGAAAAAGTTGGTTTTTTTAATCCTCTATTACCTAAAGAAAAAAAAGAAAGAATAGGATTAGAGGCTGAAAGAATTAAATATTGGTTAGGCCAAGGTGCACAACCGACTACAAGAGTAGCAAGAATCTTAGGAGAAAATGAGTTAATGCCAATGCCTGCTAATGGTAATAATCCTCAAAAAGCTATTCCAAAAAAAGATAGAAAAAAAGAAGGGTCTGATGATGCTAAAAAGGAAGAGGCACCAAAAGCAGACGCAGCACTGACAGATGGAACAAAAAAAGAAGAAGCTCCAAAAACAGAAGCTAAAAAGGAAGAAGCTCCAAAAGCAGAGGCTAAAAAGGAAGAAGCTCCAAAAGCAGAAAAAAAGTAATTTAAGTTTTACTAATGTTAAAGACACAAGTGATAACACTTTATCCAGAAATTTTCCCTGGTCCGTTAAACAAAGGATTATATGGAAAAGCAATGGCTAAAAAGATATGGAGTCTTAATGTAGTAAATTTAAGAGATGCAGCAACAGATAAACACAAAACTGTTGATGATACTCCATATGGTGGTGGATCAGGTATGTTGTTAAAACCAGACATATTAGCAAAATCAATTGATAAGAATATCCAGAAGGGGGAAAAAATTTTTTATCTTTCGCCAAAAGGTAAAAAATTTGATCAAAGACTTGCTCAAGATTTATCAAAAGAAAAATCGTTCACTTTAATTTGTGGACATTTCGAAGGTGTCGATGAAAGAGTATTATCCACAAGAAATATTGAGGAAATAAGTATAGGAGATTACGTGCTTTCTGGCGGGGAAACAGCTGCTCTTGTAATTCTTGATAGTGTGTTAAGACTTTTGCCTGGTGTTTTAGGTAATGATAAATCATCTTCGGAGGAAACTTTTGAAAATGGTCTTTTAGAGTATCCTCAATATACAAAACCTCAAATTTGGGAGGAAAAATCAGTACCAGATGTCTTATTATCAGGGGATCATAGCAAAATTAAAGACTGGCGTTTATCTCAATCTGAGGCTATAACACGCGACCGAAGACCAGATTTGTGGCAAAAATATAAAAAGGATTAACTTGATAAATATCGAAATGAAAACGATTGAAGAAATAAATCAATATAATGTAAAAAAAATTCTTTCAGAAAAAAAGATTCCAGAATTCTTTCCAGGCGATGTTGTAAAAGTTGGTGTAAGAATCACAGAGGGAAAAAAAGAGAGAATTCAGTATTTTGAAGGAGTATGTATTGCGAAAAAAAGCAGAGATCTAAATTCTTCTTTTACAGTTAGAAAGATTTCTTTTGGTGAAGGTGTTGAGAGAACATTCCCACTATTTGGCACAGTAATTGACTCAATTAAAGTCATTCGTTCAGGAAAAGTTAGAAGAGCTAAACTATATTACTTAAGAGATAGAACTGGTAAATCAGCTAGAATTGCCGAAAAAATAAGAAAGAAGATTGGTATTGATATAGATGTAAAACCAGAAACAGTAACTGAAGAAAATTTAGCTCCTGTTTCAACAGAAGCATCTGATAATAAAGAAGAAGTAACTAAGGCAGAGGCTAAGATAGAAGAAACTCCTAGGGAAGAGCCAAAAAAAGAAGAAACAACCAAAGTTGAATCAAAACCTAAAACTGAAGAAAAACTTGAAACTTCTCCAGAAAAAAAATAATTTTTTTTTCAATGCCTAATACTCTTTACGACAAAATTTGGAAAGAACACTTAGTTGATCAGCAAGATGATGGTACAGCTTTATTATTTGTTGATAGGCATCTCGTTCATGAAGTGACCAGTCCACAAGCATTTGAGGGTTTACGAAATTCTAAAAGAAAAGTAAGACACCCAAAACTTACATTGGCCGTTGCAGATCACAACGTTCCAACTACTGATAGAACCAATGGTATTTCAGATAAAGAGTCTAAAATTCAAGTTGATACATTAGAAAAGAATTGCAAGGAATTTGATATTCAACTCTTTGGAATGGAGGATAAGCGTCAAGGTATAGTCCATATAATTGGTCCTGAACAAGGATTTACTCAACCTGGAACAGTTATAGTTTGTGGAGATAGTCATACAGCTACACATGGAGCTTTTGGTGCTTTGGCATTTGGTATAGGCACCTCAGAGGTTGAACACGTACTAGCAACACAAACTTTAGTGCAAAAAAAAGCAAAAAATTTCAGAATTAATGTTAATGGAAAACTTCCGTTAGGTGTTACTTCAAAAGATGTAATTTTACAAATAATTGGAAAAATAGGGACAGCAGGTGGAACAGGGTGTGTTATTGAGTATGCTGGTGATTTAATCAGATCATTGAGTGTTGAGCAAAGAATGACTATATGCAACATGACTATAGAGGGTGGAGCAAGAGCGGGTTTGATTGCACCAGACGAAAGAATTTTCAAGTATTTGGAGGAAAAACCTATGTCACCCAAAGGTGAAAAATGGGATAAAGCTTTAGCGTACTGGAGAAGTTTAAAGTCTGATGATGGTGCAAATTTTGATAAAGAAATAAGTCTTCGAGCTAATGAAATTTCACCGATGATTACCTGGGGAACTTCACCTCAAGATGTCATTACTATTGAGGATAAAGTACCAAACCCAAACAATGAAAAGGATGAGGATAGAAAAAATTCTATTGAAAGAGCTCTAAAATATATGGGTTTAAAACCTGATATGGCTGCTAAAGATATTAAGATAGATAAGGTTTTTATAGGCAGTTGCACAAATGGAAGAATAGAGGATTTACGAGAAGCAGCAAAGATTTTAAAAGATAAAAAAATTGCCTCTCATGTTCATGCAATGGTTGTTCCAGGGTCTGGTTTAGTGAAAGAACAAGCAGAGCAAGAGGGTTTACATAAAATATTTGAAGAATCTGGTTTTGAATGGAGAGAACCAGGATGTTCTATGTGTTTAGCAATGAATGCTGATAAATTAAAACCAGAGCAAAGATGCGCATCAACATCAAACAGAAACTTTGAGGGAAGACAAGGTAGAGGTGGAAGAACACACCTTGTGAGCCCAGGAATGGCAGCTGCAGCAGCAATTTCTGGGAATTTGGATGATGTAAGAAAGTATCAAAATTAATGCAAAAATTTTCTACATTAAAAAGTATTCCAGCATATTTACCAATAGTAAATATCGATACTGATATGATTATCCCAAAGCAGTTTTTAAAGACAATTAAAAGAACTGGACTTGGAAAAAATTTATTTTTTGAAATGAGGTATGATGATAATGGAAATAAAATACGTGATTTTATATTAAATCAAGATCCATTTACAAATTCAAAAATACTTATAGCAGGAAAAAACTTTGGTTGTGGATCCTCAAGAGAACACGCTCCTTGGGCATTATTAGATTTTGGTATTACATGTGTAATTAGTTCTAGTTTTGCTGATATTTTTTACAGCAATTGTTTTAAAAATGGAATTTTACCAATTATTGTTGATGAGAAAAAAATAAAAGAATTGTCTGAATATGCTAATAGAAAAGAGGAAATTTCTGTAGACCTTACAGAAGAAAAAATAGTTTATGGTAATAATGAAATAAAATTTAAAATAGACTCCTTTAAAAAGAAATGTCTTCTTGAAGGTTTAGATGATATTGCGCTATCTTTAAATAAGTCTGATAAGATTAAAAGTTTTGAGCAAAAATTAAAAAGCTCTAAGCCATGGATTATAAGTGATTAAGGTAAAAAAGAGAAAAATACTATTACTTCCCGGAGATGGTATTGGTCCCGAAGTTATTGGTGAAGTAAAAAAAATTATCAGTTGGTTCAACGATAAAAAGTCTCTAGATTTTGAGATGGATGAAGATTTAGCGGGAGGATGCTCTTACGATAAGCATGGTACACCGATTACAGATGAGGTTTTTTATAAAGCATTAGAAAGTGCAGTTGTTATGTTAGGCGCTGTAGGAGGACCAAAGTGGGATAATATTGAGTTTTCTAAAAAACCTGAGAGAGCACTTTTGAAATTAAGAAAAGAATTAAAACTATTTGCTAATTTGAGACCAGCAATATGTTTTAAACAATTAGTTGATGCCTCAACGTTAAAACCAGAAATTGTCTCAGGTTTAGATATTATGATTGTTAGAGAGTTAACTGGAGGAATATATTTTGGTGAGCCTAGAGGAATTAAACCAATAGAAAATGGGGAAAGAAAAGGGATTAATACTCATACTTACACAAGCAATGAGATTATAAGAGTTGCTAGAGTTGCCTTTGATTTAGCAAAAAAAAGATCAAATAAAGTAACTTCTTGCGAAAAATCAAATGTTATGGAGGCAGGCCAACTTTGGAAAGAAGAGGTTCAGACATTACACGATAAAGAATTTAAAGACGTTGAATTAAGTCATATGCTTGCAGACAATTGTGCTATGCAGTTGTTGAGAAATCCAAAGCAATTTGATGTAATTGTAACAGATAATTTGTTTGGAGATATGTTATCTGACCAAGCCTCAATGTTAACTGGATCATTAGGTCTTTTACCTTCTGCATCTTTAGGTGCAAAAAATAAAGATGGAGAGATGAGGGCTATGTATGAACCTATTCATGGTTCAGCTCCAGATATAGCTGGAAAAAGTATTGCTAATCCTATAGCTACAATTTTAAGTTTTGCTATGGCTTTGAGGTATTCATTAGATTTAGATAAAGAGGCAGAGGCTCTGGAAAAAGCTGTACAGGATGTATTAAATAATGGTTTAAGAACTAAAGACATTTTATCAAAAGGGACAAAAGAGGTGACTACATCACAAATGGGTGATGCGATCATTTCAAAATTGCAATAATTAATTAATTATTTTAAAATCAAACTATGCCAACTTATACTGCACCTGTTGATGATATGATGTTTCTCTTTGAGAAACTAAGGGACAACAAAAATTATAATGAATTAGAGAAATATAAAGAAGTTAACCCAGAGCTTGTAAAAGATATTTTAGACGAAGCTGCAAAGATCAATCAAAATATAATTTTACCACTTGCGCAGGCAGGAGATGAGACTCCGGCCATTCTGGAAAATGGGGTTGTTAGAACTCCTCCGGGTTACAAAGAGGCTTATAAAAAATATATATCAGATGGTTGGACTTCTTTATCTTGTGATCCAAAATATGGTGGGCAAGGTATGCCAAGAACAGTGAGTGCATTTTTTGATGAAATGATATCTTCAGCTAGCTTAGCCTTTAAACTTTATAGTGAGCTAACATTAGGAGCTTATAATTGTATTCATCATCATGCAACAGATGAAATTAAAAATAAATATCTTCCAAAAATGGTTGAGGGTAAATGGAGTGGTACTATGTGCCTGACTGAGCCAGTTTGTGGAACAGATTTAGGTTTGCTTAAAACTAAAGCAGTAGAACAATCTGATGGAACATATAAAATCACAGGTCAAAAAATTTTTATCACATCTGGAGATCATGATTTAACAGAAAATATTATTCATTTAGTAATTGCGAGAGCTTCAGACTCACCTAAAGGGACAAAAGGTATAAGTTTATTTTTAGTTCCAAAGTTTATTGTAAAAGATAATGGGGCTATCGGTCCAAGAAATGGGATATCCACAGGATCAATAGAAACAAAAATGGGGATTAAAGGATCAGCGACTTGTGTTTTAAATTTTGATGATGCAACTGGAATAATGATTGGTCCTAAAAATAAAGGATTAAGTCAAATGTTTACAATGATGAATTTAGAGAGAATAGTAGTTGGAATTCAGGGACTAGGAATTTCTGAAATAGCTTATCAAAATTCATTAAGTTATGCCAAAGATAGAAAACAAGGAAAAAGTAATAATAATAAATCGCAAAATGGAAATGCTGATTCAATTATAGAACATGCAGATATAAAAAAAACTTTATTAAATATGAAATCGATAATCGAGGGTGAAAGAGCATTATGTTTTTGGTTATCTCAACAAACTGAGGTTAGCTTAAACCATGATGATGAAAAAATTAAACAAGATGCCTCGGATATGGTTTCATTAATGACACCAGTTGTAAAATCTCTATTTTCAGATTTAGGAATGGAAATTACAAGTGATGCAATGCAAATATTTGGTGGATATGGTTATACAAAAGACCAAGGAATTGAGCAATTATATAGAGATAATCGAATTACACCGATTTATGAGGGGACAAATTCCGTGCAAGCTGCTGATTTAGTTTTTAGAAAATTATCAAATAAAAACGGAAATATAATAAATAAATTTTTAGATTTAATAAAATCTGAAACTCATTCTAGTAACGAAAAGATAAAACCATTTATTAATGAATTTAATCACTACTTGGACATTCTTAAAAAATTTAGTGACTGGACTATTCAAAGCACTCAAAACAATAAAGATGATGCAAGTGCTGCTGCAAATGATTATTTAAAGACGCTTGGCTATGTTTCATTAGCTTTTTCTTGGATAAAAATTCTTAATGTAAGCTTCAAAGATTACGAGGAAAATAAAAAATTTTATGATGATAAAATAAATACAGCTAAATTTTATTTTGAAAAAGTGCTGCCTAGAGCTGAACAACATTACAAATCTGCGATTTCTGGGAGTTCCAATATCATGAACTTTAAGTTCAATTAAATGAGTCATTACGATACTAATTTAGACAAGAATAGCGCAAATTTTGTCCCTTTAACCCCTTTAACTTTTTTAATAAGAGCAAAAGAGATTTATCCTGAATATGAGGCAGTTATCTATGAAGATCGTAAATATACCTGGGCTCAAGTTTACAAACGTACTATTAAATTTGCAAGTGCTCTCAATAAAATTGGAGTCCAAAAAGGTGACACGGTCTCGTTTTTAGCTTTTAACACACCAGAAATTTTTGAGGGACATTACTCTGTTCCTATGTCTGGTGCAGTATTAAATACAATTAACATCAGATTAGATGCTAAAACAATTGCTTACATTTTAGAACATAGTGATGCTAAAGTTCTTGTTGTTGATAGACAATTACACATAGAAGTTAAAAAAGCGTTAAGCACTTTAAAAAAGAAAATTACAATTATTGATATAGTTGATAAATTTGCAGACCAATCAAAGTGTGAAAAAATCGGTGATCTAGAATACGAAAGTTTTTTAAATACTGGTGATGAAAATTTTGATTGGAAAATGCCTGAGGACGAGTGGCAAGCAATATCATTAAGCTATACATCTGGAACTACTGGAAACCCTAAAGGCGTTGTTTACCATCATCGGGGATCATATTTAATGTCTACGGGTAGTGCAGTTGCCTGGAACATGCCAAATAGACTTAATTTTTTAACTATCGTCCCAATGTTCCATTGCAATGGATGGGGTTATCCTTGGACTATACCTATGTTAAATGGAAGAACAATTTGTTTAAGAAATATAGATGTAAAAAAAATATTTGAATTAATAGACAAACATAATGTTACTCACTTTGGTGGAGCGCCAATTGTACTTAATATGATAACTGGTGCGCCAGAGACTGATAGAAAAAAATTAAAGCAAAAAGTATATGTGCTTACTGCAGGAGCCCCACCGCCAAGTATAATTTTCAAAAAAATGAAAGAGCTTGGTTTTGAGGTTATGCATGTTTATGGATTAACCGAAACTTATGGTCACGTAACTCAATGTGCGTGGAATGATGCTTGGAATGACTTCGATGAGGAAAAGCAGAACGAAATTAAAGCAAGACAAGGAGTTAGATATCCTAACACAGAAGGAATTGCTGTAATGGATCCAGAAACAATGATTGAAGTTCCAAAAGATGGAAAGACGATCGGTGAAATTATGATTAAAGGAAATGTGGTTATGAAAGGTTATTTTAAGGATAAGGACGCTACAAATAAAGCGATGGCTGGTGGTTGGTTTCATTCTGGTGACTTAGCTGTCATGCATCCAGATGGATATGTAAAAATTCAGGATAGGTCTAAAGATATAATAATTTCTGGAGGTGAAAACATATCCTCAATAGAAATAGAAAATACTCTTGCAAAACATCCTTCAGTATCTATTGCAGCCGTTGTAGCAAAACCAGATGAAAAATGGGGAGAGGTCCCTTGTGCATTTATTGAGATGGTAAAGGATAAACCCACAACCGAGAAAGAATTAATTGGTTTTTGCAAAGAAACACTTGCAGGTTTCAAGGTACCAAAACAAGTTGTTTTTTGTGAATTACCTAAAACATCGACAGGAAAAATTCAAAAATTTGAATTGAGAAAAAAATTTTAGGTAATTGATTGATATTTGAAATTAAAAATAAAAGTATTTATGCATCTGATGCAGGCCAAGGTATAAATGCGAAAAAACAAACAATAGTCTTCCTTCATGGAAGTGGTCTATCTCACATAGTCTGGTCTTTAACAGAACAATTTTTTTATATTAATAATTTTAATGTATTATCTATAGACTTACCCGGTCATGGGAATTCAGATGGTCCTTGTTTAGAAAGTATTGAAAAAATTGCTGAATGGTTGGAAGATGTTTTTAAAAAATTAAATCTTAAAAATTTAGTTTTGGTTGGCCATTCTCAAGGGTGTTTAGAAATTCTTGAATATTCTCATAGATATAAAAAAAGGCTTGATAAGATAGTTTTTGTCGGTGGATCTAATAAAATGCCGGTACATCCTGATTTAATAAAGTTAGCTCAAGATGGTCACTCAGATGCTGTAAAATTGATGATGAAATGGGGATATGAAGGTTCTAAAAAGTTTATAGGTGGAAACCCTGTGGAAAAAATAATCCAGTCTTCAAGAGATATAAGTGAAATTTTAGCAGTCGATCTTATCGCTTGTAATAATTACAAAAATGGCTCCCAGGCTGCAAGAAAAATAAGCTGTCCTGTAATGTTAATTCTTGGGGAGGTAGACAAGATGGTTGATTTAAAAGCAGGAAAGAAATTTGCAAGCTTAATTAAAAATTCTAAGACTCAAATATTAGATAGGTGCGGACACATGATTATGATTGAAAAAGCATTTGAAATGAGGGAAAAGGTCTTAGAATTTTTAAAAAAATGAAAAACTTTCCAATTGTAAAATCAAGAAGATTAAGAAGCACTCCTTACACAGATAGGATAGAAGCTCATGGGGTAAGTAGTTACACAGTGTATAACCACATGTTATTACCAGCCTCATTTAAATCATTGGAGACTGATTACCAACATCTAAAAAAATTTGTTCAAGTTTGGGATGTGGCTGCTGAAAGACAAGTTGAGGTATCTGGTAAAGACTCAGCAAAATTAGTTCAGTTAATGACATGTAGAGATTTATCAAAATCAAAAGTTGGAAGATGCTACTATGCTCCATTAATTGATAATGAAGGACTACTTGTTAATGATCCTATAATTAATAAATTAGCAGAAGATAGATGGTGGCTGTCAATAGCGGACTCAGATGTAATTTTTTTTGCAAAGGGACTTGCCGCAGGAAATAATTTTGAAGTAGAAATAAAAGAGCCAAATGTAAACATTCTAGCTGTTCAAGGACCCCTATCGGATGATTTAATGGCGAAATTATTTGGAGACGAAATAAGACAATTAAAATTTTTCAATTTTAAATACTACGAATTTAGAAAAAAAAATTATTTTGTTGCAAGATCAGGTTGGTCAAAACAAGGAGGTTTTGAAATTTATGTTGAGGATAATTTAGCTGGTCAAGATTTATATGATTATTTATTCGAATATGGAGCAGAATTCAATGTCAAACCAGGATGTCCTAATCTTATTGAGAGAATAGAATCTGCGCTTTTATCATATGGAAATGATTTTGATAATAGAGATAATCCTTTAGAAGCGAATTTTGACAGATTTATAAATCTTGACTCTGAGGTAAACTTTTTAGGAAAGGAAAAACTTAAAAAAATTCGACAAGAGGGAGTTAAAAGAAAACTCATGGGAATTAAAATCGATCATACTAAAATTGA
>CACPGB010000001.1 GCA_902633515.1 uncultured Pelagibacteraceae bacterium | reverse complement strand
GGTTGGTACCTAAAAAAAATAGGATCAATTTCTATAAAAAGAAATAAAGTATCTAGAGAAAACGTAAACTTTTTTGAAGATATTTCTAAAATGATTTTAAGCTCAGATCGTCCAATAATAATTTTTCCTCAAGGAACTCGAGTATTGCCTGATGACCAGCCTCCATTTAAAAAAGGTGCATCAAGAATTTATCAAAAATTGAAAATCAGGTGTCAGCCAGTTGCTATAAATTCTGGCTACGTTTGGCCAAAAAAAGGAAAAAAAAATATCAATAGAACGATAACAATTTCAATTTTGGAACCTATTGAACCCGCTCATTCAAAAGAAGAATTTTTAAGAATTTTAGAAAAAACAATATATTCAGAACTTAAGCTACTAAATTAACCTTTCATGGGCATAACCACAAAAATACTGTCGAAATCTCCAGGATCCTTGATTAGTGTGGGTGAACCTGAGTCATTAAAAAACATTTCAATATTATTTCCATCTAATTGCGAAGCAACATCTATTAAATATTTAGAATTAAAACTGATTTCTAAGTCATGATCAAATTTAACTGCTAGGGTTTCTTTTCCATCACCACTATTGGTATTATTTACAGATAAATCTAGTTTATCTTTACTTAAATTAAATTTTACACCATCTTTTTTATCAAGTGATACTGAGGCAACTCTATCTACTGAACTTTGAAAAATTTTTAAATCAATTTCTAATTTTTTTTGATTATTTTTTGGAATCACTTGTATGTAATTTGGAAATTTACCATCTATTAATTTAGAAATTAAAATACTATTATCTAATTCAAATTTTATTTTAGATTTCATATTTGAAATTTTTACATCACCATCGTAATTTTCTAATAATGAACATAACTGAAAAATAGTTTTTTTAGGTAATATTATTGATTCAAAATTTTTTTTTTCATTTAATCTAAGTTTAGAAACAGACATACGATGGCTATCGGTTGATACTGCAGTCAAATAATTTTTGTCCTCAACTTCAGTTTGATGAAAATATATTCCACTTAAGTAATGTCTTGTCTCATCACTTGATACAGAAAATTTACATTTATTAAGTAACTTCAAAAGATCTTTTGATTTTAAACTAAATTCATTGTCATTAAAATTTTCATCTGTCAAAGGAAACTCATTTGCAGGCATACAGTTTAAATTAAAAATAGATTTTTCTGACTCTAAATGAAGTTTACTATTATCTTTTAAAGTTAAATTAATTTTTTTTCCAGATGAAAGTTTTCTAACAATATCATACATAGTAGATGATGTTGTGGTTGTTTTTCCATGTTCTATGATTTCAACATTTTTTATTTGGTTTATAAAAATTAAGTCTAAATCGGTTGCAGTAATGGTAAGTTTTGAATTTTGTGCCTCAAGTAATATGTTTGATAATATCGGAAGTGTGCTTCGTTTTTCAATCACACCTTGACAATAATTTAATGCTTGTTGGAGGTCTTGTTGGTTTACATTAAATTTCATTTTCTTTATTGCTATATAATATTTGATTTTTAAGTTTATCTATATTTGCAATCATATCTGGATCTAATTCTTTTAATTTTTCTATAGTTTTTACTGAGTGAATTATAGTTGTGTGGTCCCTATTTGAAAATTCTCTACCAATTTCTGGCAGTGATTTCGAAGTCAAAATTTTTGTCAAATAAATGGCTGTTTGTCGTGGTCTCACCAAATATCTTGATCTTCTAGATGAAAGCATTTCATTTTTACTTATTTTAAAATATTTACACACAATAGTTTGAATTAAATCTATAGTTACATTGTTTTCATTTAGATTAAGTAAATCTTTTAATATAACCTTTGTTTCGGGTAAATTAGGTATTTTATTATAAATTCTTGAAAATGATATAATTCTATTAATTGCTCCTACTAACTCTCTCACACTTGTTGTAATTTTAATACTGATAAAGTTTTTTATTTCTTCCGATAAGTTAAATTTTTCAGGATATAGATTATTTAAATCACTTATTTTACTTTCTATAATTTTTTTTCTAAGCGCCAAATCAGTTTTTTGAATATCAACTACTAAACCTCCTGCAAATCTTGATTTTATTCTCTCTTGAATTCTAGATAACTTATTGGGCGACCTGTCAGCTGATATAATTATTTGAGAACCTTTATCAAGAAGAGCATTAAATGTGTGGAAAAATTCCTCTTGCATTGCTTCTTTGCCGTTCATAAATTGTATATCGTCAATTAACAAGATATCCGTATTACGAAAATACTCTTTAAATTTTACCATATCATTTGATTTTATTGATTTAACAAATTGATACATGAATCGTTCAGCAGATATAAACATTACTTTATTATCTTTTTTTAAATGATAACCAATTGCATTTAAAAGGTGGGTTTTGCCCATCCCAACACCTCCATACAAGTAAAGTGGATTATAATGTGAAATATTCTCTGAAACTTTTACAGATGCTTCATATGCTAATTTATTACTTGGGCCGGTTATAAAATTATCAAAATTTTTGTTAGGATCTATTCGGTTATATTGTAAATAAGTGTCTTTTATAAAAGAAACATTTTCTTTGTTATTATAAACATTATTATCATCTTGATCCTGACTCGAACTTATTTTATTTTCAGTGATTTTAAACTCAACTCGAATGATATCTTTTTTATAATTTTTAATGATTTTAAGAATTTGGTCTAAATACCTTGATGTAATCCAGTCCCGTATAAACCTTGTTGGTACAGATAATAGAATATAATTATTTATCTCTTCAACAAATTTTATCTTTTTAAGCCAACTTTCATAAATATCTAAACCTAGTTTATTCCTCATTTCAGCTTGAATCAAATTCCAGTCAAGAGTTTCAGATTTAAAATTTTTTAAATTTTTATTATTTATAGAATTGTTCATAAATTTGAGGAAACTTCACTTAGAACCATAATAAAATTATTGCAACAAATAATTTTAGAAAATCAAAAAAAAATAAAATCTAGGATTGTGTAAAAATATTTTTTATAAAAAGTATTTAATGATTAAGATATTTATAAAATTTATAATTGAATTAAATATGTTTGTTTATTTACTAAATCTAAATATTGTAGAAAAAATTTCCAAGATGACAGATTTTGTAGAATTTAAAGTTGTATTTAATCAAACAACCTGAAGTATTATTTATTTAAATTGAAGCTATTTTTTTTGTAAGTCTTGAAACATTTCTGGAGGCGTTTTGTTTCTTTATTATTCCAGTCTTAGCAATTTTCATTAGCTCTGAATTCAACTTGGGTAAGAATTTAATAGCTTCTAATTTCTTTTTGGCTTCAATTAGAACGTTCATTTTTTTTAATGCGTTTTTATATCGACTTTTTCTCAATTTATTAACAGCAGTTTGTTTTGATATTTTTCTAATTCTTTTAATTGCCGATTTTGTGTTTGCCATATGCGCAGGGGTATAGCTTGAGAATTAATTTTGGTCAATCAAAAAATTTTTATTTTTGACACATACTACAAAAAAAAGAAGATCTATTAGAAATTATTTTTTTTCTTATAATTCCTTTACAATTAGACCGCTTACAATTTAATCCTTTTCTTTCATAAACTTTAAAATTTTTTTGAAAATTACCTTGTTTACCGGCTGTATTTTTAAAATCTCGTATACTTGATCCACCCTTTTTTATTGCATTTATCAAAACTTTCCTTGAATTTAATATAATTTTTTCACAATCTTTTTTAGTTAGAAAAAATACTTTTTTCTCTGGGTTTATCTTGCTTAAAAATAAAATCTCACTTGCATAAATATTTCCAATCCCTGATACAAAATTTTGATCTAATAGTAAATTTTTTATGTTTTTTTTTTTTCTTTTTAAAAAAGAATAAATATAATTTAAGTTGAATTCTGGCTGAAATGGCTCTGGTCCAAGTTTAGCGAATTTTTTGACTAAAAAATATTCATTAGCCACTAATTCAAAAAAACCAAATCTTCTAGGGTCGTTATACACAATTTTAAATTCGTCAAAAAATATTTCTACATGATTATGTTTTTTTGGTAATAAAGGTGAGCTATAAAAGCTTGCGTTAGTTACCAAACTTTTTTTTTGATTATAAATTAGATGAATAGTTCCAGACATACCTAGATGTAAAAGACAATAACTCTTATTTGATAGACAAATAATTAGATATTTTGAAAATCTTTTCACTTTGATTATCTTTTTTCCTTTGAGAAATTTTGAAAAATGAAGTGGAATTTTAGTTCTTAAATTTCTATTTCTAATTAATACTTTTTTTACCTTTTTATTTTTAGTCTTTTTGTCTAAAGATCGACGTACAATTTCTACTTCTGGTAATTCTGGCATTTGATACTATATTAACTATATATTTTTTAAATAATGCAACAATATCTACAAAATAAAAAAGGATTAGTCCAAAACGTGTTTAATCAAGTATACGATCGTTATGATCTGATGAATGATTTTATGTCATTGGGGATTCATCGATTATGGAAAAAAAATTTATTAAATATGATGAATCCATCAGCTAATCAAAATTTAATTGATGTTGCTTGCGGCACTGGAGACATAGCCAAACTATTTGTAAAACATGTAAACAAATTATCACAAATTACATGTGTAGATCCAAACAAAGGTATGATTAGTAAGGGAAAGGAAAAGTTATCTAAGTTTAAAAATATAAATTGGATTATTTCACCAGCTGAGAAAATTCCTTTGTCAGACAATTTATTCGATTTTTATACTATAAGTTTTGGTTTAAGAAATACTGCCAAAATACATAAGGCTCTTTCCGAAGCTCACAGAGTTTTAAAACCCGGAGGTCGTTTTTTATGCTTAGAATTTTCAAAAATTCAGAATACAAATTTAGAAACTCTTTACAAAAATTATTCTAAACTTATACCTTCTATTGGTAAGTTTGTTGTTGGTGAAAAAGAGCCCTATGAATACCTGATTAAAAGTATCGAAAATTTTCTAAACCAGGAAGAATTAATTGATGCTATGGTTAAAGGCAATTTTAAGAAATGTGCTTATAGAAATTTATCTGGTGGAATAGTCTCTATTCATAGTGGATGGAAACTTTAATGATAAAAAAATTAATTATTCTCTTTAAACTTGGAAGGAAAGTAGCTAGCTCTGATATTTTAAATATTGTATCAAAATTTAAAAAACCACCTTTAGCCATAAAAATTTTATTCAAAATATTATCATTTTCCTTTTCACCAAAAAAACAAATAGATTTAAAAAAAGACGAAGGAGAGAGATTATCTGAGTCTTTAGAATCAATGGGAACAACGTTTATTAAACTTGGTCAATTTTTAGCTACTAGACCTGATATAATTGGTGAGGAACTTTCAAGAAAACTTGAGAACCTTCAAGATAAGTTACCACCCTTTTCACTTTTACAAGCAAAAGAAATTATTAAAAATGATTTAGGTAATGAAGGTTATGACTGCATAATCAATTTAAGTGAACCAGTTGCCGCAGCTTCAATAGCTCAAGTTCATAGGGCTCAGATAAATGATGATGGTGTTTTAAAAGATGTTGCAATTAAAATTTTAAGACCAAACATAAAAAAAATATTTAATGAAGAGATTGATGCAATTATGCTTTTTGCTTTTTTAATTGAGTCATTTATAAAAAAAACAAAAAGACTAAAATTGGTAGAAGTAGTATTTTTATTAAAAGAAATCACAAATCTAGAGATGGATTTAAGATTTGAAGCAGCTGCTGCAAATGAATATGCTGAAAACACAAAGAATGATGTTGGATTTAGAGTTCCTCAAATTTATTGGATTTATACTAGTGAAAATGTAATGACTCTAGATTGGGTGGATGGAATTTCTATTAGAGAAACGGAGGAGCTTAAAAATAAAGAATTTAATACTGAAAAAATTGCAGAAGATATTATTCAAAATTTTTTAAGACATGCTGTGAGAGACGGTTTTTTTCATGCGGATATGCACCAAGGTAACATATTTATAGATAATGATGGCCAAATTGTTCCGATCGATTTTGGAATTATGGGTAGATTAGACAAAATGAGTAAAAGATTTTTAGCCGAAATCTTATTTGGTTTTATTCAAAGAGATTATCGTAAAGTTGCTGAAGTACATCTAATTGCAGGTCTTGTGCCAAAAGAAGTTCCAATAGATGACTTGGCTCAAGCTCTAAGATCCATTGGCGAGCCAATTTTTGGTCAAGCAGTTAAAGACATTTCTGGAGGCAAATTATTAAAACAATTATTTGATGTCACAGAAAAATTTAACATGCAAACTCAACCACAACTTTTAATGCTTCAAAAAACAATGGTTGTTGTAGAAGGAGTTGCAAGAAAATTAAACCCCAACACAAATATTTGGACCACTTCAAAACCTGTTCTTGAAAATTGGCTTAGAGAAACAAAAGATCCAATGACAAAAATAAATGAGACAATTCAAAATTCAGCAGAAGTAATCAAAAGATTACCAGAGTTTCCTGAAATAATGGATAAAGCTAATCAAGCTCTTACTTTTCTTGCTAGTGGACAAATCCCACAAAACTCCAATTCCTATACGGCTTTAAATACTCAAAAATCAGAAATGACTGCTTTTAGAAACCAATCTATTATTGGTTTATTAATCCTTGTAATTTTAAGCCTTTTAATATTTTAATTCTGACGATGAAAAATTTATCAAACAAAAAAATTCTTTTTATAATATGTGGTGGAATTTCTGCCTACAAAAGTCTTGAAACAATAAGAATGTTTAGAAAAAATAATGCTGAAATAAAAACAATACTAACTAAAAATGCAAAGGAGTTTGTAACCCCATTATCTGTCGCCTCTTTATCACAAGGTAAAGTTTATGATGATTTATTTAGCCTAGAAAATGAGACAGAGATGGACCATATTTCTTTATCTAGATGGGCTGATGTGATCATAGTCGCCCCAGCAACTGCCAACACTATTTCCAAATTAAGTCAGGGCAACTCAGACGACTTAGCATCAACAGTAATATTGGCTTCTAATAAGCAAGTTTTTTTAGCTCCAGCAATGAATGTTAGAATGTGGGAACATCAGTCTACACGTAATAATCTAGAAACATTGAGAGGTTTTGGCTACAAAATCATTGGACCTGAAATAGGTGACATGGCTTGTGGTGAATATGGTGAGGGTAAAATGTCTGGACCTTTAGTTATCTATAAAGAAATTCAAAGTTTTATATTTAATAAAATCAAAAATAATAAACTCAAAGCTCTAGTAACAGCAGGCCCTACTAATGAATACATAGATCCCGTGAGATTTATTACAAATAAATCTAGCGGCAAACAAGGTTACGAAATAGCAAAATCTCTTTGTAAAAGAGGTTTTCATACAACTTTAATATCAGGACCTACCAACCTAAAAACAGATGAAAATATTAATTTAATTAAAGTTGAAACGGCTGAAGAAATGTTTAAAGCTACTCAAAAAAATCTTCCGACTGATATAGCTGTATTTGCTGCTGCTGTTGCTGATTTCAAAGTAAATCATAAACAAAAAGAAAAGATTAAAAAAGATGAAACTTTTACATTAAATTTAGAGAAGAATATTGATATTTTGAACTATGTGTCCAATCATAATTCCTTGAGACCAAAAATAGTTATAGGTTTTGCCGCTGAAACAACAAGTTTAGAGAAAAATGCCATTCTAAAATTAGAAAATAAAAATTGTGACTGGATTATAGCCAACGACGTCTCAAAGAATGAAAGTGGTTTTGATAATGAAAATAATGAAGTTACAATTTTCTATAGAAATGAAAAAATGAAGAAAGAGAAACTTTCATTAAAAAAAAAGTCAGAGATATCAGAGGAAATTGTGGATAGAATAGTTGCTCAGATAAATTAATGGTTAAAGTTCTAATCAAAAAACTCGACCCAGCTGTAAAATTACCCGAATATAAAACTAGTGGGGCATCAGGTGTAGACTTGATTGCGTTTATTAAAAAACCAATTGATCTAGAACCCAAAACATCAGTTTTAATTCCTACAGGATTATCTGTTGCGTTCTCTGAGGATTACGAGATCCAAATAAGACCAAGATCAGGTTTAGCAGCCAAAAATAATATTAGTGTGTTAAATACTCCTGGAACAATTGATAGTGATTACAGAGGAGAAATAAAGGTTATCATTTACAATCATGGAAATAAAAATTTTTCAATTAACAATGGTGATAGAGTTGCTCAAATGATATTAGCACCTGTGGTCAAAATGGAATTAGAGGAAAAAAATGATTTACCTGAATCTTTCAGAGCAAAGGGTGGATTTGGTTCAACAGGTAAATGAATATCAATTTAAATAAGAATCAAATAGAGAGATTTTCAAGACAAATAGTTTTAAAAAATATTGGAAGCTTAGGACAAAAAAAAATTATTAAAGCAAAAGTTTTGATTATTGGAATGGGAGGTTTAGGTTGTCCTGCAGCTGAATTTTTAGCAAGAGCAGGGGTAGGTGTTTTGGGTATTGTTGACCCAGATATAGTTAATTTATCAAATATTCACAGACAAAGCCTTTACAGCACAGAAGATTTAAAAAAATCTAAAATTTTGTCTGCTAAAAAAAAATTAAAAAAGATAAATTCAAAAATAAAAGTAAATTCTTACAAAATAAGATTAAACAATAGCAACTATCAAAAAATTATAAAAAATTATAACTACATAATTGATGGATCGGATAATTTTGAGACAAAGTTTTTAATAAATGATGTTTCAAGAAAATATAGAAAATTTCTTGTCACTGGAGCAATAAGTAAATTTGATGGTCATGTTTTTAGTTTTGATTTTAAAAATGAAAAAACACCTTGTATAAGATCTTTTTTTCAAGAAAATCAGATTTCAGATGATATATTAAGTTGTGAATATGAAGGTATTTTGGGTACTGTAGCTGGTATAATAGGAATAATGCAGGCGAATGAAATTTTAAAAAAAATTTTATCTATTGGCAAAAATTTGAATGGTCAAGTTCTAGTTTTAGATCTATTAAATCTAAATTTCAGGAAAATCAACTTTAAAAAGTTAAAAAATGTTAAAAAAAAAACGATTTAAACTTTTTCTTATAATTTTATTTTTATTATCTTTTTCTTCATTCAGTTTTGCTCAAGAAACTTTCTTGTCTTTAAAGAAAAGTAAAGTGAATGTAAGGTATGGGCCGAGTTTTGAGTCTCCTATAAAATTTATTTATAAAAAAGTGAATTTACCTCTCAAACAAATTGATAAAAAAGAGAACTGGCGAAGGGTGATTGATTTTAAAAATAACAGTGGATGGATACATTGGTCTCAACTAAAAAAAATAAATTCAATCATTCCAATAAAAGATAAAATATTATTTGAAAATTCAACAAATTTTTCTAAACCATTGGCTAAGATTAAAAAAGGAAGAGTTCTAATAGTTCAAAAGTGCAATGGTATTTGGTGCAAAATAAATACCGAGGATTTTGTTGGCTGGATAAAGACAGATAATATTTGGGGGGTATTAGATTAAGAACTTTTTGATTTACTCGCCCACCACTTATCTAAAATAAAATACCATATAGAATTAGCTATTGGTTCTACAATTGCATCTGTAAGTGCTATCATAAAAGTGACATCAGCAACTAACATTAAAACAGTTATGGCAATTGCAAAATGGCCAATTGTATAAATAACAGTTCTTAAAATTGAACCTTTATTATTTGTGTAAATCTCTCCAGCAGCTTTAAATATGCCAGTTGTTAATTCCATTATTTTTTAAAAGGACTATCAAGTACACAAGCAACTAGGTGCACTCTGGCCTGTTCTCCACCATTAAAAAAGTTATGATATTTTGTATTATTTGTTATCCATACTTTACCATCAGCTGGAAGATGTTTTGCTACATTTTCAATTACCATTGAACAGCCTTTATTAGTTATAATGGGCACATGAAGTCTGCATTCAGGATCTTTATGCCAGCTCAATGTCGATCTTGGCTCTTTTAATAATAATCTTACTCTACCTAGTTTAAACCTCTTATTTAAAGTGTCATAGACTTCTTTAAAATATGTATTTTCAAATTCAGGAACTAATTGAGTATATTTCGACTCATCAATATCAACATCTCTAGAAACTTCTTTTCCAGTTTCGTCAGCAATTGTCCAATATTTCCCTCTTATATTATTTCCCTCAATGGAACTTCTATCGTTTGGGATTTGGTTTAATGCTATTGCGCCAAAGTGAGTAACTCCAGGAGAGTTGAATTTTTTAGCTTTTAAAACTTTATCCAAATCATTTCTTAACTTTGATATATCAAAATTGATATTAGGAACTTCATAGAAGTCATCAAAATTTGCTGTTACCATATTTTTTGTTCCGCTTTATAAAATTAGTTTAATTTCAAATCAAATCGATCAGAATTCATAACTTTTACCCATGCTGCGATAAAATCTTTAACAAATTTATCACCTGAATCTTCACATGCATAAACTTCTGCTAGGGCTCTTAATTGAGAGTTTGAACCAAAAATTAAATCAACTCTTGTTGCCTTCCATTTAGTTTTTTGAGTTTTTCTATCTTTCCCTACAAATGTTTGTTCAGATTTATCCTCTTCTTTCCAAGTGGTATTCATATCTAAAAGATTTATGAAATAATCGTTAGTAAGAGAACCAGGTTTATTTGTAAAAACACCATGTTTTGAACCATCAAAGTTCGTGTTTAATACTCTCATCCCACCCACAAGTGCAGTCATTTCTGGTGCTGTTAAACCCATTAATTGAGCCTTATCAACCAGTTTTTCCTCTGCAGAAACATTTGAGGCTCCGCCATTCAGGTAATTTCTAAAACCATCTGCTTGAGGTTCTAGAAGACCGAATGAGTTAATATCAGTCTGATCTTGTCTTGCGTCTCCCCTTCCTCCTGAAAATGGAACTTGTATCTTATAGCCAGCTTTTTTTGCAGCCATTTCGACACCAACACCACCAGCTAGGACAATTAAGTCTGCCATTGTAACAATTTTCTTTTTGCTATCGAATTTACTTTTAATTTTTTTTAAGGCTTGAATTACGATCGATAATTTCTTTGGATTATTTACTTTCCAATTTTTTTGTGGTTCCAATATTATTCTTGCACCATTAGCACCACCTCTTTTATCAGAGCCTCTGAAAGTAGATGCTGAAGCCCATGCTGTAGAAACTAAATCTGAAATTGATATTTTTGATTTAACGATTTTGTTTTTTAAATCTTTTATATCCTTTGATTTAAGTCTATATTTAGGTTTATTAATTGGATCTTGCCAAATTAGTTGTTCTTTTGGAACATCACTACCAAGATAACAAACTCTTGGCCCCATATCTCTATGTGTTAATTTAAACCATGCTCTTGCAAACGCATCATGAAACTCTTTTGGATTTTGATGAAAATGTTTTGTGATAGGTCCGTAACTTGGATCAACTTTCATTGATATATCCGTCGTTTGCATCATTGGGGGATGCATTACACCTTTTTGATGAGCATCAGGGACCATTTTAATCTCTTGACCATTTTCCTTTGGAGTCCATTGATGAGCACCAGCTGGGCTTTTTGTAAGCTCCCACTCATGTCCGTATAAACAATCTAAATAACCCATATCCCATTTAATTGGATTTTGTGTCCAAGCACCCTCTATTCCACTACTTATTGCATCGACACCTTTTCCAGATTTGTATCCACTATTCCATCCAGTGGATTGGTCTTGTAGTCTCGAAGCCTCAGGGTCTGGTCCTTTGAATGACTCAGATGCTGCACCATGAGATTTTCCAAAGGTATGTCCTCCAGCAACTAATGCTGCTGTCTCATAGTCGTTCATAGCCATTCTCCCAAATGTCTCTCTAATATCATGTGCTGCTAATTTTGGATCTGGATTAGCATCAGGACCTTGTGGATTTACATAAATTAAACCCATATGTGAAGCTCCTAACGGCTGCTCCAAATCTCTCTTTCCACTATACCTTTCTACGCCCAGCATTTCTTTTTCCGAGCCCCAATAAATATCATCCTCTGGTTCCCAAATATCAGTTCTGCCAGCTCCAAAACCAAAAGTTTTAAAACCCATTGAATCTAAAGCAACATTTCCAACAAGTATGAACAAATCTGCCCACGAAATTTTTCTTCCATACTTCTTTTTAATGGGCCATAAAAGTAATCTTGCTTTATCTAAGTTTACGTTATCTGGCCAAGAATTTAGTGGCGCAAATCGTTGATTACCTGTTCCTGCACCACCTCTACCATCACCAGTTCTGTAAGTACCTGCGGCATGCCAAGCTAATCTAATAAATAAAGGGCCATAATGACCATAATCAGCTGGCCACCACTCTTGGGAGTCTGTCATTAATTTTTGTAAATCTTTTTTTAATGCCTTGTAATTTAGTTTTTTAAATTCTTTTGCGTAACTAAATTTTTTGTCCATAGGGTTAGATAAACTTGAGTGCTGACTAAGAATCTTAAGATTTAAACTATTTGGCCAAAAGTCTCTTACTGTTTGACCTCTTCCTGCAGAAAACTTTGCTGGTGTTCCTACCCCAGTAAAAGGACACTTACTTAACTCATTAACTTTAAAAGATTTGTTTTTAAAATTTTCAGTACTCATTTATTTACCTATGTTTTAATTGATAGTCCTAGTTTATAATGATTCTAAATAGGTGTCAATTGGTTAATAATGACGCTAAATTGATTGAGTTCTTAGTCTTCGAGTTTAACAAGAACTTCGATGGACTTGATTTTCTTACCATTGATTTTTTTTTTAATATTTATGGGTCCTACATCACAATTTTCTAAGTCGATCAGTTTTTCATCTTTAAGGTCATAAAAATGATGATGGTCTGTAACGTTGGTGTCAAAATAAGTCTGATTTGAATTTATAGGAATTTGTTTTAAATATCCTTTTTTTTCAAAAGCATGAATTGTATTGTAAATTGTTGCTAAAGATATTTTATTTCCCGTATTGTTCTTAATTTTTTTATCCAACTCATTAACTGTAAAATGAAATGTTTTCTCAGTGTTAAATAACACCTCGCATATTTGAAGTCTTTGTTTGGTTGGGCGTAATCCAGAATTTCGTAATTTATCTAAATATTGCACTATTTATATATATTGTTAGTTATAATTATTCTAAACTACTATTATAATTATATTATATAATGCTAAAATCAAGTAAATAAGGATACTCAATTTATGAAAAAAAACTCCTACTCATATAATGAGCTTATAGATTGTGGTGAAGGCAGACTATTTGGTCCTGGTAACGCTAAATTACCTCTTCCACCAATGCTTATGTTTGATAGAATTACTGAAATTAACGACAATAAAGGTGCTTTTAGTAAAGGCTCATTAAAAGCAGAATTAGATATTAAAAAAAACCTTTGGTTTTTTGGCTGTCACTTTAAAGAGGACCCTGTTATGCCTGGATGCCTTGGTCTTGATGCTATGTGGCAGTTAGTCGGGTTTTATTTAGGATGGATTGGAAATCCGGGAAAAGGCAGGGCATTAGGCGTTGGTACAGTAAAATTTATAGGTGAAGTTTTACAAAATGTTAAATTAGTTAAATATGAAATTGATATGAAAAAAATCATGTCTCCTGGAGGAACAACTGTTGGCCTAGCTAATGGGATATTGCTAGCTGATGAAAAAAAGATTTACTCAGCAGACAATTTAAAAGTAGGATTATTTAAATAATGAGAAGAGTGGTAGTTTCAGGTTTAGGAGTTGTTTCTTGTTTAGGTAATAATCAAGAAGAAGTACATCACTCTTTGATAAATTCAAAATCAGGAATCTCACACGCCGAAGAATACAAAGAACATAATCTTAGATGCCATGTTCATGGAAAACCAAATATTAAACTTGAAGATCATATTGATCGAAAAACAATAAGGTTTATGGGCTCGGGCTCTGCTTATAACTATATAGCAATGAAAGAGGCAATTAAAGATTCGGGTTTAGAGGAAAAGGAAGTAAGTAATTTTAAAACTGGGATTGTGATGGGTTCGGGTGGACCCTCAATTGAAAATGTTATCTTAGCAGCCGATAAGACTAGAGCCAAAACTCCAAAATTAATGGGCCCATTTATTGTTCCGAGAACGATGGCCAGTACAGCCTCAGCTACACTTGCTGTTCCGTTTAAAATTAAAGGCACTAACTACACAATGAGTTCAGCTTGTTCAACAAGTGGACATTGTATTGGAAATGCGATGGAATTAATTCAAATAGGTAAGCAGGATATTATTTTTGCAGGTGGCAGTGAAGAAGTTCACTGGGCAATGACAGCGATGTTTGATGCCATGACTGCTTTATCATCAAAATATAATGATACCCCAGAGACTGCATCAAGAGCATACGACAAAACTAGAGATGGTTTTGTAATAGCGGGTGGTGGTGGAGTGTTAGTGCTTGAGGAATATGAACATGCCAAAGCAAGAGGAGCTAAAATATACGCGGAATTAACTGGTTATGGAGCAACTTCAGATGGATATGATATGGTGGCTCCATCAGGTGAGGGGGCGGTACGTTGTATGAAGATGGCTATGGCAACATCTAAAAATAAAATTGATTATATAAATACTCATGGAACTTCAACTCCAGTTGGGGACATCACAGAGCTAAATGCAATTAAAAATACCTTTGGGGATGATATTCCAAAAATTAGTTCAACTAAATCTTTATCAGGACATCCTTTGGGAGCCGCTTCCGTTCATGAAGCGATCTATTGCTTGATTATGATGAAAAATAATTTCATTGCTGGGTCGGCTAATATTACTGAAATGGACGAAGAAGCTAAAAAATTCCCAATAATTTCTAAAACTGAAAATAACGTTACATTAAATACTATAATGTCTAATAGTTTTGGTTTTGGTGGTACTAATGCTGCTTTAATTTTTGAAAAAATATAGTTATGAGTTTGATGAGGGGTAAAAAAGGATTGATAATGGGTGTTGCAAATGAAAGATCTATTGCTTGGGGTATTTCACAAAAACTTTCAGAAGCTGGAGCTGAACTTGCATTTACTTATCTAGGTGATGCTTTAAAGAAAAGAGTAATTCCTTTAGCAGAAAAACTGAATTCAAAAGTTACATTTAGCTGTGACGTTGAAAAAAAAGAAGATGTAACAAAATTATTTGAAGATGTTAAATCACGATGGGGTGAAATTGATTTTGTAGTTCATGCAATTGCATTTTCTGATAAATCAGAATTATCTGGAGAATATTTAAATACTACTAGGGAAAATTTTTTAAGAAGTATGATAATTTCATGTTTTTCATTTACTGAGGTTGCAAAAGAAGCATCTAAAGTAATGAAAGATGGTGGAAGTTTAATTACCCTAAGCTACGAAGCAAACAAGGCTATTCCCAATTATAATGTAATGGGTGTTTGCAAAGCTGCACTCGAGTCTAGTGTTAAGTATTTAGCCAGGGATTTAGGTGCAAAAGGTATGAGAGTAAATGCCATTAGCGCAGGACCTATTAAAACACTAGCAGCTTCTGCAATAGGTGATGCAAAATTTCTATATAAATGGAATGAAGACCATTCTTTACTTAAACGAAATGTAGATATTCATGATGTTGGAAATTCAGCATTATATCTACTGAGCGATCTTGCAAATGGTGTTACTGGTGAAATTCACTATGTTGACGCTGGATATAACAAAGTCGGGATGCCAGACCCAAAAAATATTTCTTAAAAATCTAACCCTTAAAAATAGAAGCTATTTTGAATTTATTTTTTGTTGGATAAATTTTTTGAACCATAAATTGGTAGAACAAAGTTCTTATTTTTAAAAGATTTTTTTTGATTTTATTACTATTAAAAACCATATGATGATATGAGAGGATACAATATAATTTATTTAATTTTACAAAATCATAAATATCTTTTTCAAAAAGAAATTCACCTCCTTCAATATCTACTTTTAAAATTTTAATTTTAGAGCTTGAATTATTAATCTGAATTTTGTTTATTTCCTGTAAAAATTTTTTTAGTTTTATTTCACATCTTTTAGAATTTTGTTTATTCTTATAATTGATTATACTACTCTCAGATTTTCCAAATTCGTTTGTATTGGAATAAAGATAGGCAATTGTCTCTTTTTTTGACAATCCAAAATTATATATTTCTGGCTTATATTTAAACTCATTTAGTTGTATATTTTTTTTTAATATTTCAAATGCTATTTTATCAGGTTCAAATGCAAATACTCTCATACCTAGTTTAGCTGCAACTAAGGTGTAAGGGCCAATCCATGCTCCAATATCTATAAAAATTTTATCTTTTTCAGCTTTTTCAATTACAAAATCTAAATCTTTATTTTCCCAATCATGAAAATTACCCCAAAATTCTTGGTAATCATCATAATCAACGATAAAACTTAAACCTTTGAAATTTATTTCCATTAGATTTAATTAAATTTTCAGACATATTGATAGTTGCTATTATCCCAACCATTTAACTTGTCATTTAGCCGCTTGTTTCATAGAAAGTTTAACTTTTCCTCTATCAAAACCAATCACTTTTACTTTTACTTCGTCACCTTCTTTCACTACATCAGTAACTTTAGCGACTCTTTTATCTGCAAGCTCTGAAATATGAACAAGTCCGTCTTGTTTTCCTAAAAAATTAACAAATGCACCAAACTCCATAATCTTCATAACTTTACCTGAATAAATTTTATTGATTTCAGCTTTTGCAGTAATATCTTTAATCATTTGCATAGCGATTTTTCTAGACTCTTCGTCAGGAGCAGCAACTGTTACAACTCCTTCATCATTTATATCTACCTTTGCACCTGATTTTTCAACGATCTCTCTAATGGTTGCTCCACCTTTTCCAATAACTGCAGCAATATCTTTTTTATCAACAGTTACTTGTTCCATTTTTGGAGTATGCTTTCCAACATTAGTTCTAGATTCTCCTAAAGCTTTATTCATTTCACCTAAAATATGAATCCTACCTTCTTTAGCTTGACTTAGTGCCTGCTCCATGATCTCAAAAGTGATACCTGTAATTTTGATATCCATTTGAAGTGAAGTAATTCCATCTTTTGTTCCAGCAACTTTAAAGTCCATATCACCTAAATGATCTTCATCACCTAAAATATCTGACAAGACACTAAAATCGTCACCCTCTTTAATTAAACCCATTGCAATACCTGCAACTGGTTCTTTAATCGGAACACCAGCATCCATTAATGCTAAAGATGCTCCACAAACAGTAGCCATAGAAGAGGAACCATTAGACTCTGTAATCTCTGATACTATTCTAAAAGTATATGGAAACACCTCTTTCGAGGGTAATGAAGAGTTAATTGCTCTCCAAGCTAGTTTACCATGACCAATTTCACGTCTACCAGTTCCAATTCTTCCAGTTTCACCAACTGAAAACGGAGGAAAATTATAGTGGAGCATAAATCGTTCTCTTTGAAGACCGTCTAGACTTTCAATTCTTTGTTCATCATCAGATGTACCTAAGGTAGTTACAACAATTGCTTGTGTTTCTCCTCTGGTAAATAAAGCAGAACCATGTGTTCTTGGTAATACTCCGACTTCGCATGAGATGGGTCTTACTTCAGATAATCCTCTACCATCAATTCTATTTTTATTTTTAAGAATATCAGTTCTAACAATTTTCTTCTCTAAATTTTTAAGCTGAGAATTAACATCAAGATCAGAGTAATTTTCATTTTCTTCAAAAAGCTTTTTAGCTTTATCAGTAATTTCTGAAATTTGATTTGATCTATCTTGTTTATCTCTAGTTGCAAAAGCTTTTATTAAATCTTCTGTGAAAGTCTCCTCAAGTTTTTGTTTAACTTCGGATAAATCTTTTTTCTCAACAGTCCACTCAGGTTTTTTGCATTCTTTTGCAAGTTCCTCGATCATTTCGATTACTGGAACAAATCCTTCGTGACCAAATTTAACTGCTGCTAACATTACTTCTTCAGATAAACCTGATGTTTCAGATTCAACCATAAGCACTGCATCTTTAGTACCTGCTACAACTAAATCTAAACTTGAATTTTCTAATTCTTCCTTTGATGGGTTAAGAATATACTTATCATCAATATAGCCCACTCTAGAGGCTCCTACAGGACCCATAAATGGCATTCCTGAAATAGCTAATGCCGCTGATGAAGCGGTAATTGCTAAAATATCTGGTTGGTTTTCTTTGTCGTAAGAAATTACTGTTGGTAACAACTGTACTTCATTTTTAAATTCATCAGGAAACAAAGGTCTGATTGGTCTGTCAATTAATCTAGAGATTAATGTTTCACTTTCAGTTGGTCTTGCTTCTCTTTTAAAATATCCACCAGGGATTTTTCCACCTGCATAATATTTCTCTTGGTAATTAACTGATAAAGGAAAATAATCCATATCCGGGTTTACTTTCTTTGCTCCAACTACTGTTGCTAAAACAACTGTTTCACCGCACGTTGCGATGATCGCTCCATCTGCTTGTCTTGCTACTTTACCTGTCTCTAAACTTATTTTCTTTCCTGCTAGTTCTATTTCCTTCTTATGTGCTTTAAACATTTCATTTCCATTTCGTTTCGTTCATTTCGTTCGTTTCGTTCTATCTATCTATCTTGACTTCTATTTTCTTAAATTCAATTTCGACAGTACATTCTTATAAGAATCTATTTTTGTTTTCTTTAAGTATTCCAATAATTTCTTTCTTCTATTTACTGCTCTCAACAATCCAACAGACGAATGTTTATCTTTTTTGAATTGCTTAATGTGTCTAGAGAGAGTTTCAATTTTCTCTGTTAACAAAGCAATCTGTATCTCAGAGGATCCAGTATCTTTATCATGCATTGCTAATTCTTGTGCCTTTTTGTTCATGCTTCATTTTTCCTATTTATTTGTTTGTTTTATTAAGTTTTCTATTTTTTCCGCATACTCAAAAGATTCATCTTTTCTAAAAATTAATTTTGGTAGAAATTTCATTACTACCTTTTGTGATAAAATCTTTCTAATTAAAAAAGAATATTCCTTTAAAATATTAATACTTTCCTCAGCATTTTTCCCTCCGAGTGGAAGAACATATGCTTTGGCTATTTTTAAATCTTGGCTCATTCTTACTTCAGTAACAGTTATTGTATTTGTCTCTAAATTAGGCACTTTAGCTTCATTTCTTATGAAAATCATACTTAGAGACTGCTTAATCATTTCACCAACCCGCAATTGTCTCTGAGAAATTGGTTTTCCTATTCTATCCGCCATTATATTGTCCTCTCTTTAGATATAATACTAAAAGCTTCGATTGTATCATTTTTTTGAAAATCTATATAATCTTTAAGTGCAATTCCACATTCTTGACCATTGTTTACTTGTTTTACTTGATTTTTCTCTCTGAATAAACTTCCAACTTTTCCTGTAAAAACAATTGCACCATCTCTAATCAATCTAACATCTGAATTACTATTAATTTCTCCATCTGTCACTTTTGAGCCAGCAACTTTACCCGCTCCTGAAACTTTAAAAATTTCTAAAATATGAGCAGTTCCTGTGATTTTTTCCTTAAGATCTGGTGTTAATAATCCGGACATTCTTTTTTTTACGAAATCTAAAACTTCGTAGATTATGTTGTATGATGAAATATCTATCCTTTCATTTTCTGCAAGTTTTTTAGCTTCTTTGCTCGGCTTAACATTAAATGCTATCAAAACTGCATTTGAGGCCTTTGCAAGAGTCACATCGGTCTCTGTTACCATGCCAATATCAGCTAAAATAATTTTTGTTTTTACTTCACTGTGCTCAATTTGACTAATGGCGTTTTTAATTGCCTCAGAGGAACCATGAACATCAGACTTAATTATTAAATTTAATTCCTCGGAAGATTTATTGGAAAAAGCTGACTCTTTAGTCGCAAATGTTAATGGGTTTTTACCATCTTTGCTCTCTTGAGCTCTATTTTCACTTAAATTTTTGGCTTCTTGCTCGTTATCTAGAACTATAAAATCATCACCGGCTTTTGCAGCACCATTAATTCCTAATATTTCTACAGGTGTAGAAGGTAAGGCTTCATCAATATTTTTCCCTTTATCATTTATAATTGCTCGAATTTTTCCCCATTTTAGACCACTTACAAAAAAATCCCCTTTTTTTAAAGTACCTGTAGTTACAATAATTGTAGCAACTGGGCCTCTTCCAATATCGATTTTGGATTCTAAAACAATACCTGTTGCTTTTGATTCAAAATCAGTTTTGAGATCTAAAATTTCTGCTTGAAGTATAATGGCTTCAATCAGTTTATCCAAATTTGATTTAGTTTTTGCAGATATTTCTACCATTAAAGTTTCACCTGATAGATCTTCAGCTATTAACTCATGCTCAAGAAGTTGATTTTTTATTTTTTTGGGATCAGCCTCTGGTAAATCACATTTATTAATAGCAACAACTATTGGGACATTTGCAGCTTTAGCATGTTTAATAGACTCAATTGTTTGGGGTTTTACTCCATCATCAGCTGCAACTACCAAAACAACAATGTCTGTCAGTTTTGATCCTCTAGATCTCATTTCAGTAAACGCTGCATGCCCAGGAGTATCAATGAATGTTAACTTATTAGATTGATTTTCTATTTGGTAAGCACCTATGTGTTGGGTTATTCCTCCAAACTCACCCGAAACCACATTTGCACTTCTTAAAACGTCTAGAACTGAAGTTTTACCATGATCAACATGGCCCATAACTGTAATTATTGGTGGTCTATTTTTTAAATTCTCAGTCCTTGATGCTTTGATTTTTTGAATTATCTCCTCGGCTTTTTCTTCTCGAATTGGATTGTGACCAAATTCTTTTACTAAATACTCTGCGGTATCTGCAGCTAAATTTTGATTAATCGTCACTGTTACTCCCATTCCAAACATATGTTTTATAATATTACTTGATTGTTCAGCCATTCTGTTTGCAAGTTCTCTAACTGTAATAACTTCAGGGATATTTATGTCTCTTTTAATTGGCTTTAAATTTTCTTGAACTTCCTCTTTAGTCAGATTTCTATTTTCTTTTTGTCTTGCCCTTTTTACTGAAGCTAAACTTCTTTCTCTTGCTTCAATTTGATCACTCAAAGCTCGAGAAACCGTAAGTTTTAACTCTCTCTTTTTAGCACCAGATTTAGAAGATTTTTTATTTTTATTTTCATTTTCTTCTTTAAGTCTTTTGGTAGCTCTTTGTTCAGCTAATTTACGTCTCTCAAAATCAGTTGTTAAGGGCGTCGATTTAGAAACATAATTTGGTCTGCTAAAGGTTCCTTTGTTACTTGTAAAATTATTTTTTATTTTTGACGTATTAGACTTGAATGAATCTGCTCTGCTGGTAAATTTACTAGTTTGTTTTTCTATTATTACAGAATTTTTTCCAAGATTTTTTGCTTTATCTATATTTTTGATTGATTTTTTGGCTATACCACCTGATATTGTTAATTTTGTTTTTTTTTCCATAGTTCATCTCTCAATCTTCATAAACAATTTTTCTTGCAGACATAATCAATTCATCCGCTTCCTCTTTTGATAAGGCAAAATCCTCAAGATAACCATGAATTTTCACTCTTTCACCTTTTAAAACATCATATCCACCTGTTAGCTCATCTGATGCTAGATCCGCAAAATCTTGAAGTGTGAGAATTTTTTGATCACCTAAAGTTACTAACATTCCTGGAGTTAACCCCTTTAAATTAATTAGTTTGTCATCTAAGCCTAATTCTTTAATCCTCTCAGAAATATCCTCTTGGTCTTTTTGATGAAAGTCTTTTGCTCTTTCTATAAGGGCTTTTGCGGTCTCTTCCTCTATACCTTCAATTTTCAATAAACTTTCTGCTGAACTGTCTTTTATATCGTCAATAGTGGAGTAACCTTCGGCCACAAGAAGTTGTCCAAGTGTTTCATCTAATTCTAAATTCTTTACAAAATTTTCTGTTTTCTCTTTGAACTCCAATTGTCTTCTTTCTGAGTCCTCTGCATCTGTCATAATATTTATTTCAAAATTTAATAGTTTAGTGGCAAGCCTTACATTTTGCCCCCTTCTTCCAATAGCTTTACTCAAATTTTCCTCTGTAAGAATCACATCTAATTTTTTTCTTTCTAAATCTACATTTACTCTTTGAACTTCAGCTGGAGATAAAGCATTGGAAACTAAAATTGCAGGATCTTCAGACCAATTTACTATATCAATTTTTTCTCCTTGTAATTCATTTACCACTGCTTGAACACGGGATCCCCTCATACCAACACATGCTCCAACTGGGTCCAGTGATGTATCAACCGCTTTTACACAAATTTTTGCTCTACTTCCTGGATCTCTAGAAGATGATTTTATTTCAATCAAACCATCATAAATTTCAGGAACTTCCTGAACAAAAAGTTTTTCCATAAATTTAGGATGTGCTCTTGATAAAAATATTTGTTGACCACGGGGCTCTCTTCTTACATCAAAACAATACGCTTTAATTCTATCTCCAGCTTTAATATTTTCTCTTGGGATAATTTCATTTTTCTGGATAATTGCCTCTGTTCTTCCAAGATCTACGATTACGTTTCCAAATTCTAGTCTTTTGACAATTCCACTTAATATTGTATCTTTTTTATCAATAAAATCGTTAAATTGTCTTTCACGCTCAGCCTCTCTTACATTAAAATTTATTACTTGTTTAGCTGTTTGAGCTGCTATTCTACCAAAATCAAATGAGGGAAGTGGTTGTAAGACTTCATCTCCGATTACTTTATCTTTGTTAGTTTCATTCAATATAATTGCATCCTCTAATTTAATTTCAGTGTTTGTATTTTCTGGGTTTTCTGTGACTATCAATTTTCTAAAAATCTCAATATCGCCGTTATCTCGATTTATTATAACTTTAATCTCGTTATCTTGACCAAATTTAGATTTTGCAGCTTTTGCAATTCCGGTTTCCATTGAATTAATTATAAGTTCTTTATCGATAGATTTTTCTAAAGCTACTGCCTCTGCAATTCTTAATAGTTCAAGTTTATCTGCTCTTTTATTTAACATAATTTTGTTTACTCCAAAAAAAAATGGGCTACAGCCCATTTTAATAATTCAACAATGTAAATGAATATATAAAAGTTTTTTTTTATTTTTCAATAAAAACTATTTTGAGAAAATGTCAGATTTGTTGGTATTTTCCCAAGAAAAAGCACCTTCTTTATCTGGCTCTCTTCCAAAATGCCCATATGCAGATGTTTTTTCATATATAGGTTTATTAAGCCCCAACATCTCTCTTATTCCTCTTGGGCTAAGATCAAAACTTTCTTTAATCTTATCTTCAACAAATTTATTCTTATCTAAATCATTATCAAAAAGATTTACATAAATAGATAAAGGTTTTGAAACACCAATTGCATAAGCTAATTGAATCAAACATTTATCAGAAATTTTCGATGCAACAACATTTTTGGCAATATATCTGGCTGCATAAGCTGCGGACCTGTCAACTTTAGTTGGATCTTTTCCAGAAAAAGCTCCTCCACCATGTGGAGCAGCACCACCATAAGTATCTACGATAATTTTTCTACCTGTTAGGCCGCAATCTCCATCAGGACCTCCTATTACAAAATTTCCAGTTGGATTTACATAAAATTCATCCTCATTAAAACCCTCCAAAAAATTTTTTGGTATAGAATTTATCAAATATGGTCTCAATAATTCTCTAACCTGTTCTTGATTAACATTTGCAGTATGCTGAGAAGATATTACAACTGATCTAACTTTTGACGGTTTACCATTTTCGTATTCAAAAGTTACCTGACTTTTAGAGTCTGGTTCTATATTTTTTAATCTACCTAATTTTCTATCTTCAGCCATTAACCTTAAAATTTTATGGGAAAAATGAATCGGTGCTGGCATTAAAACATCAGTTTCATTACAGGCATAACCAAACATAATACCTTGATCTCCTGCACCCTCATCTTTATTTCCTGAAGGATCTACACCCATCGCAATGTCACTTGACTGTGAATGAAGATGACTTTCTATTTTTGTAGCTTCTTTCCAAGTAAAACCATCTTGATCATATCCAATGTCTTTAATGCATTCTCTTACCTTATTGATTAAATCATCTTTTTTAATTTCTGGTCCTCTAACCTCACCAGCTAATACAACTTTATTGGTAGTTGTGAGAGTTTCACATGCAACTCTCGAATATGGATCGGTAGACAAATAAGTGTCTACCACCATGTCAGATATCCTATCCGACACTTTATCTGGGTGTCCCTCTGAAACAGACTCACTTGTAAAAAGAAAATTTTTTAAATCACTCATTTTTGATTCTATTAAATAAAAAAGTTAAAACAATATACAACAAAATTAATGTGAAAAATATTTTATTTCCATACTGAGAAAACAATGTTGGTTTAAAATCTCTTATGCCTTCTAAATCAATGTGACCTGAAACTCCATAATCTATTTTATTCTCGATATAACCTAATGGATTTATAATTGCTGCCATTCCGTTATTAGATGATCTAATTATATACTTTCCATTTTCGATTGCTCTAAATTTACTATGAATAAAATGTTGTTTAGGTCCAATGGATTTACCAAACCATCCATCTTCTGAAATATTCAATATAAAATCGAAATCAAAATCTTCAGTCAAATTTCCACTATATATAATTTCATAACAAATTAATGGTAAAAAATTTATTTGTTTAAGATCATCTTGGATTTTAATAATTTTTCTGTTGACACCTTTATCAAATGATCCGATATTATT
Source organism: uncultured Pelagibacteraceae bacterium (assembly GCA_902633515.1). Classification (GTDB taxonomy): domain Bacteria; phylum Pseudomonadota; class Alphaproteobacteria; order Pelagibacterales; family Pelagibacteraceae; genus Pelagibacter. Next base: position 43,557 of record CACPGB010000001.1, on the reverse strand, counting down.
TGTGATTGTTTTTAAACCGAGTTTGTTGAGAATATTTTCAATAGGAACAAATTCACCGAAAGGTACCAGTTTAATTTTGTTATAATTTTCAATTAAATTTACTCTACTATCAAATATTGAAAATGAATTGTAATAATTGTAATCATTGTTAACAGTTTTTCTGCTTGTTATTCCTAAACCGATTAAATGATTTTCACTAAAATATTTTTCAAATATGTCATTGTATAAATCTAATTGATCTTCATAAGTATTAGGTATAATTCCCTCTGGCCATACAAAAAATATTTTTTTTTCTTCAATAGGTGAACTAATTGAAATTAGCTCATTAATCACACTCTCTGCATTAATGTTTTTATAGTACCTATCTAAACTGATATTTGCTCCAATTGCTCTAACTGTAAAAGGAAGTTCTTTCTCTTTACTATTATAAAAATTTTTTTTTAAAAATTCCCCGTATGTATAAAAAGTGATAGGCAATAATAATAAAAAGATACATACAACCACTTCTTTTTTAGATTTTCTAAATATGAAAAGGGCGGGAGCTGTAAAAAAACTTACTACTATAAGATTTAATGAATAAGTTCCTATTATTGACAAAATACTCAAGAAACTATTAATTTCAGAGAAACTATAAATTACCAAGTTCCAAGGGAACCCAGTTAAAATTGTTCCTCTAATAAACTCTATTAAACCAAACAAAAGAGAAAATAGAAAAAAAGCACTTAATATATTTTTCGGTTTGAATAGATAAAAAATAGCAATACATAATGCATAAAATAAACCTAAAAATGCCGGAATGACAATTAAAGATATGGGAATTAAAAAATTAAAACTTTCATCAAAACTTAAAGATATAGTTAACCAATACAAACTGAACAAAAAATAATTAAAACCAAACAACCATCCATAATAAAAGAATTTTTTTATTCCTTGTTTTAGTCTCTGAAATAAAAAAATAAAAAAAAAACTAAATGTAAAAAAATTTAAAAAAAAAAAATTATAAGGAGGTAGACTTAAGGAAGTTAAGCTTCCTAAAAAAATTATCAATAAAGTCTCAAATATAAAATTTTTTTTCAATTTAAAATGGAGGTTTTTTCTATAGATTTAAAAATTTTTTTTTCTTCATTTAACATCTGTTTATACTCCTCATTTTTTTGATGATCATGACCTAATAAATGTAAAAAACCATGTATAAAAATTTTTATTGTTTTAATTTTAAATTCATAATTATCTAAATTTTTTGGCTTATTCATATAATTAAAACTTATAATTATATCACCAAGATAATTTTCTTTTAATTTTTTTTGTTTTTTATTAAATGGAAAAGAAAGCACATCAGTATGCTTATTCTTTTTTCGAAATTTTTTATTTAAAATTTTTATTTCTTTATTATTTGATAGTAGCAGCGTTAAATAAATTTTTTTGTTGATAAATCTATATTTTTTTGGAAACTTGTTACAAACTTTATTAAAAAATAACTCTTTTTTTTTTATTTTTTTTGCCCAAGCATTTTCCTCTGAAAGCACATTAACTTTGATCATTATTGTTGTACGCTTTCACAATTTTTGAAACTAAAGGATGTCTCACAACATCTGAGTGATCAAAGTCTATAACTGCAATCTCACTTAAATTTGATAATATCTTTTTTGATCTTTCTAAACCTGACATTTTTTTATTAGTTAAATCTATTTGAGTAGGATCACCATTGACAACTATTTTTGAATTTTCGCCTATCCTAGTAAGAAACATTTTGATCTGTGTATCAGTGGCATTTTGAGCTTCGTCTAAAATTGCAAAAGAATTTTTTAAAGTTCTTCCTCTCATAAAAGCTAAAGGAGCAATTTCAATGTCGCCAATTTCTATCATTCTCTGAATTTTTTCAAAATGAAACAGGTCATACAACGAATCATACAAAGGACGTAGATATGGATCAACTTTCTCTTTCATATCTCCTGGTAGGAATCCTAGTCTCTCACCTGCCTCAACCGCAGGTCTAGAAAGTATAATTCTCTCTATTTTTTTTTCTAACAACATTGTTAAACCTACAGCAACAGCAAGAAAGGTTTTTCCTGTACCAGCAGGTCCAGCAGATATTATTATTTCATTTTGTCTCAATGCTCTAACATACTCTTTTTGTTTTTCTGACCTTGGAATTATAGATTTTTTTGGAGTTTTGATTATGTCAGTAACGTTTGTATTTTTTACTTTTTCATTTATCATAAATTGATCAACTGAGGATAAAATATCTTTTTGTTCTATACTACCATTATTTTCAAATTGATTTGCAAGAAATTGAATTGCATTCTTCAAAATTTCATTTTTTTCTGAGGTTGATTTAATTAAGATTGAATTTCCTCTGGAATAAATACTTGAATTGGTTATTTTTTCTAATTCTTTCAGGTTTTGGTTAAATTCACCAACTACTCCCATCAGGAGGTCATTCTCGTTGAAAATTACACTAATTGAATTATTTTCTGAATAAACAAATTTTAGTGATGAATTGATATCTTTTTTAATAGTAATACTCAAACTTAAGTCACTCTTTGTTCTAAGTTATCTAAACTTTTACCAAACAATGTATTTTGATTACTACGACTTATTTTTACTTTTATAACATTTCCCATATCTAAATCATTACCATCAAAAATAACTGAAGTCATGTAATCTGAACGACCAAAAAACTTTGTGCCACCATCTATTTTATTTTCAACTAAAACATCTATTTCCTTACCCTCAAGTGATTTATTCATATTAATTTGATTGGTAAATAACTGTTTTTGAACTTTTTCTAATCTTGTAAGAGAAATTTTTTTATCTATTAAACCAAAATTTGCTGCGGTTGTTCCTGGTCTTGGACTAAATATGAAAGAAAAAGAATTTATAAATTTAATTTTTTTAATTAAATCACAAGTTTCATTAAAGTCCTTCTCATTCTCACCTGGATAGGCAATTATAAAATCACTCGAAAACTTTATTTTTGGGTTAATTTTTTGAAGTTTTTCGTAAGTATTAACATAATCACTTATCTGATGTTTTCTATTCATTGAATTGAGGATCTTATCTGATCCACTCTGAACAGGCAGGTGAACTAAGGGCATTAATTTCTTTGAAACACCATATACATTGATAAGATCTTCTGTCATATCTCTTGGGTGAGAGGTTGTATATCTAATTCTTTTTATTCCATCTATCTTTTCTATTTCTAAAATTAAATCTGACAACCTATAATTCTCATAATTATAAGCATTAACATTTTGACCTAGTAGTGTTATTTCACGAACTCCATTTTCTGATAAATCCGCAGCCTCCTCTATTATTTTTTCAAATGGTCTAGAATATTCCGGACCTCTTGTAAACGGTACAACACAAAAATGACAAAATTTATCACAACCTTCTTGAATAGTTAAAAACGATGAAATTTTTTTTGATGAATTTTTAATATTATCAAAATAATTAAATTTTGTAATGGCATCAAATTCAGTCTCATCTATTTTTTTTTGTTTAGCTAAAAATTCTTCAATTTTATCATTTATCTTATGATAAGCTTGTGGTCCAATTACAATATCAATATAAGGCTCTCTTTTGATCATTTCCTCATTCTCGGCTTGTGCTACACAACCAGCAACTATTACGATTGGTTTTTTTCGTGATCTAAAATTTTTTTTAACTCTTCCAATCTCATGGTAAACCTTTTCTTTAGCTTTATCTCGGATGTGACAAGTATTTAACAAATAACAATTGGACTCATCTAAATTTTCAGTTTTAACAAAACCTATTTCCCTTACAGTATCGAATATTCTGTTGGTATCGTATTCGTTCATTTGACAACCAAAAGTTTTAATAAATATTTTTTTATTCATCTTTTGGGTTTACTTTAACACCATATAACTCAAGTTTATGGTCTACTAGCTTATAGCCATATTTTTTAGCAACTTTCTTTTGTAATTCCTCAATTTCTTCGTCAACGAATTCTATTATTTCTCCAGATTTAATATCAATCAAATGATCATGATGACTTTCTATCATTGCTTCATATCTAGCCTTACCACCTTTAAAATCATGTTTAGTTAAAATTCCAGCTTCTTCAAAAAGTTTAACTGTTCTATAAATTGTGGCTATGCTTATTTTTGGATCAATTTTAGACACACGATTGTATAATTCATCAACATCTGGATGATCAGATTCACCATATGCAGATTTTGACTCAGAAATTACCTTGGCAATTATTCGCCTTTGTTCTGTTAGCTTTACCCCTTTAGATATGCATTGCTGTTCAATCGAATCTGACATAACTGATTTTAACTTAAATAAATAGGATTAATCAAATTTTTTTCAACTTTCAATTTACCACAAAGTCTTGGTATATTTTCGTATTTAGTCTCATTTTTTTCGCTAAAATCCTCAAAACTAAAACAATAATAGTCAATTTTATTGGTTAAATAAAAAGCTTTAACGACTGACAAGGAATTTCTTATCCCAGCAAAACTTCCTGGACCCCGATTGACATAAATTTGTGAAATCATATTCAAACTTAATTTTTTTTTAATTAGAAAATCATTAATTAAAATTGTTAATTTTTCAAAATTTATTTTGGAATTTTCATGTGTAATGCTGTAATTAATATCATTATTGATGATCATTAAAAAAATTTTATCCTTAGCAGCATCTATAATAAGCTTATTCATTTTACAATTTTTATTTTTAGTTAATTCTATTTCACAGGATAATAATATCAAATCTTATTCTAAAGATAGTGGTGTATTATCATTAATGTATCATCGCTTTAATGAAAATAAATATCCATCAACAAACATAAAAATGAATGTATTTGACGAACAAATGAAAATTATTGAAAATCAGGGATTTAAATTTTATGACCCTAATAATTTTTTATATGAATTTGAGAAAGTAAAAAAAGAGAAGAAAATTTTAATTACGATTGATGATGGATTTAAATCATTTTATAATGAAGCCTGGCCATATCTTAAAAAAAATAAAATTCCGTTCATCTTATTTGTATCTACTGAGCCTGTTGGTAAAAAAGGGTATATGACTTGGAATGAAATAAAAGAGATCAACGATTCAGATATAGGCTATATTGGACACCATTCACATACACATGAATATCTAATTAATATGACAGAGAAAGAATTTATTAATGATATAGAAACAGCAACTAAAATTTTTAAAGATAAATTGGGGTATGTCCCAACAATATTTTCATATCCTTTTGGTGAATATTCTCTTTTTATGAAGAATTATATATCAAAAAATTTTGAAGTTGCTTTTGGACAACACTCGGGAATAATTGATAACAATAAAGATAAATTTGAATTACCAAGATTTCCTATAAATGAAAAGTATGGAGATTTAAAACGATTTAACTCTTTAATAAAATACAATCCGCTAGAATATAAATCTCTTAAACCAATAGAAAAAAAATTAAAAAATAAAAATAATCCACCTAAATTAATTGTGGAATTTTTTGATAATCAAAAAAATATTGAAAATATTAATTGTTATTCGAATGATGGTGGTTCATGGGGTAAACCAAATTTAGTATTTGAAAAAAAAGTTCTTTATATAAATTTTAAGTCCAAATTTTTACCAAGACGTGGAAGAATAAATTGTTCCTTAAATGATAATGGCAAATGGCGTTGGTTTGGAACTCAATTTGTTATAATGGAAAATTAAATTAAACTTTCAAGTTCTTTGCTAGAAGGAAGTAGCTTGGCGTTATCAAAATCTTTTAAATTATTTTGTTTAATTATTTTTTGTAAAACCTCGATATATTGATTTCCAGTTTCTGCATAATTTTTTAAAAATTGCGAAAGAATTAAACTATCTAAAGCTTGATCATTATCTCTTAAATGGGCTCTGGCAAGTCTAAAGTTTTTATATGATGCATGTGTATTTAAATTTCTTTGATAAGCTCTAACTGAGGCTTGTAATACATTAAATTTCATCACTTTGTGACCTTTGTTCTCATCAGCTTCTTTAGGCTTTAAACCCTCACCTGACCAAGTCCATTGCCCAAAGAGTGCATTTCCCTCTTGTGCAAATCTTGATGTTCCCCATCCTGTTTCTTTTGCAGCTTGAGCAAGTGCTAAGGAAACTGGTATTTCGTCCATCCTTATTTTAAGTGTTGATAAATCTTTTGATATTACTCCATATTGTTTATATTTTTTTTCAAGCCATTTTTTCTCTAATTTAGTGTTACTATTTTTGTTTATAATCTTAAACAAGGTTTTCCTATCCAATCTTATGTTGTTATTTTCTTTTAAAACTAAAGGTAAAACAATTTGAATAAAAAACTCTTTTCTTTTTTTAGTGCTTTCAATCATTTTGATTTCACCAGGGAGCAAAGTTAATGCAACAGGTTTAACTAATTTTGTTTCCCTTACATCATCAAGTTTGTAATCAGTGTCTTGAAATAATTGTTTAATTGTAGATGCATTTAATCTTACTGTGTCAGTTTCAAGATCGTTGAGACTGAAAATATCAATTAATAAGTCTTTTTCATTTAAATCTCCCTCATCTGACTCAATGCTATCTTTTTTATTAAGTGTATAAGCTAATATAGCTTTAGAGTTATTTTGAAATTCTTTGTCTTCTAAAAGTTGATTATTAAAAAAATTAATTATTGAAGGCATATAATAAAAAGAAAATACAACAAAAATACAGGTTAAAAATATTCTTGGGATTGCACCAATTTTTCTATCATCAAAAAACTTAAATATTTTTAAGTTCTTTCTTTTCATTTTAAGAATATAAAATTTTGACTTAAAAAAAATTAGTCGATTTAAAAATTTTAAATTTTTAAATTTAAAACTAAACATTTAAAGAGCCTCAACTTTTTTAACTTCTGGTAAATAATGACAAAGAAGATTTTGAACACCTTGTTTTAATGTCATAGTTGAACTTGGGCAACCCGAACAACTCCCTTGCAGCTGCACTTTAACTATACCATCTTTAAACTCCTTAAATTTAATATCACCACCATCTTTAGCAACTGCAGGTCTGATTTTTTCATCCAATATTTTAACTATTTTTTTTTCTATATCTTTTAAATTTTCATTATTTTCAATTAGGGTATTTTCAACAACACATTTTTTTCCACTTGAGTAAAAATCATTAATCAAAGAAATTACTATATGTTTAATTTCATCCCATGATGTATCGTCATATTTATTTATTGAGATAAAATCTTTACCCAGAAAAATGCCCTCAACGCCATTTATGGATAACAAATTTTTAACTAACTCGTTATTAGTTTGATCTTTTTGTGTAATTTCAAATGACCCTTTATTTGAAACACTCTTACCAGGTAAGAATTTTAAAGAATTTGGGTTCGGTGTTACTTCAGTCTGAACAAACATGGTTTATATATAATCAATAATTATAAAAATGAAACTTGTTAATAAAAAAATCCTAAAAACCAACGAGTTCTTGGATTTTTTTTACCTTTTCTGAGGCTATTTTATCTGCTTTTTGAGACCCCTCAGATAATATTTTATCTAAATATTTTTTTTCACTTAATAGCTTTTTTATTTCAAACGATATTGGACTAATTTTATCAACCATAACTTGTGATAAATCTTCTTTAAATTCAGAAAAATTTTTTCCAGAAAATTTATTTATTGTATCCTCTAAACTTACATCCATTAAACTAGAATAAATACTAATCAAATTCTTTGCTTCAGGTCTTTTTTCTAAATTTGCACTAGTGGATGGTAATTGCAGAGTATCAGTTTTTGCTTTTTTAATTTTATTTATCATTTGGTCTTTGTCATCTGTTAAATTTATCCTACTCAGATCTGATAATTCAGATTTACTCATTTTTTTTGTACCATCTTTCAAGCTCATAATCCTTGAAAACTCTTTTTGAATTAATGGCTCAGGAATTTTAAAAAAATCGTCAGCATTAAAATCATTATTAAACTTTTGAGCTATATCTCGGCAAAGTTCTAAATGTTGCTTTTGATCATCTCCAACGGGTACGTGGGTTGTGTCATATAACAAAATATCTGCAGCCATTAAAACAGGATAAGAATAAAGTCCGATACTTGCTTTTTCTTTATCTTTTCCAGCTTTCTCTTTAAATTGAGTCATTCTATTAAGCCATCCCATCCTAGCTACACAACTTAATATCCATGCTGTTTCCGAATGAGCGCTCACTCTTGATTGATTAAAGATAATGCTTTTTTCTGGATCTATGCCACTCGCAATAAAAGTTGCTACAGTTTCATAAATATTATCTTTTAATTTTTTTGAATCCTGAGCAACTGTAATAGCATGAAGATCAACAACACAGAACATACACTCATTTTGATTTTCATTGTTAAGTTTTACAAAATTTTTGATCGCTCCCAAATAATTCCCAAGATGAAGATTGCCAGTAGGCTGAACACCTGAAAAAATTTTTTTTAGCATAATTAATACTTTAGTTTAATATCACTATATTTGAAAGCTTTGATAAATAATGAAAAACTCAAATAAAATATAAGACTTAAAAAGGCTGAAAGTATCAAATAAAACGATTTAAAATTATATTCATGAGTCAATTTATTTTCAAAAAACAAAATTAAATAATTAAAAAATATTCCCATTAGTATAGATGCCCCAAGTATTTTTATTAATTTTGAAAAAAATAATTCATTGAACTTAAATAAATCTTTATTTTTCAAGTAAACAAATAATATTGCTGCATTAGACCATGATGAAATTGTCGTAGCTATAGGAATGATTATAAATCCAATTTCTCTAAAAAAATAAATACTTATTAAAATATTCAAAATTACCGAAATTAATGAAATATAAAATGGTGTTTTAGTGTCTTGATTTGCAAAAAAAAATGTCGAAAATACTTTAATTAAAGCAAAAGCAGGCAATCCTAATCCAAAATAGTAAAGTGCATTTGCCGAGTTAGATACTGAGACCTCGTCAAAAGAACCATATCCGAATAAAGCTGAAATAATTTGTTCTGATCCTACAATTAAAGCGGCTGAGGCTGGTAGACTCAAAAACATACTAAGCTCAAGTGCTTTATTTTGTAGTTTGAGTATTTTATTTTTTTTTTTTAAAAAAACGTGTTTCGAGAGTTGTGGCAAAACAACTACTCCTATTGCAATTCCTGCTATTGCTAAGTTTATTTGATAAATCCGATCAGCATAGTATAAATAAGATACTGCACTGGCTTGAAAAGATGCAATTATAGTGCCAACAAGAATATTTATTTGTGTGACACCGGATGAAAAAATACTAGGTAAAAGTTTTTTAAAAAAAAATTTAACTTTATTACTAATATTACAATTTAAGTTTAGATTTATAACATAAAATTTTTTTGCAAATTGATACAAGAAAATGAATTGTAATAATCCTGCGATAGAAACTCCATATGATAAATAATAAACTAGTTGATCATCGAGAAATTTACCAAAAAATAAAATTCCTATCAAAATTAAGTTAAGGATTATTGGAGCTGCAGAGGCAGCAGCAAACTTATTGTGAGAATTTAAAATTGCTGCAAAAAAAGAAGATAAGCTTATAAACATTAAAAACGGCATAGTTAATCTAGTAAGATTGACAGCCAACTGTATTTTTTCTGAGTTATCAACAAAACCTGGCGCTATTAGTCTCACAAAAACTGGCATGAAAATTTCTATAATTAAAACTAAAAACAAGAGACCTAAAAATAATAAATTAAAAATGTCGTTAGCAAATTTTTGTGATCTAGATTTTTTTTTTACCAATTCTGAAGTGTAACTGGGTATAAAAGCTGCGTTAAAGGTTCCTTCTGCAAATAATCTTCTAAAAGTATTGGGTATCCTAAATGCTACAAAAAATACATCTGCTAAAAAACTTGTTCCAAGAAAAATTGCAATCAAAACATCTCTTAAATAACCAAGTAATCTACTAATAATAGTATAAAAACCAAAAGTCCCTGTTGACTTAACTAAATTCATAAATCATATTAGTCTTAATTTTACCCCATTTGTACACCTAATTAACATAAATGAAAAAAACAAAAATTGATCATTACACAGATAAAGAAGCTTTAGATTTTCATAAACATAAAAAGCCGGGCAAGATTGAAATATCTTCCTCGAAAAATATGACTACAAAAAGAGACTTGGCTTTGGCGTATTCTCCTGGAGTAGCGGCTCCTGTAAGGGCGATCAGTGACAATCCAGAAGCAGCCTATGATTATACAAGTAAAGGAAACCTTGTTGCAGTAATCAGTAATGGCTCAGCAATTCTGGGAATGGGAAATTTAGGTGCGCTAGCATCTAAACCAGTGATGGAAGGAAAGGCTGTTTTATTTAAAAGGTTTGCAGATATTGACTCTATTGATTTAGAGATAGACTCAAAAAAGCCAGATGAAATTGTCAATAGCATAAAAAATTTTGCACCAAGTTTTGGTGGTATTAACCTTGAAGATATTGCAGCGCCTGATTGTTTTATTATTGAGGAAAAACTTAAAGAAATACTTGATATTCCTGTGTTTCATGATGATCAACATGGAACAGCAATTATAACAACCGCAGCTTTGATTAATGCTTTGAACATAAATAAAAAAAAAATTAATAAAGTTAAAATAGTTGTAAATGGTGCCGGAGCATCAGCTATGGCTTGTGCAAACTTATTTAAAAAAATTGGTGTACCTCAAAAAAATATTACAATGGTGGATAGAAAAGGGGTTATTTACAAAGGTCGAGATAATTTAAACCAATGGAAATCAAGACATGCAATTGAAACAAATGAAAGAACTTTAGATAATGCTATTACTAATGCAGATGTTTTTTTAGGTTTATCTGCAAAAGGAGCATTAACTAAAAAAATGGTAAAAAAAATGGCAAAAAAACCAATTATATTTGCATGTGCTAATCCTGACCCAGAAATTACTCCTGAGGAAGTTGAGGAAGTAAGAGATGATGCAATTATAGCAACTGGAAGATCAGATTATCCTAACCAGGTAAATAATTTAATAGGGTTTCCTTATATCTTTAGAGGTGCGTTAGATGTGCGATCAAAAACAATTAATGAAGAAATGAAAATAGCAGCTGCACATGCGATTGCAAAACTTGCTAAAGAAGATGTACCTGATGAGGTAATTGCTGCGATGGGAGGTGAAAGACCTCACTATGGAAAAGACTATATAATTCCATCAACATTCGATCCAAGACTAATAAGTGTTATACCTGCTGCAGTTGCTAAAGCTGCAATTGATACTGGAGTTGCAAGAAAAAAAATTGATAATTTTGATATTTATAAAGACCAACTTAAACAACGATTAGATCCAACTGTTACAATTTTACAAGGAGTAAATAGTTATATAAAGAAAAAACAGAAGAAAGTTGTTTTTGCTGATGGCGAAGATGAAAATACTCTTAAAGCTGCGATAGCTTTTAAAAACTCTGACTTAGGAATACCCATCTTAGTTGGAAAAGAGGAGCTGATTAAAAATCAAATAAAAAAAATTGGTTATAATGAAAATTTTGATATTGAAATTGTAAACTCAAAAGATACTGCCAAAAGAGAAAAATATGTAAAATATTTATTTAAAAAACTTCAAAGAGAAAAGGGAATGTTAGAATGGGATTGTGATAGACTTGTTAGAAACGATAGAGTTATTTGGGCTTCATGCATGGTTGCGTGTCAGGATGCAGATGCGATGATAACTGGGAACACAAGGAGATACTCATCTTCACTAGAAAAAATTATTAAAGTTGTTGATCCAAGACCTGGGGAAATTATGTTCGGGTTAAACCTGGTTGTAAATAGAGGTAAAACAATCTTTATATGCGATACATCGGTCATAGAGTATCCAGACGCAAAACAATTGGCCGAAATGGCAAAATCAGCAGCGAGGGTTGCAAAATTATTTGGTTTTGATCCAAAAGTTGCTTTTTTATCTCACTCTACTTTTGGGGAGCCAGCTACAGATAGAACAAAAAGACTAAGTGATGCTGTTGAAATTTTAAAAAATGATAAAGTTGATTTTAAATTTGATGGTGAGATGCAACCAGATGTTGCTTTAGAAGAGATGTACAAAGAACTTTATCCATTTTCAGAAATAGTTGGTAACTCAAATGTTTTAATTATGCCCAGCCAACATAGTGCAGCTATTTCCTATAAAATGATTAAGTCAATGAGTAGAGCAAAGGTAATTGGACCTTTATTAATTGGTTTGGGTTTGCCTATTGAAATAGCACCTTTGAGATCTTCAACTTCAGATATTTTAAATTTAGCCTCTATTGCAGCTTACTCAGCTGATGTAATTGATTATAAAAAAAATTAGTTAGTTTTAATTCTTAAATTATTTACTAGTAAAATACTAGCAATCACATCTTCGACATCTAAAATCTCTTTTGCCTCTGTAATAACCAGATCCTTTTCATCTTTAGTTTGTGAAATTCCATAAATATAGATTTTCTTTTTATAAGTATCTATTTGGTAATTTGTTGCCTTAATTTCTTTGTTCAAAATTAGTGCAGTCCTTAGTTGCGAAGTGATTAATAGATCCTTGGCAGATTGTTTAAAGTTAAAAGCCTCTTTTATTTTAATATCGTTTCTCACAGATCTTACACCATTCGTCTCCCAGGCAATTTTTGTTAATTTCAATTTTTCCTCTGGTTCATCAACTTTTCCAGTTAAAAAAATTTTACCATCTAAAACTTTTGATTTTACTGATAAAAGATAATTTTTATTCAGGAGTAAAATTCTAGCAGTTAAGTTTTTTTGCATCAAAGAGTCATCTATCTGAGTTCCTAAAGATCTTGGATCGATAGCAACACTTACTCCAGTTCCAAAAATTCCTGAGGATGATACACCTGCGCATCCACTTAAAATAAAACTAAAAAAAAGTAAAATGAGTATTTTATTTTTCATCTTTAATTTTCAAACAATAATCATAGATAATTTTTTTTGAAATATCATTTTTACGAATTATTAAATCTGTTATTTCTTTTATGCTTAGTTTATTTATCATCGCTTTAATCAATCTTTTATCCGATTCATCTAAAGTTTGTGAAGCTTTTTTGTCATGAATTTTTTCCGAAATAACAATAGTCAATTCACCTTTTAAATTACTCTTTAATGGTTCTAAATCTTCAACTTTAGATCTCTTATACTCCTCATAAAACTTTGTCATTTCTCTACAAATCAGGATTTTTCTTCCTATAAAATTTTTTTTAATTAGAGGAATATTCCTATTAATTTTCTTTGGCGAAATAAAAAAAACGATTGAATTATTTAATTTTGATAAATTTTCCAAATCCTCTTTTAAAATTTTATCCTTTTCAGGAAAAAATCCATAAAAGAAAAACTTCTCTGAAAATCCTGATATTGATACTGCTGATATTACTGCTGAAGCACCGGGTATAGGAATAATATTGATATTATTCTTTATGCACTCATTAACTAATATAGAACCTGGATCAGAAATACCTGGGGTGCCGGCATCTGAAATTAAAGAAATAAGTGATCCTTGATTAATTAACTTTATAATTTTAACAACATTTCTTTTCTCATTGAATTTATGATTGGCAATTAAATTTGATTTGATTTGGTATTTTTCTAATAAATTTTTAGAGATTCTAGTATCTTCACACAAAATGTAATCTGACCTTTTAAGAGTTTCTATGGCTCTAAGACTTATATCGTTTAAATTTCCAATTGGAGTTGAGACTAAATATAGACTTTTTTTGAACACTCTATTAGCAGATTTTAAATTTTCAATCATATTTATAATTAAAATATTATAGTATCATTAAAATGAAAAAAATTTTTAGAATTATTTTTACATTAATAATTATCTATTTAACAAATCACTCATTTGCATTTTCACAAAATGAAAAAATTAAAATTGGGCTACTTGCACCTTTATCTGGTGAATATAAAGAATTAGGACAATCAATAATTAAATCAACCCGAATGGCTTTGAGTGATATTGGAACAGACAATATTGAAATTTATCCAATGGATACTGGTATTGATCCTAATCAAACTCTACAATCAGCTACTAAATTAAAGAATGAAGGAATAAAAATTTTTATCGGTCCAATTTTTTTTAAAAGCTTAATGTATTTGGATGAAATACAAGATGTTATTTTTCTATCTTTAACAAATAAAACAAATGATCTACCGAAAAACGTGATAAGCAGCGGAGTAAATTCTTTATCCCAGTTAAATGCAATTAAAGATTTTTTGGAATTAAGCGAAGTAAAAAAAACAATTTTTTTAACACCTGACCTTGATTATAAAAATGAAATTAAAAAGGCAATTAAACAATCGAAAATCAAAATTTTTAAACGATACACTTATGAAACCGAACCAACTAAACTTACAAAGCAAATCGAAAAAATAACAAATTATGATGTGAGAAAACAAAATCTGGCTGATGAAATTTTAAGAGTTGAAAACTCAGATTTAGTGGATAAGGAGGAACAAATTAAGAATTTGGAAAAACGATATACAATTGGAAATGTAAATTTTGACTCAGTTATTATTTCTGATTTTGATGAAAATCTTAAAAGTGTAATTACTTCACTTATTTACACTGATGTATCGCCAAGAAATAAACTATTTATAACTCTTAATCAATGGTTTGATGAAAGTTTACTTTTAGAGGAAAATATCCAGCCTTTATATTATCCATCAATCAATAAACAAAATCTAGAGACATTTAATAAAAAATTTGTAGATATCTACAATTCAAAACCAAATCATTTAAGCTTATTAAGTTATGATCTTTTAGGATTGATTTATTATTTATCTTTAAAATCTGACTTTTCAGACATAAACAATATTTTTAAAAAAGAAAATTCATTCAAAGGTAAAATAGGAATTTTTGATGTAAAAAATAACAAAATTAATCATAGATTAAACTTTTACAAAATTGATGAGGGAAAGATTAAAGAAATTTTCTAAGCTTTTTGAAAGCATCAGATCTGTGGTCTAATTTATACTTTTGAAATGGCTTCATTTCGCCAAAAGTTTTTATTTTATTTTTAGGAATAAATATTGGATCGTATCCAAACCCATTTTTACCCTTAGGTTTTTTGGAAATATAACCCTCAACTTTTCCAACAACACAAGCTATTTTTTTATCTAAATCACTTATGGATAAAGCACAAACAAACCTGGCATTAATTTTTTTATTTCTCCAATTTTTATCTTTTTTATCTAATGCCTTATAAACTTTTTGAATTGCCTTATTGAAATTTAATTTTTTTCCAGCCCATCGTGCTGAAAAAATTCCTGGTTTTTTATTTAAAATATCAATTTCTAAACCAGAGTCATCAGCTAAGCAGATTAGATTTGTTTTTTTTGAAAAGTATTGAGATTTAATCAGAGAATTTTCTTTAAAAGTCTTTCCTGTTTCTCTTGGGCTCTTTAAATTAAACTTTGAGGTAGGAAATGTTTTAATATTAGGTGGTAATAAATCTCTAATTTCCTCTAATTTTCCTTTGTTATTTGTGCCTATAAGGAGTTGTTTAATTTTTTTTTTTAGCATCTGGAAATTTAATTTTTTCTTACCATATATGTTCATATGGACAAAGATCAAAACCAAAATAATATAGGCAAGGCATCAGAGAAAGATCAAAAAAGTTTAAATCAAGATCAAAAAACTGAAAATTTAGAAACAAATAATAAAGAACAAGACCAAGAACAGGATCAAGAACAAGAAAAAAACCCAGAAGAGAAAATTTTATAGTTAGAAGATAAGCTTGCAAGATCATTTGCTGAAATGGAAAACCAAAGAAGAAGGTTTGAAAAAGAAAAAGAAGATGCTTTTGAATATGGAGGTTTTTCCTTTGCAAGAGAAGCTTTAAATTTAATAGATAA
The DNA here is from genome assembly GCA_902633515.1 of uncultured Pelagibacteraceae bacterium. GTDB lineage: Bacteria > Pseudomonadota > Alphaproteobacteria > Pelagibacterales > Pelagibacteraceae > Pelagibacter. Next base: position 27,708 of record CACPGB010000001.1, on the reverse strand, counting down.
TCTTGAAAGATCAAAACAAATTTTATTAAACGATGAAACTTTAAAGGATACTAAGGCATTAAAAAAAACACTCGAACATTTTGACATTATCAATAAAGATTTAATTTCAATTTTTTCAAAAAATAAAATCGAGCCTATTGAATGTCTCAATAAAAAATTAGATCCAAACTTTCACCAAGCAATGATTGAAATAGAAGATGATCAAAAAGAACCCGGAACAATTGTTCAAGAAATACAAAAAGGATTCACAATTAAAGATAGATTGTTGAGACCGGCTCTAGTGGGCGTAGCAAAAAAAAGTGAAAAAAAAGAGGAAAAAAATGAGGAAAATAAAGAAAATTCAGGAGATAAATAATATTTAAATGAACTTGTAGAATTCAATTTCAACCCTATATGAGGAGAACAAATAACTGATATGAGCAAAATAATTGGCATAGATTTAGGAACAACAAACTCTTGTGTGGCTATTATGGAAGGTAGCCAAGCAAAAGTTTTGGAAAATGCAGAGGGTGCAAGAACTACACCTTCAGTAGTTGCTTTTACTGAAGACAAAGAAAAACTAATAGGACAACCTGCTAAAAGACAAGCAGTAACAAATCCAGAGAATACAATTTTTGCAGTCAAAAGATTAATTGGTAGAAATTTTGAAGACCCAACTGTTAAAAAAGATATCGAGGCTGCACCTTTTAAGATTGTAAATTCTGAAAAAGGTGATGCATGGATTGAAGCGAAAGGAGAGAAATACTCGCCTTCACAAATTTCTGCTTTTATTCTCCAAAAAATGAAAGAGACTGCTGAAAAATATTTAGGTCAAGCTGTTACAAAAGCGGTAATAACTGTCCCTGCATATTTTAATGATGCACAAAGACAAGCTACCAAGGATGCTGGAAAAATAGCTGGGTTAGAAGTTTTAAGAATTATCAATGAACCAACTGCAGCTTCACTAGCTTATGGTTTGGATAAGAAACAAAATAAAAAAATTGCAGTTTACGATTTAGGTGGTGGAACTTTTGATGTGTCTATTCTTGAATTAGGTGATGGAGTTTTTGAAGTAAAATCTACAAATGGTGATACTTTTTTAGGTGGAGAAGATTTTGACAACGCTGTTGTGGAATATTTAATTTCTGAGTTCAAAAAAGATAGCGGTATTGATTTAAAAACTGATAAGTTAGCACTACAAAGATTAAAAGAAGCAGCTGAAAAAGCAAAAATTGAACTTTCAGCAGCAGAGCAAACAGATATTAATTTACCATTTATAACTGCTGATAAAACTGGTCCTAAACACATTAATTTAAAAATGACTAGAGCTAAACTGGAGGCTTTAGTTGAAGATTTAATCGCTAAAACTATTCCACCATGTAAAACTGCGTTAAAAGATGCTGGAATTTCAGCTAGCGATGTTGATGAAGTAGTAATGGTTGGAGGTATGACCAGAATGCCTAAGGTCATTTCTGAGGTTAAAAACTTCTTTGGTAAAGAGCCAAACAAAAGTGTTAATCCTGATGAAGTAGTTGCAATGGGTGCAGCTATACAGGCTGGTGTTTTACAAGGTGATGTAAAAGATGTTCTTTTGTTAGATGTAACACCATTATCCCTAGGAATTGAAACTCTAGGCGGTGTATCTACAAAACTTATTGAAAAAAATACAACTATACCTACAAAAAAAAGTCAGGTATTTTCTACTGCTGAAGATAACCAGCCAGCCGTCTCAATACGTGTTCTTCAGGGTGAAAGAGAGATGGCAACAGATAATAAATTACTTGGTAATTTTGAACTAGTTGGTATTGCTCCGGCACAAAGAGGAGTTCCTCAAATTGAGGTGACTTTTGATATAGATGCTAATGGAATAGTTAATGTATCAGCTAAAGATAAAGGCACAGGTAAAGAGCAAAAGATTCAAATTCAAGCCTCTGGTGGATTAAGTGATGAGGAAATTGAAAAAATGGTAAAAGATGCTGAAGCCAATAAAGAAGCAGACAAGAAAAAAAGAGAGTCTGTTGATGTAAGGAATCAGGCAGATACTCTAATTCACTCAACTGAAAAAAATCTAAAAGAGCATGGATCAAAAGTTTCAGATGCAGAGAAAAAAGCAATTGAAGATGGGTCAAATGCATTAAAGGAATCTCTTAAAGGTGAAGATATTGAGGACATTAAGAAGAAGACAGAGGCATTAGTACAAGCTTCGATGAAACTAGGAGAAGCTATTTACAAGTCACAACAAAGCACAAAACCAGATTCTGGTAAAGATGATGGAAAAGATGATAAGGGAAAGAAAGACGATAATGTTGTTGATGCGGACTTTGAGGAAGTAAAAGACGAGAATAAAGAAAAAAGCGCTTAACTGACATCTATTTGTCCAGGTTATATACATGGCTAAAAGAGATTATTATGATGTCTTAGGAGTTAGTAAAAGTGCAAGCCCCGATGAACTAAAATCAGCCTACAGAAAATTAGCTATTAAATATCACCCTGACAAAAATCCTGGGGATAAATCTGCAGAAGATAAATTTAAAGAGGCCAGTGAGGCTTATGGTGTGCTCTCTGATAAATCAAAAAAAGAAAACTACGATAACTTTGGACATGCTGCATTTGAAAATGGTGGTGGTGGTAGAGGAGGTTTTGGTGGTTTTGGTGGTTTTAGTGGTGCAGATTTCTCTGATATTTTCGAGGATTTTTTCGGAGACTTTGGTGGTGGGGGCAGAAGAAGTTCAAGAAGAAACTCAAATAATAGAGGTTCAGATCTAAGATATGATTTATCAATTACACTAGAGGAGGCGTACACTGGAAAAAAACAGAACATTCAATTCTCTACGTCTGAAAAATGTAATACTTGTAAAGGAAATGGCTCTAAACCAGGCTCAAGTCCAGATAGATGTACCTATTGTGGAGGAAATGGAAGAGTTAGATCAAATCAAGGTTTCTTTACAGTTCAACAAACTTGTCCTCAGTGTGCGGGAAGTGGTGAAGAGATTACCAATCCATGTGGAGATTGTAACGGACAAGGAAATAAACAAACAAACAAAAAAGTATCTGTAACAATACCCAAAGGTGTAGATGATGGTACAAGAATAAGACTTGCCGGCAAAGGTGAAGCTGGAACCAGAGGAGGTACCAGTGGAGACTTATATTTATTTATTAATGTTAAATCGCATGAGTTATTTAAAAGATCTGATGTAAATTTATTTTTTGAGTTTCCAATTTCTATTGCTGATGCTGCTCTTGGTACAACAATAGAAATACCCACAATTGATGGAAAAAAAGCAAAAATCAAAATACCAGATGGAACCCAAGATGGTAAACAATTTAGATTAAAAGGTAAAGGTATGCCATTCATGCGAAGAGGTGATTTTGGTGACTTGTATGTACAAGTTAAAACAGAAGTCCCAGTATTTTTAAATAAAGAGCAAAAAGATTTGTTAGAACGATTTAGAAAAATAGAGAATGAAAAATCTAACCCAAGTATAAAAAAATTCTTTCAAAAAGCTAAAGGTTTCTGGAACAATTAAAAATGGGATTGGAGGAGATAGTTCCAGGAATTTTTTTGATAGCAGTTTTAATTTTGGTATTACCTGAATTTTTAAGATCAAACTCAAAATCCAAAAGATTCTTTAAGAATTTGTCTATTTGGTCACTAATTGTTATATCCATTATGACGATTTCTTATTTTATCTTTTAAATATAAATTATAAATTAATAAGCTAAGAATTTTTGGAATAATTAAAAAATTACATAAATGATAGAAATAAGATTAATTCACAATCTTCAAAGAAGTGGTGGCACAATAATTTCAAAATGTTTAGGTGCTCAAGAAGACGTTGTACTGCTAAGTGAAATTCATCCAAATGGAATAGAAGTTTTAAAAAATATGAATAGAAATTGTGATTTCGCTGATCCAATATTTCAAGCTCAAGAATGGAATGATTTATTTAAAAAAGAAGAATATGAAAAGATTAAAAATACAAATTATAATTTCGAGGAAAAAATTAGTTTAATTATAGAAAAAACTGAAAAAAAAAACAAAAAATTGATAATTCGAGACTGGTCTTTTTTAGATTATTTTGGAATTCCATTTATAAAACCAACATACAAAAATTCTGTTTTAGAAATTCTAAATAAAAAATTCAAAATATTAAATCTATATATATTACGGCACCCTCTAGAACTTTACATAAGTTGTTTTAATTCTCTTCCTTTTTTTATTAAAAATTATAATTTTGATTTTTTTGTAAAAGGATACGAAAATTTTTTTTTAGATGCTTTAAAAAGTAAAATTTTTAAATATGAAGATTTTTGTAGTAATCCATATGAAAATCTCAAACGTATGTGTAAAATTTTAAAAATTAATTTTAATGATAATTTTAGTGACAAACTTAATAAAATAAAATTAACAGGAGATGGTAAAGCTCTAGCTTCAACTAATATTCAGATTAAAAATGATGTTGCTCCAATTTTAATAAAACAAGAAGATAAGGATAAAATAAATCGTAACGCTAATTTTGTAAGATTAATGGAAAATTTAAAAAATTATTACTAATATAATTTTAATCAAAATCATATGTGATATAAGTTGGCATAATGAATATTCTTATTGAGGGTTGGAGAGGAATTAACCACTCATTTTCATTAGTAAATCAGTGGCAAATTTTAGAACTTTCAAAATCTTGTGATATATTTTTTAAGGATATTCCGTTTGCTTCAGAAAAATGGAACAATAAAAAAAATTTTAGTGGTTTAGAAAAAAATTTATCAAACTTTATTAACAATATCCCAAAATCAAAAAAAAACCAAATACATGATATTACTTATAGAATATCTTTTCCTTTTAATTTTAAAGATAAATTTAATTCAAAAACTTTATTTGTTTTTGGTAATTGTGCACACAAAGTTTTACCTAAAAGCAATTATATCAATGGTATTCCTGAAAAACTAAAATCTAATAAAGATTTTTTTATTCATACACCTTCAAATTGGTGTAAAGAAGGTTACTTAAAGGCAGGGTTCAAAGATGAGCAGATAATTGTTATTCCTCACGGTATAAATAAAAAAACATTTCATTTAGTTTCAGATGAAGAAAAAATTAAAATAAGAAAAGAATATGGAATTGAAAATGATGCTTTTATTTTAACAAATATTGGGGCAATGACTGAAAATAAGGGAGTTGAGATACTTATTGCCGCTTATGGAATTCTTAAAAAAAAAATAAGCAATCTAAAATTAATTCTTAAAGACCAAAGTAACTTATTTGAAATTAAAACAGATTATCTTTTTGAAAGATTGAAAAAGTCCAAATTTAATAAAAAATACAACATCATAAATGAGAAAATGATGAGTGATATTAAAATAATTTCAAAAAATCTAAATTTTCAAGAGATAAAAAATTTATATTCTATCACTGATTGTTATGTTTCTCCATATCGTGCAGAAGGGTTTAACTTAACACCACTAGAAGCAGCAGCATGTGGATCGCAAATAGTAGTAACAAAAGGTGGCTGTACTGACGATTATTATAACTCTTGTCTTGGATTTCAAATTGAAAGTAGTGAAAAAAAAATAAATGACAAATATTTTCTTAATCCAAATATAGACTCTTTAGTTAATATTTTAGAGGAAAGAGTTATAAATAAACCAGATACTTCTAAAATGGAAAGGTCCAATTATGTAATCAAAAATTTTTCTTGGGATAAAGTTGTAAGTAAATTAAAAGAGGAATTTGAGAATAAATTAAAGTAAATAATGAATTTATATGAAAAAAATTAAACTAGGAATAACTGGCTGTTTAGGAAGAATGGGTCAACAGCTAATAAAATCCTCAAAAAAGAATAAGAATTTTAACATAATCTCTCTTACAGAAATTGGAATTGAAAATAAAAATATCAATGGATTAAAAATTCAAAAGAATTCAGAAAAAGCTTTTAAAAATGTTGATGTTATTATTGATTTCACAATACCAAAGTGCACTTTAGAAATGTTAAAAATCGTAACTAAATTAAAAAAAAAAGTTATTATAGGTACAACTGGATTTAGTAGAAGCCAAGAAAACCTAATTAAGAAATACTCAAAAAAAATATCAATTTTAAAAGCTGGCAATATGAGCTTAGGTATAAATCTTTTAATGTATCTTACTGAGATTGCATCAATCTCTCTTGGGAGCGCCTTTTTAAGTAAAGTTTTTGAAATTCATCATAAACACAAAAAAGATTACCCATCTGGAACAGCATTAATGCTCGGTAAAGGAATTGCGATTGGTAAAAAAAAAAAATTTTATTCTTTATTGGGAAAGAAATTTTTAAACAAAAAGACTTTTCCATATAGCAAAAAAATAAATTTTAATTCTTTAAGAAAAGGTGAAATAATTGGAAAACACGAGGTAAAATTTTCAAGTGGCAAAGAAATAATTACTTTGAGTCATGAAGCTTTTGATAGAGCTCTATACTCTGAAGGCGCGTTGACAGCAGCAAAATGGCTTATAAATAAAAAACCTGGTCTTTACTCAATGAGAGATTTAATGAATTTCAAATAATGGATGAAATTCAAAGAGCTAAGATAGTTTTTAAAATTTTAAACAAAACTTATCCTTCGATCTATGTTCCATTGAAGAGTAGAAATGTTTTTACTCTTTTAATTTCTGTTCTACTTTCGGCACAATGCACAGACGTAAATGTAAATAATGTAACTAAAAATATCTATCCAAAATTTTACAAGCCTAAGCACTTTATTAAATTGGGAAGAAAAAAAATTGAAATATTAATAAAAAAAATCGGTATTTTTAGAATTAAGGCAAAGAGTATTTACAACCTGTCAAAAATAATAATAGAAAAACATAACGGCAAAGTCCCTAAAACCTTTGAGGAATTAGAGAACCTTCCTGGCGTTGGTCATAAAACAGCTAGTGTAGTGATGTCTCAAGGTTTTGGATATCCTGCTTTTCCAATAGATACTCATATACATAGATTGGCTCAAAGATGGGGTTTAACAAACGGAAAAAATGTTATTCAAACAGAGAAAGATTTAAAAAGACTTTTTCCAAAAAAAAGTTGGAACAAACTACATCTTCAAATAATATATTATGGAAGAGAATATTGTAAAGCTAGAGAGTGTTATGGTCTGACTTGTAAAATTTGTACCACTTGTTATCCTAACCGAAAAAAACCAATTAAAACAAAAAAAGCATAATATGAAAGTTCTCGGTATTGGTAATGCAATTGTTGATATAATTTGCAAAGTTGAAGAAAATTTTATTACAGAAAATAATCTTACAAAAGGCACAATGAAATTATTTTTTAATGAAATTGAATTCAAAAATCTTTTAGGGAATCTTAAAATTGAAAAATCTATTTCTGGAGGTTCAGTTGCTAATTCAATAGTTGGCTTATCTCAGCTTAAAAATGAGGTTGGTTTTATAGGAAAAATATCTGATGATGAATTTGGAGCTAAATATGAAGCAGGATTAATGAGAGAAAATGTTAAGTATTATTACACAAAGCAAAAAGAGACTATTCCTACTGGAACATGTCTAATTTTAGTTACACCGGACTCTGAAAGGACTATGTGTACATTTTTGGGTATTGCTGGCAAAATTAATGCGTACGATGTGAATGTGGAAATTATAAAAAAAAGTGAATTAATTTTTTTAGAAGGCTATTTGTGGGACGAAGGTGAACCAAAAAAAGCATTTGAGAAAGCAATTAATAATGCCAAAAAAGTTGCAATGTCGTTATCAGATCTGTTTTGCGTAGAAAGACATAAAAAAAATTTTTTAGATTTAGTTAAAGAAAAATTAGACTTAACGTTCGCAAATGAAAGTGAAATTATGGCGCTAATTAATGCTAAAAATTTCAACGAAGTAATAGCTTTTGCAAGAGAAATTGAAAAACATATTGTTATTACTCGGGGAGAAAAAGGTGCTATTTCAATTAATGGCAGTGAAATTAATGTGATAGAAGCAGATAAAAATATTACTATCAAAGATTTGACAGGTGCGGGAGATCTTTTTGCAGCCGGTTATTTGCATGGTTTTACAAACAATCTATCTACTAATAAATGTTTGGAGCATGGAACTAAATTATCATCAAAAATCATTCAACAAATTGGGGCAAGACTTTAACTTTTTCTTCTTTTAAAGCTTCCCTTACCTTTTTTTGGTTTTATAATTCTAGGTTTATATTTTTTAGAAAAAAGATCTTTGGCAAATCTATTTTTTTTTTTGAATTTCGTAACCATCTTTTTTACTTATAATGAAATTTTCATCATTAAAAGTTTTTAAAATTTTTTTTCTTAATCGATAAATATGTGTTTCAACAGTATGTGTTTCTAATTTAGATTGATATCCCCATACATTTGATTGTAATTCTTGTATTTTCACTGATCCAGCAACTTTGAAAATATATACTATTGAGTCAATCTCTTTTTCCGTAAGTTTTAGCTTTTTATCTCCAAAAGACATTTCGCGTGCATTAAGGTTAAGTTTATAATTTCCAATTGCCATATCAGATTGTTCATGAAAACTTCTTTTAATAAACTCAATATTTATTTTTTCCAATAATTTAAAAATTGATACTGGAAAATGATTAAAAACTATTTGATTATCTAATCCAGGTATTTTTTTTTTTGTAAATATTAAATAATTCAATTTTGAATTTAACTCAGGTAAGTTTTCTTTATTTATCTTTTCAAATTTAAAATTTATATCTTTTTTAATTTCAATTAAAATCTTATATAATTCTTCAAATTCATAAATAATAAGATTATGACTATTCATCAAACTATAGAATATGATAATTTACTTAAAAAATAAACATACACTTGAAGTGGATGATTTTAAATTCAAGTGTTCTATTGGTAAAAATGGTAAAAGTAAAAAAAAAAAAGAGGGTGATAAAAAAACCCCAATTGGTTATTATACCATTGAAAATCTATATTATAGATCAGATAGGGTTAAAAAACCAATTACAAATTTAAAGTGTATAAAAATTAAAAAGAATATGGGTTGGTGTGATGATCCACATAATTTAAAAAATTATAATAAATTAATAACTATAAATAAAAAAATAAAGTGTGAAAATCTTTATAGAAAAGATCATAATTATGATTTATTAATACCGATTAAATTTAATTTTATTAAACCAATCAAATTTAAAGGTAGTTGTATTTTTATTCATCTAACAAATAATTATAAACCTACAATCGGTTGTATAGCTATTAAAAAGAAAGATTTTTTAATTATGCTAAAATTAATTGATAAAAAGTCAAAAATTCAAATTAACTAATTTCTCTTACCAAAGATATTAGAACCAATTCTTACATATGTAGCAGAATTTTTTATTGCATCTAAATAGTCTGAAGACATCCCCATACTCAAATCCTCAAAATTTAATTTTTTGTTCATTTCATTCATTTCTTTAAAAAATGTTTCTGATGGTTTATTTAACGGGGGAATGCACATTAATCCAGCTACATCTAAATTAAGAGTTTTACAATAGGAATACAGATTAGATACAGAAAGTTTATTTACCCCAAACTTCTGCTCTTCATTTCCAATATTAACTTGAATAAAAACTCTTACTTTTTTATTTTGTTTTTGTTGTTCATTAGATATTTTTTTAGCAAGTTTTTCACTATCCACAGAATGGATATAGTCAAATAATTGCACAGCTAATTTGACTTTATTTGTTTGAAGACCGCCTATCAAATGTAATTTGATATTATTTTTATCAGATTTGATTACACTCCATTTTTCAATCGCTTCTTGGACCTTATTTTCACCAAAATCTTGATGTCCATATTCTATTAAAGGTAATATTTTATCCATTCCAAAAGTCTTTGAAACAGCAATAATTTTTGGTACTTTATAATCTTTTGAATCAGAAAGGTTTTGTTTTATTTCTTCTTTAATACTAATTAAATTTTGGACTACTTGATGCATTTTAAATCATTAACAAAATATTACTTTATAAATACTCTTGATACAAATAATCTACAAAAACATGATAAAGAAACAATAATTATTTATAGAAATTATAGCTCAACCAGTATCAATACAATCAAACTTTTAAAATTAAAAAATTTTTTGAATAAAAAGGGTAACAAATTTTTTTTAGCTAATAATTTCAAATTAGCTTTAAAATTAAAACTTGATGGAGTTTATATACCTTCATTTAACAACAAATTTGATCATTTGTCCTACTCTTTATATAATAATTTTACTATTGTGGGCTCAGCTCATAATTTAAAAGAGATCAAAATTAAAGAATTACAAAAAGTAAAAAGTATTTTTATATCCTCATTATTTAAAAAAAATAAAAATTATTTAGGGATAAATAAATTTAAGGTCCTTAAAAAATATACAAAGAAAAATGTAGTTGCATTAGGCGGAATATCCAAAAGCAATATCAGAAAATTAAAACTAATAAATATCTCAGGTTTCGCAGGAATTTCATTCTTTTATAAAAAAAAAGGCCCCTAAAAAGGGGCCTTTTAACATTTTTTCTTCTAAATTAATTAGAATGCAAATTTTAGATTGAACTCGTAACCTTCATAGTCACCAGTTGCAACACCATCCATAGATTCTACTTCGTTCATAGCACCAGCAAGTGTCATTCCACCCATTGTGTATGAAGCTTGAACTCCGTGTGACTCTTGGTCAGTATTGTTAGTAGCTCCAGCATCAAACTCTACAGTATGTGAGCTGTAACCGATTGATAAATCATCGTTTACTGCATATGTTATACCATAAGCTGTTGAATCTTGACTTGAGCTTTTAGTGTCATGATCTGATTCAGATTGTTGATAACCAACAGTGAAACCACCTACAGCATATTTAATATACCCAGTAGAGTTTGTTTTCTCTACATTGATTCCAGTCTGAATAGTACCAGTTCCATAACCAACTGTTAAGCCTTCAACCATTTCTGGTGCAAACTTAAGAGCAAGGTCATGATATGAGTCTGATACTGCAGCAGCACCACCATCGTTTTGGTAAGACGCACTGATTGTTGCTCCACTAAAGCTAGGTGAAGTGTAGATGAACATATTAGTTCCACCGCCACCGCCGATTACTGTTGGAGCTCCAACTGTTAGAGTTCCGTCGTAGTCAACGATATCCCATGCTTCTTCATAAGCGTTTGGAGTTACGTCATCAATTGCACCTAATGCAGATGATGTACCTGAACCATTAAATACTAATGATCCCCAATCACCTGATAAAGTCATGTCGTAGTCATCTAACGCACCGCCGTCTATTTCGTAAGCTACTGCTACGCCTACACCGCCGTCAGTCTCACCACTCATGCTAAAGTTAAGACTATCTCCCATAGAGAAGTCGTTACCTGTGACCATCTCTTTAGAAGGTCTGTCCATCGTGATTGACGCGCTACCAGATACTGATACTTCAGCAGCGTGTGCAGAGACAGACACTAGAGAACCAGCTAATGCTGATAATCCAATTTTTTTAAAGTTGTTCATATTAATTACTCCTTTGTAATTGTTTAATTATTAATAATAAACACTGGCAAATTATCATTTTTCCCTAATAAAACCCTTAATTTAGCACTTTACTGCAATAAATTCATATATTGTTGCATTTATGCAACACTATTTATATGAATTTTTTCAATTATTTTGTTATTAGATGTATATTTATTTTAATTTCATTTTAAAAACTCAAAATGTCTAAATTACTTGAATACAAAAAGCTTATTATATTTTTTTTAATAATTTTTGCCCTCAATTCATGTGCAAAAGAAGGTTTCTTCAAAACCGGAGATGCAAGAAAAAATCCACCTGATCCTAGAGAAAGAGTTAAGAAAAATTTAGAAGAGGGTAAAGGGTTTAGGATAAACAACACTATTGGAGGTGCCAGAGGAGGTGGAGCAACAAATTTTGAGTTTGCAAGTTCTAATGAGTTATGGCGAGCATCTCTTGATATTTTAGATTTCATGCCCTTAACTTCAGCAAATTATAGTGGGGGTGTAATAATCACTGACTGGTATTCGGAACAAGGCAATGCTGAAGAGTCTATAAAAATAACAATTAGATTTTTAAGTAACGAAGTAAGAGCAGATGCTTTGGATGTAGATATTTTTTACAAAAAATGTATTGCTGCAAATAATTGTAAAATTAATAAACAAGATGGACAACTTAAAAAAGAGATTACAAAAAAAATACTTTCAAGAGCAGCCACTTATAAAAAACAATCAAAGGATAAAAATTTCAAACCTTATCGTATGTCGACTAATGATAATAGAGAATAGTTTCTAAAGATTAAACATTAATTGGTATGAGTAGATATAATTTCAAATCGGTAGAAACGAAATGGCAAAATTATTGGGAAAAAAATAAGAGTTTTAAAGTACAAACAGACCCCTCAAAAAAAAAATTTTATTGCCTTGAAATGTTTCCATATCCATCTGGAAAGATTCATATGGGTCACGTTAGAAATTATACAATAGGCGATGTTCTCGCTCGTTACAAATCGCTTCAAGGATATAATGTTTTACATCCAATGGGTTGGGATTCATTTGGTATGCCGGCTGAAAATGCAGCGAAACAAAATAATTTGGACCCAAAAAAATGGACCCAGACAAACATACTAAATATGAAAACTCAATTGAAAAAACTTGGCTTATCAATTGATTGGGATAGAGAAATTTCAACTTGCAACAAAGATTATTATAAACATCAACAAGCCTTTTTCTTAGAATTATTTGAAAAAAAACTTGTTTATAGAAAAGAAAACTATGTAAATTGGGATCCAGTAGATGAAACTGTCCTTGCAAATGAACAAGTCATTGATGGCAAAGGCTGGCGCTCTGGGGCTGCCGTAGAGAGAAAAAAACTAAGTCAATGGTTTTTTAATATATCTAAATTCTCACAAGAATTACTAGATGGTTTAGAAAAATTAAATGATTGGCCAAACAAAGTGAAAATAATGCAAAAAAATTGGATTGGAAAATCCTTCGGAAGTGAAATTAATTTTAAAATTGTGGGAGACCTACCTATAGAAAATATAAAATGTTTTACAACAAGACCTGACACTCTTTTTGGATTTTCTTTTTTAGCATTATCTATAGATCACGAAATTTCAAAATTTTATAGAAATAATAAGGATTTTCTGAGTTTTAAAGACGAATGCTCCAAAACCGGCACAACTGAAGAAGCTATAGCAGTTGGCGAAAAAATTGGTTTTAAAACTAATCTTGAGGCTGTAAATCCTCTTAATCCAAAACAAAAAGTGCCAGTTTATTTTGCAAACTTTGTATTGATGGATTATGGATTTGGTGCAGTTTTTGGTTGCCCAGCACATGATCAAAGAGACTTTGACTTTGCAAAAAAATATAACCTAGAAATTAAAACAGTCGTTCGTCCAAATGATAAAGATGAAAATTTTAAAGTGCTTAATGAGGCATATCCAGGACCAGGTGTACTTATTAATTCAGATTTTTTAAATGGTCTTAAAGCACCAGAAAATTCTATTCTTGAAACAATTGAAATTTTAGAAAAAAAAAAATTAGGAAAAAGACAAATTAATTTTAGATTAAAAGATTGGGGTGTATCTAGACAAAGATATTGGGGGTGTCCTATTCCAATAGCGTATGATGAGAAAGGAAAAGCTTACCCAATTCCTAAATCGATGTTGCCAGTGGAACTGCCTGAAAATATAGACTTAAATGTAAAGGGAAATCCACTTGATAGTCAAGACGATTGGAGAAAAATCAATGTTGATGGAAAAAAATTGTTAAGAGAAACAGACACTTTAGATACTTTTGTTTGTTCATCTTGGTATTATCTAAGATTCTGCTCTCCAACTGAAACCGAATATGGATTCAAGAAAAAAGATATAGATTATTGGATGCCTGTTGATCAATACATTGGTGGTGTTGAACATGCAATTTTACATTTACTTTATTCAAGGTTTTTTATGCAAGCATTGTCTCATGATAACAACAATTTTGATATCTTAGAGCCATTTAATGGTCTCTTTACACAAGGAATGGTCTGTCATGAAACCTATAAAGATTCTGACGAGAATTGGATAAGTCCTGATGAAATTGAAAGTATAAATGGAAAGAAGTATCTAAAAAAAGATAAATCAAAATTAATTTCAGTTGGGCCCTCAGAGTCAATGTCAAAGTCAAAAAAAAATACAATTGATCCAGAAAATATTATTGCTGATTATGGTGCCGACTCAGCAAGACTCTTTATATTATCTGATAGTCCCCCAGAAAAAGATGTTCAATGGTCTGAGGAAGGTATTGTCTCCTCTTTTAAATTCATTCAAAAACTTTGGAAATTAAATCAAAAAGTTGTAAATGAAATTAATAAAGATCATAAAACAGATTTTGATGATGAAATATTAAAATATACCAACAAATATTTAAAAAAAGTTCACGATAATCTTGAAAGTTTCAGTTATAATAAAATTATTGCTAACCTTTATGAAATGTACTCTTTTCTAAATAAACAAATAGAAAAAAATTACACAAAGCATACATTAGTTGAGAATTATCAAAAAATTTTAATTGCTATGACACCAATTCTTCCTCATTTTGCAAATGAATGTTTAAGCATAACAAAAGCTAAAAATTTAAAATGGCCTAAGTACGATGTCTCAATTTTAAAAAAGGAGATCGTTAATGTAGTAATACAAATTAATGGAAAAAAAAGAGGCCTAGTTCAAACAAAACCGGACATTGATGAGGAAAAACTCATTGAAATAATAAAGAATGATGAGAAAATAATGAAATATTTTGCTCAAAAAGAAATAAAAAGAAAGATCTATATTAAAGATAAACTATTAAACATAATTTTATAAATGCTTAGAAAAATTCTTTTCATAATTATATCATTAAATATATTAAATCATTGTGAATATAAGCCAGTTTATTCAGATCAAAATAAAGTAAATAACAAAATAATAATAACTAGTTTTACTGGTGACAAAAATATTAATAATTTAATTGTCGCAAATATTAAAAAAAAAAGTAAAGAGAGATCTGATGAAATCGTAAATATTAGCTTTAGTACAGAATACACTAAAAATATTTTAGCTAGGAATAATGCTGGAACGATAACTGATTACCAGGTTAATGTAATTACAAAATTCGTAATTGAAAAAAATAATAATTCTGAAAATTTTTCAGTAAATGAAAAATTTAATTTTCAAAAAATGACTGATAAATACGAAGAAAAAAATTATGAAAAAACTATCAAAGAAAATCTTGCAAGATCTATCTCTCAAAAACTTATACTTAGATTGGCTGCAGATTAATGATTTTAAAATTCTTTGAACTTAATAAAATTTCCAAAAATACAATTTTTCACTTATTGTATGGTAAAAATGAGGGCTTAAAATCTGAGTGTATAAATGAAATTGTAAAAAAAAATGACGGAAAAGTTTTTAATTATGATGAAATTCAAATTAAAGACGAAGTTGAGACTTTTTATGAAAATATATTATCTGGCTCACTATTTGAGAATAATAAAATTATAATAATTAATAGATCGACAGATAAAATTTATCCAGTAATTCAAGATTTAATTGAGAGAAATATCACTAATATCAAGATTATAATAAACGCTGGTATTCTGGAAACTAGATCTAAATTAAGATCTCTTTTTGAGAAAAATAAAGAATTAATTTGCATACCTACATATTCAGATAATAATGATACACTTAGAAGATTAGCCACAACTCTTTTTAAAAAAGAAAATATTTCAATATCACAACAAAATATTAACTTAATTGTTGAAAAATGTAATGGAGATAGAGGTAATTTAAAGAATGAAATTGAAAAAATTAAAAATTTCTTAAAAAGTAAGAAAATAATATCACCTGAGGAAATTTTAAAATTAATAAATTCAAAAGAAAATTATGAATTATCAGAGCTAATAAACAACTGTTTAGCAAAAAATAAAAATAAGACAATTAATATTCTAAATGAAAATAATTATAATTCTGAGGATTGTATTATAATTCTAAGAGCTTTTTTATCTAAAGCAAAAAGAATTCTAAACTTAGCTGTAAATTTCGAGAGAAATCAAGACATTAATGAAACAATAAACTCAGCTAAACCACCTATATTTTGGAAAGATAAAGAAATTATAAAAGTTCAACTAAACAAATGGAAACCTAAAGAAATTAAAGAACTAATTAAAAATATTAATGATATTGAATTAGAAATTAAAAAAAATTATAATAATTCAATTCTTATAATTACCAACTTTATTTTAGAAAAAAGTTGATCATGAATTAATAGTTTGATTTAATTATATCAATTATTTTATTAAGTTGGTCAATGTCATGGTAAACAAAAGTAATTGTTCCTTTATTTTTTTTACTATTCTTAATTGAAACATTTAAGCCAATCTTATCAGAAATTGATCTTTCAAGATTTTGAATATTCGGATTATTAGATTTTACATAAAAACTTTTTTTCTTCTTAAAAATCTTAACAAAATTTTCTGTTTGACGTACAGAAAGTTTTTTTTCGATAATTTTTTGCGCAACAAAACTTGCATTATTTAGCCCAACCAATATTTTTGCATGACCAGCGGATATCTTTTTTGTTTCAATTAAATTTAAAACATCATTTGGTAAAGTTAATATTCTTAAGCAATTGGTAATATAACTTCTGCTTTTTCCAATAAATTTTGAGACTTTTTCTTGATCATAAGAAAAATCATTTATTAATCTCTGATAACCTTGGGCTTCCTCTAAAGAATTAAGATCATTTCTTTGAACATTTTCAACTATCGCAAATTCTAGAGATTTCAAATCATCTGCTTCACTAACAACAACAGGCACTTCATGAAGACCAGCTTTTTGGGCTGCAAGCCAACGTCTCTCTCCAGCAATAATCTCATACTTTGAATTTTCGTCTGATTTTCTAACTATAATTGGTTGAATAATGCCCCTTTCCTTTATTGATTTTTCTAAATCATTTAAACTATCTTCATCAAAAATTTTTCTAGGTTGAAACTTATTTGGATAAAGATCACTAATAGATAATTTGTTAGTTGCTTGCTCTATCTTAGTTTCACCTATTAATGATGATAATCCCCTACCTAATCCCTTTTTAATCTTATTCACTAAGCAGCACTCCCTATATGACTTTCTTGGTTTATAAACTCATCTGTAAAATTATAGTATGATTTACTTCCAGGACAATTTTTATCATAGATTAGAACTGGAACACCATGCGAAGGTGCTTCGGATAATCTTACGTTACGTGGGATTACTGTTTGATATACCTTTTCCTTAAAATAATTTCTTGCTTCTTGCTCAACCTGAGAAGATAATTTATTTCTTCTATCATACATCGTCAAAAGTATTCCTTGAATTTTCAAACCAGGGTTTAAGTTGATTTTTATTCGATCAATTGTTTTCATCAATTGAGTTAAGCCCTCTAGCGCAAAAAATTCTGTCTGAAGAGGGACTAAAAGCGAGTTTGAGCACACAAGTGCCATCACGGTCAATAGACTCAGAGATGGTGGACAATCTATCAGTATATAATCGTATAACCCTCCAGAATTATTTAAATACGCGGCTAATTTAACCTTTAAAATAAATGCCCTATCACTATCTCCAGCTGTTTCAAGCTCCAGACCAGATAAATCAACATTTGAAGTTACTAAATCAAGATTATTAAATTTAGTTTTTTTAATTACTTCTGAAATAGACTTAGTTCCATTTAAAATACCATAAATAGTTTCATCTGATCTTTCTAAATTAGATAAACCAAGACCGGTTGTTGCATTTCCTTGAGGATCTAAATCAATAACTAAAATTTTTTTTCCTAGTTGTGTTAATGCAGAAGCAAGATTAATAACTGTTGTTGTTTTACCAACTCCGCCCTTCTGATTTATTATTGAAATGATTTTCATTAAATTTTTTTTTCCATATTTTTTATATTTAACAAAAATGAATCTTTATTTGTTAAACTTTTTTTTTCCTCGTAATCTAAATTCCAAATTTTGAGAGTATCATTTAAAATTTTTCTACCGCTTTTACCCATGAATAAAATTATATTTTTATATTTTCCAAAATTTTTTTGAACTAAATCAAGAATTATAGGCATTGGTTTAAAAGCTCTGGACATAATGGTTCCAGTTTCAATATTTTCAATTTTAAAAATATCTTTTTGTATTATCTCTGTATTCAATTCTAATTTTTTCGAGGCATCTTTTAAAAAAACACATTTATTGTAACTTTTCTCGTAAAGTTTTATTTTCATACTGTTTTTTAATTTCTTCATCAAGATTGCGATGATTAACCCGGGCATACCACCTCCAGAGCCTAAATCAGAGGTTGTATTACTATTTAAATCAACAAAATCAATTATTTGTGCAGAATCAACAATATGTCTTTGCCTTATTGCCTCTTTTTCAGAGTTTTTTTTACTAATTATATTTATTTCCTCATTTTTCTTTTGAATCATACTTATCAAGCATTCAAGATCATTACAAGTTTCACGTGAAACATGAAAATCTGGAATTTGAGAGTAATTTTTTGAAATTATCGAATCCATTAAGCTATATGCTTAATAGACTTTCTTTTAACATGTGACAACAAAATATATACAGCTGCTGGAGTAATACCATCAATTCTTAACGCTTGCCCCATAGTTTTTGGTCTTATTTCCTTAAATTTGGATTTTACCTCATTAGATAAACCGGAAAATTGATCATAATCAATATTATCAGGGATAATAAGGTTTTCATCTTTTTTGAAGGCTATGATATCTGCATTTTGCTTTTTTAAATAACCTCTATAATGAGAATTAATTTCTATTTGTTCGTCAATTTCGGACCCAAAGTCCTTAATTTCAGGCCAAATCTCTCGCATTTTAACCATATTAGCATCTTTTTGAGCTAGAATTTCATCTGCTAATCGTAAAATACCATCCTTTGCAATTTTAATACCATATTTTTCAGCTTTTGTTGGAGATATACTTAAACTAGACATTTGAAGAGATATTTCACTCATTTTTGCAAATTTATCCTCAAATTTTAACTTTCTATCCCTAGATACTAAGCCAATTTTAATACCTTTATTAGTAAGTCTTAAATCTGCATTATCTGCTCTTAAACTAAGCCTATACTCGGCTCTTGAGGTAAACATCCTGTAAGGTTCCGCTACACCCTTTGTAACCAAATCATCTATCATCACTCCAATGTAGGCATCTGATCTATCTAGAATAAATGGCTCTTTATTCATAAATGACAAAGCTGCGTTCACACCAGCTATAAGACCTTGGGCTGCAGCCTCTTCATATCCAGTAGTTCCGTTTATCTGACCGGCTAAATACAAATTTTTAATTTTTTTAGTCTCAAGAGTTAGAAAGAGCTCCCTAGGGTCTACATAGTCATACTCTATAGCATATCCTGGCCTGATCATTTTAACATTCTCTAAACCATTGATATTGTTAAGTATTTCAGATTGTACTTCCTCGGGTAATGAGTTTGATATTCCATTTGGATAAATTGTGTAGTCATTTAGCCCTTCAGGCTCTAAAAATATTTGATGTCTCGTTTTTTCAGCGAACTTAACTATTTTGTCTTCTATTGATGGACAATATCTTGGACCAACTCCTTTAATGCTACCAGAGTACATTGCGCTCTTAGATAAATTTTTCTCAATTATATTATGCACCTTTTGATTAGTGTAGGTCATTGAACAAGACACTTGTTTATTGATTGCTTTTTTCGTTAAGAAAGAAAAAAAATATGGGGTTTCATCAGCTGTTTGTTTTTCCAAATTTTTAAAATTTATCGTCCTGGCATCTAGTCTAGGAGGAGTGCCTGTTTTCAATCTTCCTATTTTAAATTTATATTTTTCTAATTGTTCACTTAAACCTGTACTAGGTTTTTCATTATATCTTCCCGCTGGAGTACGCTCATCACCAATGTGTATCAATCCATTTAAAAAAGTACCTGTTGTAAGTATTATTTTATTACAATTAATCTTGTTACCTTTTAATGTTAAAAATCCATTTATCGTATTATTTAAAAAGATAAACTTAATTAAAGTATCTGAAAAAATGCTTAAATTACAATAGTTTACAAGTTTTTCTTGCATAAATTGCTTGTATAGTAATCTATCAGATTGAGTTCTTGGGCCTCTAACAGCTGGTCCTCTGCTTCTATTTAACAACCTAAATTGTATTCCTGATTTATCTGCTATCTCTCCCATAATTCCATCTAATGCATCTATTTCTCTGACTAGATGGCCTTTGCCCAAGCCACCAATTGCAGGATTACACGACATCTCACCAATAGTACTTTTATCGTGAGTAAATAAAGCTGTATTCACACCTAGACGAGCTGAAGCAGCGGCTGCCTCACAACCAGCATGACCTCCTCCAATTACAACAACATCAAATGAAAATTCATTTTTCATGATATAAATTTATATTTGAAAAAAAATTTTACAAGGTTCTTATTTACCAATGCAAAAATCGTTGAAAATGCTGCCTAATATTTCCTCTACATCAACCTTTCCAACTATCATACCTAAATGTCTAGTAGCTAACCGCAAATCTTCAGCAGCTTTATCAAAATCTTTTTTATCATTTTTTTCTAAGAAATTTGTCAAATTATTTAAACACTGAACTAAATGTTGTCTGTGTCTTTCTCTAGTAATTAATATATCTTCATTTATAATAAATTTTGTTTTTAATCTGTCTTTAATTTTTGAAATTAATTTATCTAGATTTAGGTTCTCCTTTAATGAAATTAAAACATGATCTAGCTTTTTTACCTCTGGTTCTAGTTCACTCTCAATAAGATCTGACTTATTTACAACTAAAATCGCATTGTTTTTTAATAAATCATTCAAAAATCCTTTCAAATCAGTACTTTTTGCATCTATTACCACTAATTTTAAATCAGCATTTTCTGCTCTATCTAACGATAATCTTATACCTTTTTTCTCTATTTCATCTTTAGAATTTCTAATACCTGCTGTATCTGAAATGATAACTGGATAGCCATCAATATTTAAATGTGTTTCAACTACATCCCTAGTTGTTCCTGCTATTTCAGAAACAATTGCCACGTCTCTATTCGATAAATTATTTAATAAAGAAGATTTCCCAGCATTGGTTGGACCAACGATAGCAATTTTAAAACCTTCACGAATTATTTCACCTACTTTTTGATCATCTAGAATTTTTTTAATTTGGTTTAAAACTTCAATCGAATCTTTTTTAATTTGTTTAATATTTTCATCGGGTAAATCTTCCTCAGGAAAATCGATTTTGGCTTCAACGAAAGATAAAATCTTTAGTAACTTTTCTCTTAAATTATCAAATTTCTCAGCTGATTTACCTTTCATAATCTTTACAGCTTGTAATCTTTGTATTTCAGTTTCTGCAGCTATCAGGTCAGCTATTCCTTCTGCCTTTAATAGATTGATCTTACCATTTTGAAAAGCTATCTTTGTAAATTCTCCAGGTTCAGCTAATCTGAAATTTTCTATTTTGGACAATTCGCTTTGGATTGCCATAACTATTGCTTTACCTCCATGAACATGAATTTCTGCCATATCCTCACCTGTATAGCTGTGAGGGCTAGGAAACCAGATTATTAACCCTTCGTCGATTTGTTCAGAGGTGTTGATGTTGTTTATTTTTCGAAGCGAAGCTATTCTGGGTGAAGGGGGAACTTTTCCAGTAAGTAATTTTATTGCTTTAGATGCATCCGACCCAGAGATTCTAATGATTGCCACCCCAGATATACCTGGTCCTGATGAAAGGGCATAGATTGTCATATATAAATTATAATGACTAAATCTAAATATTAAAATTAAATATTTCTATTAAACAATTTTCTTTAATGCCTCATAAAAGCTCTTAACATAATCCTGATTATTAAATAAAGGACTTTTAATTGCATCGTAAAATATTGATTTTCTTAGATTGATATAATTCTCATAATTATTTGTTATATCTAACACTTTTTGAATATAATCATCTTCATCTTTGGCTATGAGTTGCTCCATATTTAGATTTTTATTTATAGACTCACCACATCTAGAATTAAAATTATATCCAGCCATTGTTATTACAGGAACACCCATCCATACAGCCTCAAATGAAGTAGTTACTCCATTATAAGGAAACGTGTCTAGCGCTAAGTCAATATTATTATAATTATTAAGGTGTTTCTTGAATTCCGATACTTTACCTATAAATTGAACTGAGTCTAACACATCAGTTTTTTTAAATAACTCTTTAAGCCTTTTTGTTGCAAGCCTTTTTGAGGATGTTTTTAAAATCAACTTAGAATTTTTTATCTTTTTTAAAATTTTTGACCAAGTAAAGACAACACTTGGGTTTATTTTATCAAAATTATTAAATGACCCGAAAGTAAAATATTTATTTTTAGTGAATGGAGGTGGATTTTCTGTTCTTTTAAAATCAAATCCACAATGAGTATTCCAAATTTTAGGTAAATATATTACTTCCTCGCTATAAAAATTTTCCTCACTTGGATGAATTAAATTTGGATCAGAAATAATGTAGTCCATATTCTTCAATCCAGTAGTGTTACAATAACCCATCCACAAAATTTGATTTTTAGCCATTCTATTCTTAAATAACTCTAATCGTTGTCTTGAAGTGTAGCCCATCAAATCAATCATAATATCCAAATTTAATCCTCTTACTCGATTTAAAGCATCAACATTATTTAAATTTGAAATATTAATCGTTTTTTCAACTAAACTCTTGAAATTCTCTGTAGACCGATCTTCTTTTATGTTGTTTAAAAATAAAATAATTTCAAATCTACTCTTATCGTAATTTAAAAGAACTGTTTTTAAGAAATAAGTGATTGAATGACCTTCAATGATATCTGATGATAAAAAACCTATTCTAATTTTTGAACCAGTCTCTTGTGAAATTTCTACTAATTGATTTTGAGGGATTACTTTTAAATTCTCGTCCAAAAACTTACCATAATTAAAGAAATCAGATTGCCTCCACTCTTTATTAAAACATTGCCAGTAACCATAATTACATAAATCATTAGCATTAAATTTTTCTGACTCTATTACCTTTTTAAAATGAAATATTAATTTTTTTGCATCGTTTAACCGTCTATAAACCATAGCCATTGCCAAGTGCATTGGTCTGTGATTTACACAAATTTTTTCAGATAATTTATAAAAATTAAAAATTTCACTAAAATCAAACTCATAATTATTTTCTAAATCTATCAAAAAAACATTTGTGGTTATAAAATTAGCAAGAGAATCAATAGCATGGATTGTATTTTTTTCTTTTAAATATCCAATTTTAAAATCTTTGAGAGCCAAAGTAAGAGCATCTTTGTTTTTTTCATTGTTAGTAATTCTGCTTAAACCCAATAAATTACATAAGAAAGTTGATCTTTCTTCTTCCTTTGTTTGTGATGTAATTTCAAATACAACTTTAGAATATTCTTTTTGTTTGAATAATTTTGTTGTTTCTATTTGTAGTTTTTGAATTGAGAGCATTGAAAAGTTTTGGTAAGCTTTATCATTATATTAAAATTAATATTATATAAAAAATTAAATATTTAAATATAAGTTAAATTATTTAATTATTTCTATTAGTGAACTAAAGAAATTTTCCGCAAATTTTTTTCCATTAAATAGAGGACTTTTTATTGCATTTTCAAATATAGATTTTCTTAAATTGAAATATTTTTCTTTGTTATTTGATAAGTCAACTGCTTTAGAAATATATTCCTCGTCATTTTTTGCGATTAATTCCTTCATATTTAGATTTTTATTTATCGACTCACCACATCTTGAATTAAAATTATAACCAGACATGGTAAGTACGGGAACTCCCATCCATATAGCCTCAAATGATGTAGTTACTCCATTGTAAGGAAACGTATCTAGGGCAACATCCACTTTTTTATATAAGTCAAGATGATCTTTTTTATTATCAAAACTTGTGTGAAAAATTACTGAGTCCGAAATATGTTTTTCTTTTAAAGACTTTTTAATTCTAATTAATTGTTGTTTATTACTCGGGCATTTAATTATTAATTTAGAATTTTTAATACTTTTAAGAATTTTTGCCCAACAAGAAATAACATCTTCATTTACTTTAGATGGATTATTAAATGATCCGAAAGTAATATAATTATTTTTAATCAAAGGTGCAGGATTTTCTTTTCTTTCAAAATCAAATCCACAATGGGTATTCCAAATTTCAGGTAAATATAAAATTTTTTCTGCATATAAATCTTTTTCATTTTCGTAAATTAAGTTTGGATCTGTAATAATATAATCCATGTTTTTTAATCCAGTAGTATTACAATACCCCATCCATATTACTTGTTTTTTTGCAATTCTATTTTTAAACAATCCTATTCTATTCCTAGACGTGTAACCCATCACATCTATAATTATATCAAAATTTAATTCTCTAATTTTATTCAAAGCATTTAAATCACTTAATTGACTTATATCGATTGTTTTAAAAACTAAATTAGTAATTTCAGCTGACACAGTGGCGAGATCTTTTTGATTTGAAATTAAATAAATGTTAATTTCATTTTTATTATAATTTAATAAAATAGTTTTCAAAAAAAAAGTAATGGAGTGTCCAGTTTTAAGATCCGCGGACAAAATACCTAAATTAATTTTATTACTTTTTTTATTGGATAATTTTACTATTTGATCATGAGGATATTCAATTAAACTTTTTTCAACAAATTTTCCATATTCAAAGAAATCTTTTTGGGACCAACTCCTATCATAGCACCTCCAAAAACCATAATTGCACAAGTCATTTGATATAAAATCTCCAGATTTAATTACCTTCTCAAGGTGATAAACCATGCCTTTAAAATCGTTTAATCTTGAATAAATTGTGGTCATCGCAATATTAATCGGTCTTTTATTTTGAAAAAGTTTAGGGGATGACATGTAAAAATTTTTTATCTCGTCAAAATCTACATTAGTATTTTTAAAATCGCCCAGAATAACACTTGCAAGCGCCAAATTTACAAGTGCATTGAGACTATTTTCACTTGTTAGTTCTTTAAGATATCCTTTTTTAAATTCACCCACTGCCAGCTCTACCTGATCTTTGTTCTTTTTGTTTAGAGAAATTCTGCTAATACCTAACAAAACAAATAGACCTGCGCTTCTCTCATTTTCTCTGGTTTTTGAAGTTATTTCAAAAATTATCTCAGAGAATTTTTTTTCTTTAAATAATTTTTGTAATTCAAATTCTAGATTTTGAATTGATACCATTACATAAGTCTATGCTGGCTTGTTCATTGAGTTAAAAAATTCAGCATTATTTTTGGTGTCTTTTAATTTTGAATTAATAAACTCAATTGCGTCCATTGTACCCATGGGAGCGATGATTCTTCTTAACACATTCATTTTTTGAAGATCATTTTTGTCAAATAACAGCTCTTCTCTTCTTGTGCCTGATTTTGTTATATCAATAGCTGGATAAATTCTTTTATCAGCAATTTTTCTATCAAGAACTGTCTCACTATTTCCAGTGCCTTTAAATTCTTCAAAAATTACCTCATCCATTCTACTTCCAGTATCAATTAATGCTGTAGAAATAATCGTCAATGATCCACCTTCCTCAATATTTCTTGCAGCTCCAAAAAATCTCTTTGGTCTCTGTAATGCATTTGCATCAACACCTCCTGTCAAAACTTTTCCAGAACTTGGTATTACTGCATTGTAGGCTCTACCCAATCTTGTTATAGAATCTAAAAGTATAACAACATCTTTTTTGTGCTCTGTTAGTCTTTTTGCTTTTTCTATGACCATCTCAGCAACGGCAACATGGCGTTGAGCAGGCTCATCGAAGGTAGAACTTATAACTTCGCCTTTTACAGTTCTCTGCATGTCAGTTACTTCTTCTGGTCTTTCATCTATCAACAAAACCATCAAATAACATTCAGGATAATTTTTTGCAATTGAATTGGCTATACTCTGTAAAATCATAGTTTTACCAGCTTTGGGAGGCGAAATGATAATTGATCTTTGACCTTTACCAATTGGACTCACTAAATCTATAAGTCTTGGAGTTAAATCTTGTTTTTTATCAGGTTTTACTGGCTCAACCTCCATAACAAGTTGTTTATCTGGATAAAGAGGTGTTAGGTTATCAAAAGCTATTTTATGTCTAGATTTATCAGGCTCTTCAAAGTTGATCTTACTTACTTGTAATAGTGCAAAATACCTCTCACCTTCTTTAGGGGCTCTAACCGGTCCCTCAACAGTATCACCTGTTCTTAAACCAAATTTTCTTATTTGACTTGGGCTCACATAAATATCATCTGGACCTGGTAAATAATTTGACTCCATGGCCCTTAAAAAACCGAAACCATCTTGAAGTAATTGAAGCACACCAGCGCCAGTTATTTCCTCTTTTTCCGCAACTTTTTTTAAAATAGCAAAGAGTATTTCTTGTTTTCTTAAGGTACTTGCATTTTCTATACCAAGTTCTTCTGCTTGGGTAATGAGTTGTTCTGATGATTTTAATTTTAATTCTTGTATGTTCATGAGTAAATTATTAAGGACTTAATAAAAATTTAATATATATGCTAATTTAAATTATTCAACCCTAGATAGGCTTAATTATTACAACAAATACAATCAAAATTAGCAATAATGTAGGTATTTCATTAATATATCGATAAAATTTATGGGAATGTTTATTCATATCTAATTTAAATTGTCTTAAAATTCTTCCAAGATAAAAATGGTATAAAGTTAAGATAACAACAAAAATTAATTTCAAAATCATCCATTTTTGTCCCAGTTGTTCAAAACCTATTTCATGAATTAATATCAACCCAAATATCCAAGATAGTGTCATGGCGGGGGTCATAATGTAAAAAAAAAGTTTTTTTTCCATAACTTTAAATACTTCTGAAACAATTGGTTTGTCGTTATTTTGAGAGTGATACACAAAGATTCTCGGAAGATACAAGAGACCGGCCATCCAAGAAATTACTGCTATCAAATGGAGAGATTTAAACAACAAATAAGCATTCATTTATTATAAACTCTTTTGGATTAAAGTTTTTAATAAACCAATATGATCATCATTATCATTTAAGCATGGCACCATATCAAAATTTTCACCCCCGGACTCTAAAAAACTCTCTTTACCTTGAATAAGAATTTCCTCTAAAGTCTCAACCCAATTATTTGGCAAATTATACTAAATATCTTTATATTAAATTTAAGACCATCCAAAACGGCCAAAGCTTATAAAGAAATTTGGATGAAAAATGAAAATATCTCACCTCTTCTTTATTATACGCGCCAGCAAGCTAGAAAGTTATCAAGCTCAATTTCTGAGAAAAATATAATTGTTGATTATGCGATGCGGTATGGAAACCCAAGTATTAAAGGTAAAATAAAAAGTTTACATGAGAAAGGATGTGAAAACTTAGTTATATTTCCCCTCTATCCCCAATACGCTGCAGCAACAACCGCAACTGTTTGTGATGAAGTATACAGATCACTTATGAAAATGAGGTGGCAGCCATCTATAAAAATAATACCGCACTATGAATCACACCCTCTTTATATTGATGCTTTAGTAAATTCAATAAACAAAAAAATTAAAGAAATAAATTGGAAGCCAGATTTAATATTGGCATCTTATCATGGTATACCTCAAAAATATTTTGACAAAGGAGACCCGTATCACTGTTATTGTCAAAAAACGA